>JBAYVA010000001.1:0-474546 GCA_041674805.1 Candidatus Magasanikiibacteriota bacterium | reverse complement strand
TGCTCCGATCCGGACGAATGCTTGGATGGTTCGACCAACTCGCGTTCGTGCGGCCTGAATGGCGCGGGCTTCGAAACCCGCATCTGCCAGAATGGTCACTGGGGCAACTACGGGGTCTGCTCGGACCCCGATGTGTGTGTGAACGGAATCTACAACCAGACCACCCTCGAGTTCTGCATCGACGGGCAGTGGGAAACCCCCACCTGCTCGTATGACGCGGATTGTGACTCGTTCGCGGATGGCTTCGGCTTCATGGCTGAGACCTTCGTGGATGACAACACAACCTGTACGGGTGACAGCGCATGCGCTGCGCACCAGTACTGTGACTCGAGTATCGAGGTCGGTGGCCACTGCGCCGTCGACTTCTGGTGGAACGGTTCCGAGCAGTACGGCTGCGTTACCAACTTCTGCGGGACTTGTCTCGACGTGGACGGCGACGGAGTCTGTGACGGCCAGGCCCCTAGTGATGAGGGCACGGCCGACTGCTCGGACGGCATCGACAACGACAACGACAGCCTCATCGACTGCGCCGATCCCGGTTGCACGACCGCAGAGGCGTGCCAGGAATCGACGTTGTCGGCGTGTCTCCCCGGCATGACGCCTTGGACGGAGGGCCCAGCCCTCTGGAACCAATGCCTCACCTTGCCGGGTTCGGCTTGCTACGATGGCGGGGGAAACTCCGTCGTCTGCGGGCCAGGCGTGAGCTCGTGTCAGAACAACTCCAACGCGGCCTGGAAACTGGCCGTCTGCGGAGTCTCTGGCAAGAACGTGGCCACCGTCAGCTTCTTCGCTGGGGTGGTCGTGTACGACGAGAGCACGGGAGATGCGTGGGGCTGTCGTGACGGCGGGACGTACTGCCTCTGAGCAGAGCCCGTTGTTACGCCGTTCGTCACCCCCGTCGGCCACTGGCTATGGCCGGCGGGGGTAGCCGTTAGTTGATTTCGAGCAACAAGCCCGGGGGATCATCCTGATTCCTCCGTCCGCCACAAGCGGAAAAGATCCCCACTCCGGGGTGAAAGTTCAGGGGTTCGCTAGCGCGCTGGCTTCATGTCTGCGCCCCTGGCGACGAATACAAACGGCTCTCTTCTGGAAGAACGAGAGCCGAGCACCTTTCTTCTTTAACACTGATTACATAGATTGTAAAAAGATTACACGGATGTGATTGATTAATTTGTTAGAGGATAGAGGTACTCATTTGAAATGAAAGATCACCATTGAAGTGGTGATTTTTTGATTGAAAAAAATGAGACGATAACGAGGTGATAACTAACGGTAATGAGACAATAACTAGACAATAACTAACGATAACTAACAATAAAATAAGGTCACCAGTTATTGATAAGTTATTGATTCATTATTGTTTTGTTATTGAAAAATATTATTACCAATATTAACGAATATTATTTACTAAAGTGTCGTTTGTTTTATTCCCGAAAATATGATAATATTTAAGCACTATGTTAGACACTATTTTGTTATATTTACCCAACAATTTTTTCGGTCTTTTTTTATTAGTCTTGATTTTTGTCTTGGCTTTTTTGTTGTTATTTCGTCTGAAAAAAAGTGAATGGATTATCTATCTTTTGTTGATTTGGTTTCCTCTTGAGAGTCTGATACTCATGTACACGCCGTTAGATTATTATGCTCAGGTCAAATATATTCCAGAGATTATTATGTACGGTTTGGTTTTTGGGACTTGGCTTTCATTTATTATCAGAGAACACAAATTTTTACCTAAGCAACCAATGAGTAAATGGTTGATGGCTTTTTTAGCTGTGGCTGTTGTTTCTTTGTTACTCAATTTTTATAGTCCTTGGATTTGGACGCTTGGTCTGCGTCAAATTTTGCGTTTTGTCCTTATAATCTTTGTAATTCTTTGGATGAATTATGATTTGCCTGTTATCAAAAACATTTTGAGAGTTGGTATAATTATTTTTATTTTGGAAGTATTTTTGGGGCTTGTGCAATATTTGTCCGGTGGATATTTGGATGCTTATTTATTTTCTTCTCGTACTGTGACAGTAGCGAATATGGCTACTTTGGGTGGTATAGAACAATTTTGGACGCAGGGTAGTAGGGTATTTGCTACTTTGGGTAGATATGATCAATTGGGTAGTTTCGTAGCTTTGGGGATCATCTTGTTATTTACTTTTGTGTTTGATAACAAAATCTTAAAAAATAAATTTTGGTATTATATTTTGCTTATTTTTGCTGTTTTTGTTTTGTATCTTACCAAATCACGTGCTAGTTGGATTGCGGCTTTTTTGGGTGTTTCAACTATTGGTCTATTTTTGTATAAAAGCAAAAAATTTTTATGGGGATTATTTATTTTTTTGAGTATCTTTGTTATTTATTTAATTAGTTTTGCGATAAGTAATCAAAATATTTTAGCTATTAGTGATAAACCAAATCAGAGTTTGGGGGAACGTGTTTTTGAATCTTTTAGTCCGCAAGGTTTGCGTGATAGTTATGATGGTTATGGCAGAATATTTTTTATTATCAATACACCACTTCAAGTCGTGAGACAATATCCTTTGTTTGGTGTGGGACCTGGACAATATGGTGGGGGAGTAGCGGCCGCACTTTTGCATACCGACATGTATGACCGCTTACATTTACCTTTTGGTATTCAAAATATTTACGGACAAATAGACAACAATTGGATGAGTATTTGGGGTGAATTTGGTACTATAGGATTGCTAGTTTGGATAATGATTTTTGTGACGGTAATAAAAATGTCTCTATTTGTGCGAGAAAAAGCGGATAATGATTTTGAAAAAAATTTAGCTGAAGGCTTGATTGGTCTTACTGTGGGAATTATGGCGATTGGATTTTTTGGACCATATTTTGAATTTAGGACGCTGATGTTTTATTATTGGATAACCGTTGGAGTGGTGGGGACGTTTTACGTGAAAACAAGAATATTATGAAAGACGTAATTAAAAGTAAATGAGAGTAATTTGAAGTAACTAACAAAATTATATTTAGTTACTATTAGTTACTCTTAGTTACTATACAGTTAAACTACATAATAAAACTAAGTAGTAACTAAAAGTAACTAAAAGTAACTGAAAGTAACTAGAAAATTTTTTTTCAGTTACCTCTAGTTACATTTATTTACTATTTATTTAAACTACAAAGCAAAGGTAAATGAAGTAACTGAAAGTAACTAACAATGTAAACAAAAATATTATGGAGGGAAGCAATTATGTACCATTAAACAAATTACATTTGTATCAAGTTGCAATTGAACTATGTGATATTGCTTGGGAGATTTATGAAAAATTTGATTGGCAAACTAAAAAAGTTATTGGTGATCAATTTGTGAGGGCGACAGATTCACACGGTGCAAATATTGCTGAAGGTTATGGTAGATATCATTATGCTGATAAAAACAAATTTTATTATAATGCGAGAGGTTCGTTGTTGGAAGGCAAACATTGGATGTTGTTATTATATAAAAGAAAATTAGTTGATAAAGAAATTTTTGATAATTATTTCAATAAAGCTAATCATTGTAATATGGAACTAAATAAAATGATAAAACGTACTTATGAAAATAAGAACATTGATAAAAATTAGTTACCAGTAGTTACCTCTAGTTACTGTTCGATTTTATTATGCAGTTTAATTGTATAGTAACTAAGAGTAACTAGAAGTAACTATTCAAACTATCTTTCGTTACGTTTAGTTACGAATACCTTAAACTTAATAGTATAACTATATAGTAACAAAAAGTAACTAGAAGTAACTAACCAAGTTACCTTTAGTTACCTTAAGTTACTTCTTATTACCTCAAGTTACTACACTTACCTTAATTTTATAATATATGTTGAAATCAAAAATTCAAAATCCCATAGATTGCGTTTTGGGAATAACTTACAAATGCAACTCACGTTGTGTGATGTGTGATATTTGGAAGATAAAAGATTTTCCTGAATTACCAGTAGCGGAATACAAAAAGTTACCAAGTTCACTCCGTGATATCAATATTTCAGGTGGTGAGCCTTTTTTGCGTGCTGACATTGTAGAAATAATTGCGACAGTCAAGAAAGCTGCTCCAAAAGCTAGGATAGTAATTTCTACCAATGGCTTTATGCCAGAACTTATTGAAAAGCAGATGAAAGAAATTCTCAAAATCAAGCCAGATATTGGAATTGCTATTTCAGTAGATGGCTATGGTGATATGCACGAACAAATCCGCAAAATTCCACATGCTTGGGACAAAGACATGGAAACACTAGATAGATTACAAAAATTGGGTATGAAAAATTTGCGTCTAGCTTTTACAATTTTGCCACAAAATATTCAAGATTTTTCCAAAGTGTATGACGAAACTAGAAAACGCGGTATCCAGTTTACTCATGCTTTTGCACAAAGTTCTGAGCATTATTTTGGTGGTAGTAATAATGATGACAACAAACCAAATTTAGACGAACTAAAAAAACAATATATTCATCTTATCAATGGGGAATTAAAATCTTGGCATCCAAAAAAATGGGTGAGAGCTTTTTTTGCGCACGGACTTTACAAATTTAGTATTGAAAAAACTCAGATTTTGAATAATGATCCGGGGAACAAATTTTTTTATCTTGATCCACGTGGTGTAGTTTATCCTTCTGTTGTCCATAATTTTCCAATGGGTAATATCCAAAATTATGACAAGTGGAATGATGTTTGGTCTAGTAAAACAGCTGAAGATGCTCGTGAAAAGGTACGTACTATTGGTAGACCTGCTTGGATGATTTGTACTGCGCGTACTGCTATTAGAAAAAATCCACACAAAGTAATAAAGTGGATTGTTCAAAATAAAATTGGTGGGATGAGGGATTTGTAGTTTCATTATTGTATAGTTATGGTTTAGTTATTGCCTAATTATAGTTTAATTATTGTTTAGTTATTGTCCGATCTAAATAATTATACGGTAATGAGTCAATAACTTACCGATAACTAGTTACCTTATAGTCATCATTAGTTGTAGTCTAGCTATTGTTCATTATTTTTTAAAATTATGAAAATACTTCTCGTAAACAAATACTGGTATATCCGCGGTGGGGCAGAACGCGTGGTTTTTGCGACCAAAGATATTTTGGAAAAAAATGGTCATGAAGTAGAAATTTTTGGTATGAAGCATCCAAAAAATATTTTGGAAAATAAATATTTTATTGATAATGTTGATTATACAAATACCAAAGGTTTCAAAAAAGTAAGTTTAGCTTTTAAAAGTATTTATAATAGAGATGCTAAAAATAAATTTGCCAAACTAGTTGAAGATTTCAAACCAGATGTTGTTCATTTTCACAATATTTATCATCAGTTATCTTTTTCTTTGTTAGATGTTGTCAAACAAAAAAATATTCCGGCAGTAATGACTTTGCATGATTACAAAATGATTAGTCCAAATTATAATTTGTTTCATCACGGTTCTGTTGATGAAAGTATTGCCGGTAATGGCGCTTATAAATGTGTATTAAATAATTGTCTGGGAAATGAAACTAATAGTATTTTAGCTACGTTAGAATATTATTTTCGTAAATTTAAAAATTTAAATAATGTTGTAGACAAGTATTTGGCTCCTAGTGAATTTGTTGCTAAAAAACATATACAATATGGTTTGAATAAAAATAAAATTGTAGTTTTGCCAAATCCTGTTAACTTTTCAAATAATTATATTTTACCAAAAAATAGCGATGGTGTTTTGTTTTTTGGTAGACTTTCAGAAGAAAAAGGTTTGAATGTTTTGCTCGAGGCTGCCAAAAAAATTCCTGATATAAAAGTTAATATTGTTGGTTCTGGTCCTTTGCAAGAACATTTGGAAAAACGTATTAGTGAAGAAAAAATTAATAATATCAGTTTGCTAGGTTATAAGCAGGGTAGAGAACTTACAGATTTAATAAAGGCTAGCCGTTTGGTGGTAGTTCCTTCTATATGGTATGAAGTTTCTGGTTTGAGTATCTTAGAAGCTTATCAATCAAGCAAATTAGTATTGGCTAGTGATATAGGTGCAATTTCTGAGTCAGTATTTGCTGATTGTTTATTTCCTGTAGGTGATTCTTCCAAATTAGCAGAATTAATAGATAAAAAATATCATGATTTGAAAAATCAAGAAAAAACTGTTAAACTTCTAAAACAACAAGTTTTGGAAAAGCATAGTGAAGAAAAGTATTTAAAAAAATTGCTGGTAATTTATGACGAAGTTTGTAAATAAAATATTAATTTTTACACTTATTGTAAGTTTATCTTTTGTTTGGCTACAGACTAGTCAAGCTCAAGAGGCTCCTTTTTTGGCGAATTATTATTTGGATGTTTTAAAAAATGATAGTGTGTTTATAAGCAAATTAGCTAAGAATGATTTGCTTATTTTAGTAGCTACTCAAATAGTTGCTCATCCAGATGTAATTATTCAATTGAAAAGTTTAAATCCAGATATTATTATTTTGGCTTATTTGCCATCGCAGAGTTATAATTATCAGTATTGGACTTCTGATATTTTGTTTAGAAATATGCAAGTGGAAGATTCGTGGTGGTTGCGTGATACAAGCAGAAACAAAATATCTGCTTGGCCAGGTATTTATAATATCAATATGGATAATGATTGGAGTCGTTATTTAGTTGATTTTGCCAATAAATATATTACGTCGCTTTATGGTGTGGATGGTATATTTTTTGATATGGTTTCAGAAAATATTTCTTGGATCAATAATGGTAATATTGATATAGATAATAATGGAAGCAAAGATAGTGCGAGCGAAGCTGATAAAATTTGGCGAGAGAGAACACAATATTTACTCAAATACGCGCATGATAATTTGCAGACTAAATATATTATTACCAATGGTAGTTCTCATGTGGCTTTTCAATCTTTTGTGCATGGTCGTATGTTTGAGACTTTTCCAACACCTTGGGAAGGAAATGGTAGTTGGAGTACTGTGATGAATAATCTAAAATTTATTAAAAATAATAATAAAAAACCAAACATTACTATTTTGAATAGTAATAGTAACAATACTGGTCAAGAAGATTACCAAGATATGCGTTTTGGTTTGGCTAGTTCACTTTTGGAAAATGCTTATTTTTCTTATGATCATGGTGATACTAATCATGGACAGACTTGGTGGTATGATGAGTATGATGTCAATTTGGGTAATGCTATTAGTGTTTCTAAATCAAAAAGTAATTATGCAGATTACAAACCAGATATTTGGCAAAGAAGTTTTGAAAATGGAATTGCTGTCGTCAATAGTACTGATAGCATACAAAAAGTAGAATTGGGTGGGGAGTATGAAAAAATTCATGGTACACAAGATAGTAAAGTAAACGATGGTTCTATTGTCAGTCAAGTGAATGTAGAATCCAAAGATGGTGTGATTTTACTTAAGACTTTTGAAAAATTAGAAAATGTATTGTTTACCAATGGATCATTTTTGCGTTTTTTCCGTCCGGATGCTTTGCGTATTCGTAATGGTTTTTTCTCTTTTGATGGAAAATACAAAGGTGGTGACAAAATAGCTTATATTGATTTGGACGGTAATAGTGAAAAAGATTTGTTTGTGGCTAGTGGCAACAAAATAGAGGCTTGGCGTGATGATGATCAGAAACTTTTTAAGATTTATCCTTTTACGGCTAATTATATAGGACAAATAAATATTGCTTTGGGCGATTTGAACAATGATGGTTTGTCTGAAATTTTTGTCGCACCTAGCAATGGTTCTTCGCAACCAATAAAAATTTATGGTGTTTATGGAGAAGAAAACAAATTAGATTTTTATCCGTTTGGTAACAAATATACCGGTGGTTATAGTCTGGCTGTAGGTGATGTTGATGGCAATGGACAAAATGAATTGCTTGTAGCTAGGGGAGGTGACAAAACTCAGATTTATATTTTTGACCAAAATTTCAAATTAAAAAAAGAATTTACTCCTTTTGAGAGTAATTTCAAATTTGGTGCCAATGTATCTACGGGAAATCTTGATGGTGAAGGTGCTGATGAAATAATTGTTGGTAGAGGTAATGGTGGTAAACCAGAGGTAAGAGTTTTTGATATGTCTGGTAAATTACTTTATCAAGCATTCACAGCTTATACTAGTTTAGCTAATCCTGGTGTTGATGTACGAGCTCTTGATGTAGACTTCGATGGCAAAGATGATATTGTGACGATGAGTGAGGGAGCGTTCTGATAGTTCAGAGTTCTTAGTTCATAGCCAATAGTTTTTCATACATAAAAAACGTCCTTAGATTTTAAGGACGTTTTTTTAAATATTTTATGCTATTATTTTTTTAACAACATCTTGTACACTTTTTCTATCTGTGGTACCACTACTTGCCAACTATAATATTTTTGTATAATTTCTAAATTTTCTTTTCCTATTTGTTGTTTTTCTTCTTCTGTTTTTTGTAAAAAATTATATAAAATATTTTTTAAATCTTCTACATTGTTTTCTTGAAATAATACTTCAGGATTTTTGATTATTTCTAGATGTTCTGGGATTTTGGATACTAGTGTTGGTACACCATAGCTCATAGCTTGTAATACCGTAATTGGTAGACCTTCATTTAGAGAAGGGTGTACAAGTGCTATTGCATTGGCATACAATTGTTCCAAAGCGTCACCTGTTTGAAAATCAGTAAATAATATATCATTTATACTACTAGCTTGTAGATGTAATTTTTTAATATAATTATCAGTATAAGCTGAACCGCCAACTATGGCCAATTTTATTTTTTGAATATTTTCATTGTCCTTATTTTCTGATTTTAATTTTTGAAAAGCTTCAACCAAAATGTGGGCTCCTTTGTGAGGTACCAGACGAGAAACCATTATAAAATAATTATTTTTTTGTAAATTGAATTGAGTTAGTTTGTTTGTAAATATTTCGTTTGTTTTTTCATTGACACCATTTGGAATGCAGTTAACGTTTTTGTTGAATTCATTTAGACAATATTGTTTGATACTTTCTGATACAGCAATAGTTTTTTGTGCAAAAGTACAAGCGGTTTTTTCACCTAATCTTAATATTACTTTAGCAAAGAAGTTCCATTTTTGATGGTATCTATCAATGGAATGAAAAGTAGTTACTATTTTGGTTTTTGGTGCAAAAACACGTGGAATCCAAGATAACAAAGATGGACCTACTCCATGATAATGAATAATGTCATATTTTTGAAATATAGCATGAATAGTAGAAGTCAGTGTATGGACAATAGTATCTAAATGTTTGGTATGTATGGTAGGAGTATAAATTATATTTACGCCTTCAAATTGTGATTTTTGGCTATTTGAGTACCATTTTCTACTGTAAACGTAGATGTCATGATTTTGGGCTAAATGAATAGCAAGATCATGAACGTGTTTTTCCACGCCACCATAGATTGCAGGTATGCCTTTTTGTCCGATCATTGCTATTTTCATAGACTTTTGATTAAAAATAGACGTATTTAAGCGTTTTTTTTGACTTTCTTAAAACATCGTACTATAGCACAAAATAGGACTTTTGTCAATAGTAGCTAGATATGGTAAAATTAAACTTAGTAATCTAATTAAATAAACTTATGAAACCAATAAAATCATACTTTGAGCTAGCATTGAAATCAGGTGCTTCAGATTTGCATCTTGTGGGAGGGGAAAAACCAGTTTTACGTATAGAAGGCAATTTGAAAAATATTGAAGAGGAAATTATACCCACAGAAGAAATAGAAAAAGCTGTTTTGACACTTTTGGATAATGATAAAAAGAAAAATTTTGAAGATAATATGGATTTGGATTTTGGTTTTGAATTGAATGAAACGCGTTTTCGTATAAATCTTCATCGTCAAAATGGCACTGTTGGTTTGGCAGCTCGTGTCATTCCAAAAGAAATACCAACTCCAAAAGATTTGCGTTTTGAAAAACAATTGCTTGAGGCTACTAATCTTATGGATGGTCTTGTTTTGATAGTAGGTCCTACAGGTCATGGTAAGTCTACCACATTAGCCTCGATGATAAATGAAATAAACAAAAATCGTAAATCACATATTATTACTATAGAAGATCCTATTGAATTTATTTTCGCTGATGACAAAAGTCTAATTGAACAGCGTGAAGTTGGCACTGATACTAATTCTTTTGCTTCAGCTTTGAAACATGTTTTGCGTCAAGATCCAAATGTAATTTTGGTAGGTGAAATGCGCGATTTGGAAACTATTTCAATTGCTTTGACAGCAGCTGAAACAGGCCATTTGGTATTGTCTACTTTGCATGCTGGGTCTGCTGCCGAAGCTATTGAACGTATAATAGATGTTTTTGATGGTCCACAACAAAAACAAGTGATGATTCAACTTGCGTCTGTACTTAGAGTAATTGTGACTCAACAACTTTTGCCAACAATCGAAGGTGGTCGTGTGGCTGCTCGTGAAATATTGGTCAACAATTCAGCTGTATCAAATATGATAAAAGAAAGTAATATTGCTCAAATTTATAGTGCGATTCAAACTGGTGCAAAAAATGGTATGCAAAGTATGGAAAATGCTTTGAAAGATTTGGTAGAAGATGGCATTGTGAGTGAAGAAGTAGCTGAAAAACGCATGTTGAAGCATAAGCAAATATAATAATTTAGTAATTTTGAATTTTAAATTAAGGATTTATTATTTATATTTTTTATAAGTTTTGACAAATATTTTATTTTTAACTTATTAAAAGCAAAAATATTTTTTATTTTGTTGATTTGGTTAATTAACAATTTAAAATTTCAAAATTAAAAATTTAAAATTTTAAATTTTGTGTCTATAAATTATCAATCTAAATCAAGCAGAGTTGCAAAAGATGATAACCCAAATTTTCGTATAAATTTGGTTGTTTTTTTATTTTTTATTGCATTTTTGTTGGTAGTAGCTCGTCTTTTTTTGTTGATGATAGTTCAACATAGTTTTTATACAGCTTTGGCTTCTGGTTCTCATGATATGTATTCTAATTTAGTACCAGAGCGTGGTGAAATATATTTACAATCTGAAAATAATGGTGAGCTTTTTCCGATAGCTATCAATAGAGACATGTATACTATGTATTCAGATAATAGAAAAATAGAAGATGGCACAAATCTATCAGAAGTAGTAGAAAAATTGTCAGAAATTTTTCATTATGATGATGAAAGAAAAGAAAAAGTTTTGGCACAATTGAATAAAAAAAATGATCCTTATGAACCTTTGGAAAATAAATTAGAAGAGGAACAAGTAGAGGAAATAAAAAAATTGAATTTACCAAGTATTGCTTTTTCTAGTTTTCCTCAAAGATATTATCCTGAAGGAAACTTGGCTTCACAAGTAATAGGTTTTGTTGGTAAAAATGACGATGGGACAGAAACTGGACGTTATGGTCTAGAGGGTTATTGGCAAAAAGAGCTAGCTGGTAGTGGAGGTTTTTTGGAAGGTGTGAGAACTGCGAAGGGTAGTTGGATTCCTTTGGCTGGTCGTTCATTGAAGTTGGCTGAAGATGGTGTTGATTTGGTTTTGACTTTGGACAGAACTTTGCAATTTGAAGCTTGTAAAATTTTGGAAGAGTCCAGAAAAAATTATGAAGCTGAAACAGCTGCTTTGGTGATAATGGATCCTCAAACAGGTGCTATCAAAACAATGTGTTCTAGTCCTAATTTTGATTTGAATAAATATAATGAAGTAGAAAGTATAGAAGCTTATAACAATCATTCTATTTTTACAGCTTATGAGCCTGGTTCTGTATTCAAGCCACTTATTATGGGTGCAGCTTTGAATGAAGGAATAGTAACTCCGGATACTCATTTTTTTGATACTGGAAGTGTAGATGTTGGTTGTATAAAAGAAATTCGTAATGCTAACTTAAAAAGTTATGGTAATCAAACAATGACAGGAGTTTTAGAAAATTCTATTAACACAGGTATGGTTTTTGTGGCTCAAAAAATGGGTAAAGATAATTTTCGTAAATATGTTAATTTTTTTGGTTTTGGTTTGAAGACAGGAATTGAATTGAATACTGAGTCTTCAGGTACTATTGATTCTTTATATATTAGTAAAAAAGATGAAATAGATTGTTATACTGCCACAGCATCTTTTGGTCAAGGTATTATGGCTACGCCATTGCAATTAGCTAGTGCTTTTTCTGTAATTGCTAATGGTGGCAAATTAATGCGTCCATATATTGTTGAAAAAATTATTTATCCAAATGGTAAAGAAGAGATAACTAAACCAAGAGAAATAATGACGGTATTTGATAAAAGAGTTGCTAACTTAGTATCCAGTATGTTGGTTCGTGTAATAGATAATGGTCAAGGTAAAACAGCTGCTGTACCAGGTTATTATATTGCTGGAAAAACAGGTACAGCGCAAATAGCGGAAAAAGGTATTTATATTTCAGATACAAATCATACTTTTATTGGTTTAGGACCTGTGGATGATCCTAAATTTGTTATGTTAGTAAAATTTTCTAAACCTAAAGCTACTTTTGCTGATAGTACAGCTTCTCCAACTTTTGCAAAAATAGCTAAATTTATAATGCAGTATTATCATATTCCACCAAGCAGGTAGATGATATTTGACAATTAACAATTGGCTTTTGACTTTTTTATCAAAATATAGTATATTATTTGAGCTTTGAGATTTTTTAAGACCTCATCGTCTAGTGGCTAGTCATAATATTTATGGCCTCATCGTCTAATGGCTAGGACGCTAGGTTCTCATCCTAGCAATAGGGGTTCGATCCCCCTTGAGGCTACGGTAGAAAATTACAATTAAAAATAAACAAATTCCAAATTAATTATTATATATAATAAAAATTTGGAATTTGTCAGTTGTTATTTGTATATTTAAAGAGTCAGGGTAGCTCAGCTGGTGAGAGCGTAGGATTCATAACCCTAAGGTCGGGAGTTCAAATCTCCCCCTTGACACAAAAAAAACGAGCTTAATAGGCTCGTTTTTGTTTACTTGCTAACTACGATTTTATGAGATTATTTATAATAATTTATAATGAATTTTTTTTACAGGTGTTGGATTGAAAGGGGATAAGAAAAAACCTTTGAAATAAGTTCCACCATCTGTGCATCCATTAGAAACATTGTTGATTATTTTTATAGTATATATAGAAGAAAAAGCAATACAGATTATGGATATTACAATCAGTGATATTTTGAATTCCTTTGAAATCTTTTTTTTAAAAAATAAAATTATAGATATTGAGATTAGTCCAATTATACCAACAAGGAATGGTACTAAAAAAAAGTATATATAAGTTTGGTTCGTGAATGCCATGCATGTACCATAAGAAAAAATATCAGAAATATCGTTTGTTGTATCTTCATATTTGTTTGGATATTTATTTTCTTCGAAGTTTGTAGTAGAAGAATATAGAAAAATTAATTTAGTGGCTATAAGAGTTAGTATAGTCGCAATAATTAAAAATCCTAATCTTATTTTTGGTTTATTTATTTTATCCATAATTTTAACTTTTAAATTATTACTATAAACTTTACACTCATTAATATTAGTTAAAAAACCAAAAGATAATCTAGTGGTTTTTATTTTGTGTTAATATTTTTCAGAAATTTTGTAATTAATTTCTTGTATAGGGGTGATATCTAGTGGGTGCCATTTGAAACCTTTTAAAAAAGTGCCACTTTCATTACAACCAGAGCCGCAAGATCCATCATGAGGAATAATTTCTAAAGTATAAAAGCAAGATAATATAAGAAATAATATAGCTAATGTGAGCAAAACAAATTTTATTATTGAGGATACTTTATTTTTTAATGAAATGAATATAAAGAAAAAAATTAATGAAGAAAAAAGAAATATGATTCCTAATAGTATTATATAAATATTAGTTTGTCCTGAACATGTTGATGGACAGGATGAAGTAAGTAAATTCTCGCCTAGTAGTTGCATATTTTTTATTATTTAATTTTCCATATAAGATGAACAATCTAGTAGTTTTGATGAAATCAAAACTACTAGATTGTTTATTTGATAATAATTATATGTATTTTAGAACAAATTTATCGTTCATGCAAGAATATGTATTTGTTTGACATTGACAAAAACTACTATAATGGTATGATTAGCACAGTTCTTTAGATAATTAATTATAAGTAATTAAACCCCTTTTTAGGGCTTTTTGTAGTTTGGAACAAATGCTTGAAAGGCCTAAAAAGCCAGAAAGGCTTGAAATGCTTTGAAACAGTAAAAGCCTTTCTGGCTTTTTAAGCATTTTAAGCTTTTCAAGCCTTTATAACCTATGCAAGATAAAATAATAATCCGCGGTGCTCGCGAACACAATTTGAAAAATATTAGTCTGGAACTTCCTCGTAATAAGATGATTGTTTTTACTGGACTATCAGGCTCTGGTAAATCTAGTCTAGCTTTTGATACTATTTTTGCTGAAGGACAGCGTCGGTATGTCGAGAGTTTGTCAGCTTACGCCCGACAATTTCTTGGTGGCATGCAAAAACCAGATGTCGATGAAATAGATGGTCTTAGTCCTGCAATTTCGATTGATCAAAGAGCTCATAGTGCAAATCCAAGATCAACTGTTGCGACTATCACAGAAATTTATGATTATTTGCGTGTACTTTATGCGCGTATTGGTGAACCATATTGTCCGGTTTGTGGCACTAAGATTGAAAAGATGACAGCTGACGAAATTAATTTTCGTATTTTTGCGACTTTGAAAAAAAATAAAAAAGAATCAGAAATTATAATTTTGTCACCAGTCGTTCGTGGCAGAAAGGGAGAATACTATCAAATGTTGTATGACATGTACAATAGCGGTTTTTTGGAGGTAAGAGTCGATGGTAAAATGCATTCTTTGAAAGATAGAATTGTTTTATCAAAAAATAAAAAACATACAATTGAAATCGTGGTGGATAAAATAACTGTAGATTCAAAAAAATTATCAGATGTAAAACAAAGATTGGGTGAAGCTGTGGAAAGTGCTATAGATTTGTCTGATGGTTTGTGTGGAATTATTTATGGGAAAGATGTAGAAGAAGTATATAGTACAGAATATTCTTGTCCAAAAGATGGTTTTAGTTTTCCTGAAATTGAACCACGTCTTTTTTCTTTCAACAGTCCTTATGGTTATTGTAGTTATTGTACAGGACTTGGTACCAAAGAACTTTTTAGTGAAGATGTCTGTCCCAAGTGTGAGGGAAAACGTCTCAACGAAAATGCACTTAGTGTAAAAATTGGAGAAAAAAATATTTGGGAAGTAGTTTCTCAAACTATTGGTGAAGCTAAAATATTTTTTGAAAGTTTGATAGAAATTTTATCAGAAAATAAAATGGCAATTGCTGTAGCTGCTCTTAATGAAATCAATAATCGTTTGTCTTTTCTAGATAACGTTGGTTTGCATTATATTACACTAAATCGTATGGCTGGTACTTTGTCGGGTGGAGAAGCTCAACGTATTAGACTTGCTTCACAAGTTGGGCAACAACTGGTCGGGGCTCTTTATGTACTTGATGAACCAACAATTGGTTTGCATCAAAAAGACAATGATAGACTGGTTTCTACTTTGCGTGAACTTTGTGATAAAGGTAATACTATTATTGTGGTCGAGCATGATGAAGATACTATTCTTATCAGTGATTGGATTGTGGATATTGGTCCCAAAGCTGGTGTGCATGGAGGAGAGGTTGTATATTCTGGTACCTTAGAAAATCTTTTGAAAAAAGATACAAATAAAAAATTACAAATTACAAATGATAATAATTTTGGTTGTAAAGTTTATGGTAAAGCAGAAGATTCTTTGACTGGAAAATATTTGCGTGGAGAAGAAAAAATTGAAGTACCACAAGATAGAAGAAAAGTAGATAATAATACTCCAAAAATAAAAATTAAAGGTGCTACTGAAAACAATTTGAAAAATATCAATGTAGAAATTCCTTTACGTAGATTTATTTGTTTGACTGGTGTCTCTGGTTCTGGCAAATCAACTCTCATGCACAAAATTCTTTATCGTGGTATTGCTAACAGACTCAATCATGTCAATAAAAGAATTGGTAATCACAAAGAAATTTTGAACACAGAATACATTGATAAAATAATTAAAATAGATCAAAAACCAATTGGTCGTACTCCTCGTAGTAATCCAGCTACCTATACTGGAACTTGGGGACCAATCAGAGAAATTTTTGCTAGTACTGTCGAAGCGCGCGTGCGTGGTTACAAAGTTGGCAGATTTAGTTTCAATCGCCCTGGTGGATGTTGTGAAAATTGTGAAGGAAAAGGAAAACTGACTATTGAAATGCACTTTTTGCCAAGTGTCGAAATTGATTGTGAAGTTTGCAAAGGTAAAAGATTTAATCAGGAAACTTTGGAAGTGCATTACAAAAATAAGAATATCGCGGAAGTATTGAATATGACTATTGAAGAATCAGAAGAATTTTTTATCGACATTCCTCAGATTTATGATAAACTAAAGATGTTGAATAATGTTGGTTTGGATTATTTGCGACTTGGACAATCGGCAACGACTTTGTCAGGTGGTGAAGCCCAAAGAATAAAACTTTCCAAAGAACTTGCCAAACGTAATACCACAAAAACATTATATTTGCTTGATGAACCAACTACTGGTTTGCATTATGAAGATGTAAAAAAATTGATTGGTGTTTTGCAAAATCTTGTTTCCAAAGGAAATACTGTCATGGTCATCGAGCATAATCTTGATGTGATCAAATGTGCAGACTGGATAATAGATCTAGGTCCAGAAGGTGGTGACAAAGGTGGAGAAGTGGTTGCTGTTGGAACTCCAGAAGAAGTTGCTAGAAAGTCGACAATGAGTTCGACAGGGAAGTATTTGAAACGTTTTTTAGCATAAAAACATGAAAATAATTATTTTTCATATGAATTTTTATAAATCAAAAATTAATGATTATTGGAATAATTTAAATAATTATTTAATAAAAAAAAATAGAACAAGAACTAACTTTGTTATTTTGTTACTATATTTTTTGTTGTCTACAGTAATTCCATTTTTTATTTTTTTTGTATCTATAAGTGGAAATAGCTTTGGAAAAATTTCACCACTTATAAATTCTAAATTTATAATTATTTTTTTATTTTTTTATTTTTTGGTTTATTATTTGCTTTTGGAAGGTTCATTCCCAAAGAAATCAAAGAAAGCTATTTATATTATTTTTTTGATGTTATTAAATATCTTGATTATTTTGTATTTTAATAGGGAATCTATTTCATTATTTTTTGTTAAGTACGTGATGTTAAATATATTAACTATATCAATTTCATTAATTATTTTGATGATTTTGAGAGTAGAAATAATTGAAATAAAAAAGAAAGAACAAAAAGATAAAAAATTGATGACTTTTATATTTGAATTTTATCTTGCCGCGATTTTCTTTTTGTTACCAGTTATCTTTTTTTTATATGAGTCTTGTAAATTCTTTGAAAAAGTAGGTGCACATTTTGATATTTTTGAGATTTTATATTATATAGCTGTTACTATTTATGCAGTGTTTTTTATAGTGGGACAATTTAAAGAAAAACAAAATAATTTTTATTATAATTCTACAGGTAGAATAGGTCCACATAAGTTAGATTAGTATGACACTTCTGGAAAAAATAAAACAATTTCCAACTGAACCTGGCATATATTTGTTCTACGATAAAAATAAAGAATTAATATATGTCGGCAAAGCCACATCTCTGCGCAATCGTGTGCAGAGTTATTTTCGTGGTGCACGTTCGATGCGACCGATAGAACAAATGATGCACGAAGTAATGGACATAAAAATTAAGCAAACAGATTCAGTCTTGGAAGCGGTGATTCTTGAAGCTAATTATATTAAGAAATATTTGCCGAAGTATAATGTAGATGGAAAGGATGATAAGAGTTGGAATTATGTTGTGATAACGAAGGATGTCTATCCACGTGTTGTGACAATACGACAGCATGAATTTGTTGCAAAAAGGAATGAGGAACGAGGAATGGGGAATGAGTACTTATATATTTTTGGGCCGTATCCTGGATTGAAAACTCGTGAGATGATGAAGTTGTTGAATAGATTATTTTTTATTTCCACTTGTAAGCCTTGTGAGCCGGGTAAGCCTTTTAGGCCATGTTTATATAGACAAATTGGTCAGTGTCTTGGTGTTTGTACAGGAGAAATAAGTTCGAGAGAATACAAAAGCAAAGTAATTTTGCCGTTAGTTACTTTTTTGCGTGGGGGAAAGAAAAAACTTGTGAAGTCACTAGAAATAAAAATGAATAGGGAATCAAGAAAAGAAAATTTTGAAGAAGCTGGACGTCTTAGGAATCAGATTAGTACGTTGTCTCGTATACATGACATTGCTTTATTGAACGATTCTTTTTTTATGGAACGTGGAATGAGGAATGTGGAACTTGGAATGGGTGCTGGAGAACATTTTTCTGTGAAGCGTATCGAGGGATATGATATTTCTAACCTTGGTGCCAGTGGAAAAGTTGGATCGATGGTTGTTTTTGATAACAGAGAGGCTCTTAAATCTGAGTACAGAAAATTCAAAATAAAAACAGTAGTAGGGCAGAGTGATGTTGACTCTTTGAAAGAAGTATTGGAGCGACGTTTGGCTCATGCTGACATACAAATTACAAATAATACAGATGTACAGATTAAAAATAAGAAAGATTTTTGGCCTTTACCTGATGTTTTTCTTATTGACGGCGGAAAGCCACAAGTCAATGCTGTTATGCAAATTTTAAAAAAATACAAATTAAATATTCCACTAGTCGGCATTGCTAAAGGTCCGGAGCGTAAGAGAAACGATTTTATTTTCGGAGTGAAGGATAGAGATTTTATCAAATTTGTAAATGAAAATCAGGATTTGTTGATACGAGTGAGAGATGAGGCGCATCGGTTTGCGATTACTTTTCAGCGTTCGCTACGAAAATTAAAGAATTAAAACATAAAAATATTAAAACAGTTTAAAAGAACTGTTTTTTTATTTATTTTAAAACAAATAACTGTGTTAGTTAGCCAATTTTTTAGTTTGCTGTGGATATGTGGCTCAAAAATATCAAAAAATGGTTGAAAGTGGTTTGAAAGTGGTATATAATGGTTCTAAGTGGTAAATAGTGGGGAAAATGCTTGTCTCTCTACTTTATCAAAAAAATATGTTCATAGGAGAATACTCACACAATCTAGACGACAAAGGACGTCTGGCTGTACCAAAGAAATTTCGTACAGTTTTGTCAAAAGGCGCAGTTGTTACTAGAGGTCTAGATAATTGTCTTTTTTTGTATACAAAAGAAGAATGGAAAATTCTTGCTGACAAATTAGCTAGCTTGCCATTTTCACAAGCTAATAGTCGTGCTTTTGCTCGTCTGATGCTTGCTGGCGCTATGGATGTAAGTGTAGATAAGCAAGGACGTATCGTATTGCCAGATTATCTTCGTAATTTTGCTGGTCTCAAAAAAGAAATAGTTGTAGCCGGTTTGTACAACCGTCTAGAATTGTGGGATCAGAAAAATTGGGAGGAATATAAAAAACGTACTGAAGCAGAGAGTGGTCAAATTGCTGAACAAATGTTTGATCTTGGAGTTTAAACCGTTGCCGTTTAGATGTTCGTGAATAAATTGTAGAAATATTTTTTCTAAAAGTTTTGGATAACACAAATATTACACAAATCGACACGAATAAATTGATGACAATTTGTTTCAATCAGTTTAAATCAATTTAATCAATGTTAAAATGAGACATGTACCTGTATTACTAAATGAAGTTCTTGAAAATTTGCAACTGAAACCTGGTAGCAATGTTATTGATTGCACACTTGGAGATGCTGGACATTCAGAAAAGATTTTGGAAATTACTTCACCAAATGGCAAATTGTTGGGAATAGATGCTGACGCTGAAGCAATATTACGTACTAAACAATTTTTGTATGAGTTTGGTGATAGAGTAATTTTTGTTAGAAATAATTTTGAAAATTTGCAAAAAATTGTAGAAGAAAATAAATTTGAAAATGTAAATGGAATATTGATGGATTATGGTTGGTCTAGTCCACAGTTTGAAGAAAGAGGTAGAGGATTTAGTTTTTTGAAAACAGAAGAACCTTTGGATATGCGTTATGATACGTATTTGAAATGTGTTCCTGGCAAAGAAAAACTTCCAGAAGCTCCGGATGGCAAAAACTTGTATGTACATTGTAGTGCTGCTGAAATACTTGATACTAAGTCTGAAGAAGAATTAGAAGAAATATTTCGTAAATATGGTGAAGAAAAATTGAGTAAAGAAATAGCCAGAGCCATCGTAGAAAAAAGAAATGATTATACAATTGAAACAGTAGGTGATTTGGTAGGAATAATTTTGGATGTTTATAGAAAAAAATTGAAAATTCCAATTGAAGCTGATCAAGCTGAACAAAGAATACCTTGGGTAGGTGGTTTGCATCCAGCAACCAAAGTATTTCAAGCTTTACGTATTTTTGTAAATGATGAACTTGGGGTAATTGAAAGAGTTTTGCCACAAGCTATAGATGTGTTGGCAAGCGGAGGAAGGTTGGTTGTGATTACTTTTCATTCTATAGAAGATGGTTTGGTCAAGCATTATTTCAAATCACAAAATAATAAAACAATTAGAATAATAACTAAAAAACCAATTATTGCTAGTGACGATGAAGCAAAAAGTAATCCTAGATCGAGAAGTGCTAAGTTGAGAGTAGTTGAAAAAATTTAAAGAATATTACTTACATTTTTATAAAAATTCACGCCTGTCATTATGAATTCTTATTTAGAAAAAAAACAAACACTCAGACAAAAAAAAGAGGTACTTAACAAACTATTTTTTAGTACGTCTTTTCGTATTTCTTTGTTTGCTTTTATTTTGGTATTTGGTGTTTTGTATATTTTGAAAACTACTTCAGTTTCTACAAAAGGTTATGTAATTAGTGACTTAGAAAAACAAGTAGCAAATTTGGAATATGAAAATAGAAAAATGGATGTACAAGTAGCCAAATATAAATCAATGCAAAATTTACAAGCTAGAATTTCTGAAACTGATTTAGTAATTGTTTCAAATGTGGCATATTTAGATATTTTTGATAGTTCTGTCGCCAAAAGATAATTTTCTTATTTTTATAATTATTGACACGTAATGATGATAAGTTGTTACGTGTTTTTTGTTTTTATGGTATAATAAAAACAGTTAATTTTAACTTTAGGATTTTTTATTATTATGTTTATTATTTTGCTACAAAAAATGTTTTTGGAATTGATTGTCGACATTTTTTATTTTCCTATCTGGTGGTATAGCGAAGGTAGTAGGAAAGCTTTGATGTTTTGTGTTTCTCTCGTAAAAGATGTCAATGCTATGATGGCTCCTGGTCTTTGGCTCAAAAATATTTTTGTACCAATGTTTGGTCAGTATGATTTTCAAGGTCGTTTTGTGAGTTTCATCATGCGTTTTTTTAATGTAATTTTTAGAACTATTGCACTTTTTATTTGGTTAATCATTGTAATAGGATTATTTTTTGTTTGGATAATATTACCAATTTTTGTTATATATATGATTTTGGATTCTTTGGGATTATTTGTTAGTAATTCTTCTTTTTAGATAATCTTATGCTTTTTGTAAAAAATAAAAAATTGTCTTTGGATATTTGTGATACGTGTCATGGCGATGGTTATATTCATTTTCATCCTTGTCAAAATTGCAAAAGATTGCATGTTGGTTATTTTTTTAATAATCTTTTTGTTTATTTTGGACAATCTATTACATTTTATAATATAAAACAAAAGCAAGCTAGACAAATTTTGGATATTGTAAGAATTATTGGTTCTCTTGTGTTTAGTTTTAGTTTTTTTGCCTTATTTTTGTTTGAAGTCTACAAAGTAAATAAAAGTTTTGATAATATCTTTACTTTACAATTTTGGAGTAATGATATTACTGGTGCTAGACTTTTTTTCTGGTTTTCTACGGTATCTTTTGCTTATTTGTTTTATCGTTTGATAGCAAACAATGTGCCAAAAGAAGAAATAGATTATAATTTTTTGGATAAGAAAACATTGCAAGATAGTTTGTTTGCTAACAATTGGGAAGAAATAAAAAAAATTTCACATAAACACAAATTTGATATTAGTCAATTTTTGACAGCCAATGCTAAAACTGTTTTGGAAAAAAGTTATTTGTTGGCTAGAAATTATAAACATAGTGAAATTACATCTTTACATGTTTTTTATACTTTGCTAGATACTAGTGAAATTATTGGTATTTTTGTACGTTTGAATATTTCTATACGTTCGGTAAAAGCACATATTAATTCTTTGTTGCAATCATTACCAAAAAATAATAAAGAAAGTGAAACTAAACTGGGTGAAGAATTTTGGCAAATTATCTTTAATTCTTTTGAAATTACTTATGAAATAAAAGATAGTCAAATTCGTACTACTGAAATTTTGTTAGCTACTGTTCGTGAATCAGAAATTTTACAAGAAATGTTGTATGATTTGGAAGTAGAAAATCAAAAATTAAACAATGTTGTAGAGTGGGTACGTATGAAAGAATATTTATATGATGAATACAAAAAATTTAGAAAAGCGGCTAGTGGTGTAAGTAAATATGGTATGGACAAAGCGATGACTGCTGTGGCTACGCCATATTTGAATAATTATAGTAAAGATTTGACGATTTATGCTAAGTATGGACATTTGTCACAATGTGTTGCTCGTGACAAAGAGATAGAAGAGATTTTTAATATTGTAGAAGCTGGTCGTGATAATGTAATTTTAGTAGGTGAACATGGTGTTGGTAAAATGTCCATTATAGAAGGTATTGTCCAAAAAATGATATCTGGCAAAGCTCCTAAAAAATTATTGGATAAAAGATTTGTCCAAATTTCTACATCATCTTTGTTGGCAGGTACTACGGTGTCTGGAGCTCAAGAAAGATTGATAAGAATTATGAATGAAGTTTCTCGTGCCAAAAATATTATTTTGTTTATAAATAATTTATCTGATTTGACAGGCAGTGCTGCAACTCAAGGTGAGAGTCTAGATGTATCTGAAACTTTGGCTGAATATTTGTCAGGAGGTAATATTACAATGTTTGCAACAGCTTTGCCAGAAGGTTATAACCGTCATATTGTAAATAGTGAAATTGGTACGGTTTTTACCAAAGTTAGTGTCAAAGAAATGAATCAAGAACAAAGTATTCGTGTATTACAATCAAAAGCTGGAGAAGTAGAATATCATAATAAAATATTTTTTTCTTATGATGCTATTGAAAAATGTGTAGTTTTGGCTGATAAATTTTTCTTTGATCAAAATATGCCTGCTGGAGCTATATCTCTTTTGTCTGAAGTGGGTAGTTTTGCAAGATCAAAAAGAGGAGATAATATTTTGGTTTCAGCTGAAGAAGTTGGTGAAGTGGTGGCCAATAAAACTGGTGTGCCTGTTTCTAGTATTACAGAAAATGAATCATCAAAATTGATGCGTTTAGAGCAAGAAATGCATAAACGTGTGGTTGGTCAAGATATTGCAGTAGAGTTAGTAGCCAATGCTTTGCGTAGAGCTAGAGCCGAGATGCGTTCACAAAAACGTCCAATTGCTAACTTTTTGTTTTTGGGTCCAACAGGTGTTGGTAAGACTGAATTGGCCAAAACTATTGCAGAAGTATATTTTGGTGGTGAAGAAAGAATGATTAGATTGGATATGAGTGAATTTCAAGATACAAGTAGTATTTATCGTCTTATTGGTCAACCTGGTCAACAAGGTACTGGTCTTTTGACAGAAGCTGTCAGACAAAATCCTTTTTCACTTTTGCTTTTAGATGAACTTGAAAAGGCTGACAGAAATGTTTTGAATTTGTTTTTGCAAGTTTTTGATGATGGACGTTTGACAGATAGTGTTGGTCGTGTGATAGATTTTACCAATACTATTATTATTGCTACTTCAAATGCTGGTACAAGTTATGTACAAGCTCAGATGAAAATGGGTGTAGATTTAGATAGAATAAAAGAAAATTTGTTGCATGGTGAGCTGATGCAATATTATCGTCCAGAATTTTTGAATCGTTTTGATGGTATAGTTTTATTCAAAGCTTTGAATAGAGAAGAAATAAAAGTGATTGCAGCTTATATGTTGAAACGTGTGGCCAAAGATTTGGAAAATAGGGGAGTAGAATTGGTAGTCACTGATGAATCTTTGGAAGCTTTGGTTGATGTTGGTTTTGATCCAGATTTTGGAGCACGTCCTATGCGTCGTGCAATTCAGGATAGGATAGAAAATAGATTGGCAGAGTTTATTTTGCAAGGAAAATTACAAAGACGTGATAAAATTATATTGGGAGAAGCTCTGCAAATTCATATAGAAAGAAATTAGTAAAAAAACAAAAGACAATCCAATTTTTTTGAGGATTGTTTTTTTATATTTGGGGTATTGATTTTTTTGTAAATTTTGCTATAATAGGTCAAATTTAAATAATATAGATTATGATAGACATAAGATTAAAAGAAAAAATTTTGTTATATATAAAAACATATGAAAGTCCTACTAGAGTAGCTCTTTCTCGAAAGTATCCTTTTTTGAAGAGTTTTATTATTTTGGTACGTCATTTTTTTAGAAATTTGCAAAATTTTTTTAATTTGAATATTACATATCAAAAAAATGATACTTACTTTTCTCATGTTGTAGCTAGACATCAATCTTTGTTACGTCGTAAATTAGGTGTAAGTGATCCAAAATTACAAGAACAAAAAATTCAAAATCTTAAACAAGCTATCAAAAAATTGGATGGCATTGTGATAAAACCAGGGAAAATTTTTTCATTTTGGCAAGTGGTAGGTCAACCAAAATATAAGGATGGTTATGTTGATGGTATGCTTATTTCCAATGGTAATGTTATAGAAGGTTTGGGTGGTGGTATGTGTCAATTATCAAATTTTTTGTATTGGATTTTTTTGCATGCTCCTACAGAAATTATGGAGCGTCATCATCATTCCAAAGATGTTTTTCCTGATTCTGGTCGAACATTGCCATTTGGTAGTGGTGCTACTATTTTTTATAATTATTTAGATTTAAAAGTAAAAAATGTTTCTAATTTTTCTTTGCAAATAAAAATTTGGTTGACAGATGACCATTTGAAAGGACAGATTTTGTCTAATGGCAAAGTTTTGGAAAATTTTCATATTGTAGAAAAGAATCATCTGTTTGTAAAAAAAGGTTTGAATTATTTTCGTTATAATGAAATTTATAGAGAAGTTTTTGTGGAAGGTAAATTGCAAAAAACAGAAGAAGTTACTACTAATTTTGCACCTGTATTGTATGAGATTAGTGATGATTATCTTAAAGAAAACAATTTTGCTGTGTGTAATATTGATGTTTAGCTGTATTTTGTTATACTAAATTAAATTGATTATTAAAATTATGATGATATATTTGTTTTATTTTAGTTTTACCTTCGTAGTTTCTGTAATAGTGACTTTTTTGGTTGCTATGTTTATGAGAAAATTTGGTATTATTGATAAAGTAAGTAAAGAAAAAAGAAAAATTCACAAAAGGCCGATTGCTTTAGGTGGTGGTTTGGCTATTTTTTTTAGTTTTTTCTTGTCAGTATTTTTGGCTTGGATTTTTGGTGATAATTTTTATTATGATATTGTATTTAGAAATTTGCTAGGATTATTTTTGGGATCTTTGTTTCTGGTTGTTGGTGGTATTTTGGATGACAAATATGTTTTAAAACCAAAGATACAAATTTTATTTCCAGTTTTAGCTGCTATGACTATTATTTTTTCGGGTATTGGTCCACATATTATTTCCAATCCGTTTGGTGGAGTTATTCATTTAGATTTTTGGCAAATAAATTTTGGTAATTTTGGTAAACTTGTAGTTTTGGCAGATGTTTTAGTTTTCTTTTGGCTTATGGGAATGATGTTTACTACCAAATTCTTGGATGGGCTGGATGGTTTGGTTTCTGGAATAGTTTTTATAGGTGCTTGTGTTTTGTTCTTTTTTTCTTTACAAACGAATTGGTTTCAGCCAGATGTAGCTCTTTTGTCTATTATTTTGGCAGCTGCGGTTTTGGGTTTTTTAGTTTGGAATTGGTTTCCTGCCAAAATATTTTTGGGTGAAGGAGGAAGTTTATTGACTGGTTTTTTACTTGGTACATTGGCTATTATTTCAGGTAGTAAAATTGCTATTACTTTATTGGTTATGGCTATACCTATTTTGGATGTAGCTAGAGTTATTTGGGCTCGTTTCAAAAAAGGTCATCCTATTTATTTGGGAGATAGAGAACATTTACATTTTCGTTTGTTGGATACAGGACTTAGTCAAAAACAAGCAGTATTATTGTTTTATGCAATTTCTTTGTTGTTTGGTTTGTCAGCTTTATTTTTGCAAAGTAGTCAAAAATTTTTGGCTTTAATCTTGCTTTTTGTTATAATGATATTATTAGTTATTTGGTTTGGTAAAAAGAAAAGTGGAATGAGAAATCTACCTAAAGAGGTCAAGTAATAAATGAAAAATTAGTAATGTGGAATCCCAAAAATTTTTGTATCAGGACAAGTCTGGGATTTTTAATTCATACATTGCAATTATGAAAACAAATAATAACTTCAAATTTTATTTTATCCTTATTTTTTTAGGTTTAGCCATTTTTTTATTTTTTTGGCAAAGATATTATTGGACAGAAACCATAGTTTCTTTGAAAGATCAAAAATTGGAAGTATTGATTGCTGACAGTATTTATAGACAACAAAAAGGTTTGGGTGGTAGGGATAGTATTAATCCTTATGATGGTATGATTTTCCCTTTTTCGTTTCCTTCCAAACATTCATTTGTAATGAGGGACATGAGCTTCCCTATAGATATAGTTTGGTTTTATAAGGGAGAAGTAGTAGATATTGCCCCAAATGTGCCTATAGAGCCAAATAAAGAGGAATATGAGTATAAAAAATACACACCTAGAGTAGATTCTGATTTGGTTTTGGAGTTACCATCTGGCTGGGTAAAAGAGCATAATCTGAAGATAGGAGACAAAATGCTACTTGTGGAGGACTAGGCTTGACTTTTTTGGTCTTGTTTAGTATAATACTCACGTTTCCCAAAAACACTTATAAATTAATTTTAAATATACATTAATTATGTTTGCAGTAATTGAAACCGGTGGAAAGCAATATCTTATCAAAACCGGAGATGTTTTAAAAATTGAAAAACTTGAAGTTGAAGTAGGTAAAGAAGTTGTTTTTGACAAAGTTCTTATGCTTGCTAAAGAAGATGGTAAAGATGTAAAAATCGGTAAACCATATCTAGAAGGTGCAAGTATTGTTGCTATGTGTGAAGAACAAGGAAAACACAGAACAATTCGTGTTATAAAATATAAACGTAAAGTACGTTACAAAAGAACAAATGGTCATAGACAACGTTTTACAAAAGTAAAAGTTGCTGAAGTGAAATAAAACATTGATTTAGACAGATTTAAACTGATTAAAATAAAAATCCCGTTTTAAGCGGGATTTTTTAGTAATTAAAAATTAATTTTTAGATTTAAACTTTGAAATTTAAATTTTATTTGCTAGAGATTCTGTTTTTCAAAGCGCTACCCAAAGTAATTTCATCAGCATATTGCAAATCACTACCCATTGGTAAACCGCGAGCGAGACGAGTAACTTTGATATCTGGTTTTATTTTTTTGATTTGTCTTTCTAGATACATCATCGTTGTTTCACCATTGATATCTGGATTTAGAGCTAAGATTATTTCGTCTATTTCATTTTTGTGAAGTCTATTCATCAATTCATTTATTTTTAAAAATTTAGAAATATTTTCATCATCAGGTTTGAGAGTTCCACGTAAAATGTGATAAACACCTGTGAATTCTTTGGTTTTTTCAATAGTTTCTCTGTCTTGTGGTTGTGAAACTACACAGATAATTTTGTGATTTCTTTTTTGATCTGTGCAAGATTGACAAGGACTAGTATCTGTAAAATCCCAACATATTTCGCAACTTTTGATATTTTCAATCAATTCTTTTAGGGCAATAGTTAGTTCAGCTACATCTTTTTTGCCAGATTTGAGCAAATAAAAAACAAAGCGCTCAGCAGTGCGGTGACCAACGCTAGGTAAGCGAGAAAAAGCTTTTATTAAGTTTTGAATTGATTTGCTATACATATCAGAGTTCTGAGTTCAGTGTTCTTAGTTCTTAGAATTTTTGAAATATTTTATTTGTATAGGTATTCGCGGTAAGAATAAAGCATCTTTAAAATTTCTTCGAGTTGTGATGCAACTTCTTTTAAATTTTGTTCAGAAATGAAATTTAACTCTTTTGCTATAACAAGTTGAGTATCTAACTCTGTGCCGGAGGCATAAGAAATGCTGATAAAATGAGCATTTTCTTTTTTGTTTCTTCTGGCAAAACCTTCAGCTATGTTTGATGGTATTGATACTGAAGCTCTCCTCATCTGACTTATCAATCCAAATTTTTCTATGTCAGGGAAAGATTCTGTCAATTTATAAATTGAAGTAACTAATTTTATCGATTTTTGACAGACTTTCAAATCCTTGCATGTTTGCATACAAATCTATGAACTATGAACTGCGAACTAAGAACTATGAGAGTCCTGGAATATTTGGAAGTCCTCCCATTTCTTTCATTTTCATAGCCATTATTCTTTGCATCTTTTTCAAAGCGTCAGCGTGAGCATCCTTGAAAGCTGTTTCTAATTTGGCTTTTTTGTCTGTAGATAAAAGTTCTGGAGAAATATTAACATTTATGATTTCCAAATTACCATTCATAGTAAGTTCTACACCGTTGGAAGAACTTGTTACTTTTTCTTCTGCTAATTTACTTTGCATTTCTTTGGCTTGATCACGAAGATCTTTGAATTGTTTTAGTTTGTTGAACATACGGTTTTATATTTAATATTTTTTTAATTAATAAAGTTTATATTGTTTTTATATTTTAACATTTTTAAAGTAAGCTTGAAAGGCCTAAAATGCCAGAAAGGCTTAAAAAGCTATTATTATCAAAAAGCCTTTCAGGCTTTTTTATTCCCCACTATCATAAGTCGTATTGGTATCAAGATTTTTGAAAGAAGTACGAGCTTCATCAAAGTAAGTACGAACTACACCAGTTGGACCATTTCTATGTTTAGCAATGTGTATTTCAGCAATATTTTTTTCATCAGGTGGAATATCTTCTGGGCGATAATTTCTATCAACAGATTTACGATACAAAAACATAACGATATCAGCATCCTGTTCAATACTACCAGATTCACGTAAGTGAGATAATTTTGGAATAGCTGGTTTGCTTTGTTCTACTGCACGAGCTAACTGAGATAGGGCAATTACAGGAATATTCAATTCACGGGCAATACCTTTTAGATTTCTACTAATAACAGCGACTTCTTGCACGCGGTTACTGCTATTTTTGTCATTGTGAGATTCCATAAGTTGCATATAGTCAATAACAATCATACCAAGTCCGTGTTCTGCTTGAAGGCGACGAGCTTTTGTTCTAATCTGCATAACATTGTTTCCTGGAGTATCATCAATATAAATTGGTGCTTCGGAAAGTACACCCATAGCGTGTCCAATACGAGGAAAGTCATCGCTATCAGGTTTATCTGACAAATTGCCAGTTCTCATCTTCCACAAGTCAATACCAGCCTCAGCACAAAGCATTCTATCTACTAGTTGTTCTTTACTCATTTCAAGTGAAAAAAAACCAACAGGGACTTTGTGTTTTGTGGCAGCATGACGAGCTATGTCTAAAGCAAAAGAAGTTTTACCAACAGATGGACGGGCAGCTAAAATTATTAGATCAGATTTTTGGAAACCACCAAGTAAATCATCTAATTTAGTGATACCACTTGGTACGCCACGGAGTTTACCTTTTTCCTTGTGTAGTTCATCAATACGTTCAAAAGCAGTACTCAAAATACCACGAATAGAAACAAAAGTTTGTTTCATATGCTTTTGAGTTATACCGTAAAGATGTTGTTGGGCTTGGTCTAAAAGTTGGTCTACATCGTCGACGTCTTCTTGATAACCTAATTTGGAAATTTCATGTGCAGAATTCAATAATTGGCGTAAAGTAGATTTACGTTTGATTATTTCAGCATATTGTTTGATATGAGAAGCTGTTGGTACAGAGTTAGATAGTTCTACTAAGTAGCTTCTACCACCACATTTTTCTAGAATTTGTCTTTCTTCTAAGCGATTAGCTACAGTTAAAACATCGATAGGTTCATTTTTTTGATATAATTCGGACATTATTTCATAGATATAGGCATGTGATCTTTTGTAAAAGTCAGCACTTTCTACTATGTCTGAGATTTTTAGCATGGCATCTTTATCAATTAAAATAGAGCCCAAAAGTGATTTTTCGGCTTCAATATTTTGTGGTGGAATTTTTTCAATGTCTGTAATTTCTGGCATAAATTATCTCTAGTGATAGTATATTACATTAGATTTGTCAGGAAAACAAGGCTTTTGATTTAGCCTGTTGTGTGTATTATGTGTTTAGACTGTTCAAAAGTTTGTTTTTTTGCTAATTTATGGTATTATCGTATACAAGTAGTTATCTGAAATAAGGAATACACTTTTAGTGATTTGACGATTAAAAATCATTCTGATAATATTATAAAATACAATTAAATAATAATTTTACATCTATGAAAATTCTTAAATTAATACTAGGAATCATATCAATAATTGTTGGCTGTTTTATGATTTTAGGTTTAATACTAGAAATACCAAATCAAGGATTAGCTTTAAGTATTATGTTAATAATTTTTGTAGGAATCATACCAATAGTTACTGGTATAATATTATTACATAATGTTGTACAATTAAAAAAATAAATTACTAGAATAATTTTGAACTAAAAAATGGATTCATTACATTCTATAATACTATTTATACAGTTCAAAAAATAGCACGACTAATATTTTAATGGTTGTGCTATTTTTTATTTAATCCAAATCTAGCATCTTGAAAATAGAAGACTTAAGTGCTAAACTAGGTATAGTTCTAATACAATAAAAAATCCGCGATGAATGGTGGGACTTCGTATAAACAGATACATTGTATTTATTATATTTTTTATGAAAATTTGTCTTATCAATAATTTGTATGAACCTTATGCTAAAGGTGGTGCTGAACAAGTTGTAAAAGCTATTGTTGATTTTTTGTTAAAAAATAATCATCAAGTAGTATTAATTACACTTACTCCGAAAGATAATGATGAAGAAATTATAAGTAATAGTAATTTGACTATTTATCGTATAAAAGCAAAAAATATTTTTTCTTTTTTTGATTTACATAAACATTCTTTTTTATCAAAATTTGTTTGGCATTTTTTTGATATTTTCAATTTTGGTATTGCTAGAAAAATCAAAAATATTTTACAACAAGAAAAACCAGATTTAGTGCATACTCACAATTTGATGGGGCTTGGTTTTTTGGTACCTAGTGTAATTAGAAAATTAAAAATTAAATACATACATACTTTGCATGATGTGCAATTGGTAGAACCTAGTGGTATTATTTTGAAGCTTCAAGAAAAATCATTTAGATACAACAACATTTTTGTTTATTTATATGTTTTTTTGACAAAAAGAATGTTTTTGTCTCCAGATATTGTAATTGCACCTTCAAATTTCTTACTAAACTTTTATGATAAGAAGGGTTTTTTTTCTAGTTCTAAAAAAATTGTTTTAGCTAATCCTTTGACTTTTGACAACGTTAATAATATTGTAAAAAAATCTAATCAAGATTTTAATTTTTTGTATTTGGGACAAATAGAAAAACATAAGGGAATTTTTGAATTAATAGATGCTTTCAAAAAAATTAAAAATACTAAATTGCATGTAGTGGGTGATGGTTCTTGTCTCAAAGAATTAAAAAACAAATTTCAAAATTTGGACAATGTAATTTTTTATGGACGTAAGAGTAGGGAAGAATTGCCAGAAATATTTTCTAAAATGGATGTGACGGTTTTTCCTTCAATTTGTTATGAGAATTATCCATCAGTAATTTTTGAAAGTTTTTATTTTGCTGTGCCAGTATTGGCTAGCAATCATTCGTCTCTTCCTGAGTTTATAAAAGTAGGGGAGAATGGTTGGCTTTTTTATATAGAAAAGAAAAATGATTTAGTAGAAAAAATGCAGTGGTGCTTGGAAAATAAAATAAACATCAAAAAGATGTCTCTCAATTTTGATATTAATATTTTAAAAAAAAATAGTGATAATTATTTTGTTGAGTTATTAAACTTGTACAAGTAATTATTTTTTCAAAAGGTATTCATAGACCCAAATTCGACCGTTGTCTAGTTCCCACCAGTTGTCTGCATCTACTTTGGCGTCATCACGAATTTTGACAGCTGGACTCCAATAGTCAGTATGGATGAAGTAAGCTTTTTTGACGTTGGCAAATTTCATGGCTTCTTCCATCCACAATCTTTCGGTTTTGACATAAATCATTTTGCTAAAGTATTGATAAAGTGGTCCGCCAGTTGGAATAGAATAAAAATATTGCAAACCTTCCTTTGTATTTAAATAACCGTCAAAACCAAATTCCAATAAAGCAGCTGTAGCCACAGCTTGGTTGGTGAGTACAATATAATCTTTTTGATTATTATTTCTGTCAGCAATAAATTTGACAGCAATTACATCAGCTTTCCTCAAATTTTGTCCAGTGTAGATTGAAATATTATCGTGAGTTGGGTAAGTAAAAAACCAAGAAAGTGTAAACAATAGAGCAAAAAAAATAGTGACAATTATTTGCAAGTTTTTTTGGTGTTTTATTTTGATAAATATTTCTCTAAGCGCAATAACAAAAAAAGGTAAAAATAAAATTAAACTTAAATCAAGTAGTCTAGTGCCATATAATTTTTGGTCATAAGAAATGACATCTTTGAATTGGACAGAAGTAATAATTAGGAAAGAAGAAATAGAGAGAGCAAAAAAAGTGCTAATGAAAAAATAGGTAATATTTTTTTTGTATTTTTTTAGAGCTAAAAAAACGCCTATTATAATAATTATTATCATTAGTGGTTTCAAAATATCTCGATAATAATATAAAAGTTTTAATAATCTTGAACCACGTTCAATGAAGATATAATCTGGTCTGGCAAAAATGTCAAAAAAATCTGGGGCATTGAGAAAAGTATTTTTTAGTATCAAAGATCCTTTGTTGAGAATAGAGTTGAGGTAAAGAGCTAATGGAACGGTAAATGTTAAAATAAAAATATATAATGGATAAAATATTTTTTTGAGATTATTATTTATTTTTTTGTAAACAATAGAAGATAAATAAATAACAAACATAGGTAGTCCAATAATAGGGTGAATAGCAATGTTGAGTGTATTGATTAGAATTCCAAAAACATTGGTATGTAGATTGTTATATTGATTTTCGTACCAAATCCAAGAAACAATAATCATTGACATAAGTAAAGCTAGATTGTTTGGTGTAGTAAAAATAAAAAAGTTGAGTGGTATAAGTGAGATCAAAACTAAGGCTGGAAATATTTTATTTTTGAAATTATTTTTTACCAGAGCAAAATAAAGACTGAGTGGTATAGCCAAAGAAGCAAATATTGGTACTAGGATTCTATCTAAATTGGTAATAGAAAGTTTGGTAATAAAATTTGTAGTAACCACCCATATATATTGTCCAATGTAGTAAGGTTGTTTGGGTGTAATGAAGAGATGTTCTCTAATCCATTTTTCGGTAGCTTCGTGAATATGTGGATCAAAACCATAACCATATTTGAAAACCAAAAAAGCAACATTCAAAATAATGGCAGTGTGCAAGGTGATAAGTAGCAGATTGGTTTTTTTATATTTTGATTTTTGTAAAAAGAATAGTAAAAGCGCTGAAACTAAAAAGAAGAGGATAAATATTTTTTTACTAAAAAGTGTCCAAGGAGAAATAATTGTTTCATCATAACGATGTTGGAATATAATTGTTAGTATGAAGATTTGTCCTAGGAAAATTATAACTCCTAGAATATTTTGTTTTAAATAATCTTTTGTTTTTTTGAAAGTTAGTTGATTTTTTTGTAAAATAGCCAAATCTGTAAAGTTCATTTTTCTAGATAAGCATACAATTTTTAGTGAGGTAAATAAAAAGACTAAAGTAATGGTGAATTGATCTATCTGATAAAACCAATAGATGATAGATAATAGGGAGGTAGTAAAAGCCATAAGGCCAATAATACCAAAAAATAGCTTCCAAAATGGTTTTTCCTGTTTGATAAAGAAGTTGCCAAGAGAGTAACCAAAAAAAACTAAATATAAAATATAGGTTAAAGTGCCAAAAATAGGATTTTGGTAATACCAGATAGAGAGGAACAACAGAGTTGTAATAAGGGTCCCAAGCGTGATATACTTTTTAAATAGTTTTGTCATAGACTTTAATTTCACTATTATATCAAATTTATGTCTTTTATCAAGGATTTCAAAGAGAGGAACGTTGACTTGTTTGATTATTTGCCAGCAGAAGAAATTCATCCTCATGATCATTTTTTGGAGAATTATATTTTGCGTTTTTTGCCTAAGTCTGTGACTCCAAATAGAATAAGTATTTTTCGTATTTTAGCGACACCTTTTGTTTTTTTGCTTATTTTGTTTGGATTTTATAATATTGGTGTGGTAGCTTTTGTACTAGTAGCATTTACGGATGCTCTAGATGGTTCTTTGGCTCGCACACAAAACAAAATTACAAAATTTGGAATTTTGATAGATCCTTTGGCTGACAAGTTGCTCATTGGTTCTATGGTTTTACTTTTGGTTTTCAAATATTTGAATAATTTTTGGCTTGGTATTGCTGTGTTGGGTATTGAAATTATTTTTATTAGTATGGCTTATTTGTATAGAGTAAAGTTCAAAACTGTGAGAATGGCAAATTTGTGGGGTAAAATAAAAATGTTTTTGCAGGTATTGTCAATATGTTTGATTTTGATCGCTCTTGTTTTCGAAAATCCTTACTTATTTAATTTGGCTAATATGATCCTTGGTTTGTCTGTTGGTTTTGCTTTGGTCAGTCTTTTTAGACACGGAATATAATTTTTTATGAATTGGATAAAAAATAAAAATTATTTGTTGTTAGCTTTCTTGTCGATAGTATTTTTTTTCATTTATAATTTTTTGAATTTTAATAATAACTTCATTTTTAATTCTCCTGATGAAAATGCTAACTTTGTTTTTGTAAACAATTTTTTGGAAAATAACAATTTATTTTTGCAACCTATAAAAGATTTTGGAAAACAGAGCTTTTTTGTACATCCTAGAAGTACTTTTGTAAATGAAAATAAACAAGTTTTGCCTATTAGCTTTTGGGGAATTATGCTTGTTTATGGATTGTTAGGTAAAATTTTTTCAGTGTATGCTGTAAAATTTTTCACTTCGGTGTTTGTGATAATGGCTATGTGGGCTTTTTATTTTATTGTGGAAAAACTTTTTGAAAAGAGGATAGCTCTGCTTAGTGCCTTTTTGTTTGTAACAAATTATTCTGTTTGGTACTACAGTTCTCGTTCGATGTTTCACAATATGCCGTTTGTTTCTTTGGTTATTATTGGTGTTTGGTTTTTGTTTGTGCGTCCTGTGAAAAGTAGATTGTGGCTCAATGATTTTTTGGGTATGTTTATTTTTTTGTTGGGTGTTTTGTTTAGAACCAATGAAGTTGTTTGGTTGGCAATTGCTTATTTGATTTTTTTGTTAGTTTTCAAAAAAAATATAGCATGGTCTAGATTTTTTTCTTGGTGTTTGGTTGGTTTGTTTTTCCTATTATTTTATTTTGGTTTTAGTAAATATTTGTACAATGGTTTTTTTAGTAACTATATTTCTTCTGGTTCTTTGCCTATAAGACATTGGTATTTTTTTGTTTTACCTTTAGGTTTTGATTTTTGGATCACTGCCAAGTCTGTCTGGTTTTACTTTTTTAAAATTAATTTATTGTATTCTTTGTCTGCTTTGTTTTCTTCATTTTTGTTTGTTTATTTGTTTACTAAAACAAAAATAAATAAAATGCAATTTGTTTATTTTTTAGTTTTATTGTTTGTGAGCTCATTCTTATTTTTCTATTATGGCAGTAATAGAGACGCTTTGTTTTCTTTGAATACTATTACCGTGGCTTATGTGCGTTATTGGTTGCCTGTTTTTGTGGGTTTTGTACCAATCATTGCTTTTGCTTTGATTTTCATTTTTGACAAGATAAAGAATATTCATTTGAAATACGGATTTATATTTTTTTATTTAGCAGTTCATTTGTTTTTTAGTTTTTATTTGGTTTATTATGGACCAGATGGTATCTTTGCAATAAAAAATAATTTTACTTATATAGAAAAAGTACAAGATTGGACAGTAGATAACACATCTCCCAATGCCATTATTATTACGGATTATGAAGATAAATATTTTTGGCCAAAAAGGTCTGTAATGGTAGATTTTTTTAATGAAGATATTAGCAAGACTGTGTATGAATTACTTGAAAAAAATGAAGAAATCTACTATTTTGTAAATATATCTAAAGATAATAATCAAAAACTTTTGGATCATCTATCAAAATCTAATTTCAATATTTCTTATTTTAAGGATTTTGAATTTCATAGTTTGTATAAAATAAATTTAAAATAAAACATATGGAAAATTGTATTTTTTGTAAAATCATAGCAGGAGAAATACCTAATTATACTATTTATGAAGATGAATATGCTTTGGCGTTTCTAGATATCACGCCTCGTGCCAAAGGTCATACTTTGGTAATACCAAAGATGCATGCCGAAAATTTATTGCAATTGTCAGAAGTATATACAGAAAAATTGCTAATTGCTGTGAAAAAAACACAAGAAAAATTGGACAAAGTCTTGCAACCTGCTGGTTATAATGTGGGTTGGAATCATGGTGAGGCTGGTGGACAACTTGTTCCACACTTGCATATTCATGTGATGCCACGCTATAATAATGACGGTGGTGGTAATATGCACTCAATAATCAATAATCCAGGAAATGAGAGTGTGGAGAAAGTTTATCAGTTGTTTAAGTAAAATCCTGATATACGGATAATACGGATTTACGGATGTGACCTACATTTTTTAAAATTTAAAATTCCTAAATTGAAAATTTTGTTTTATGCCCAAACATTTAAAAAAAATATCAGAAGAGACACTTCACGAAAATCCTTGGTGTAAATATAAACATGATACTTATGAAAAACCAAATGGACAAGTTGGTGATTATTTTTATTTAGAATCAGAAGGTTCTGTTATGATTGTACCTGTTTTATCAGATGGTAGAATTGCACTTGTTTTACAGCAAAGGTATTTATTTGAAAAACAAAGTATTGAATTTCCTGCAGGTAAAGCCAAAGGTAACCAGACAATATTGGAAGCAGCCAAAGCTGAATTGCAAGAAGAAACTGGTTATACTGCTGATGAAATGGTAAATGTTGGAATTTTTGCTTATGCTCCAGCTCAAATAAAAAATTATTGTAATGTTTATATTGCTCACGTTTCTAAGCAAGGTGAGCAAAATCTAGATGATTCAGAAGAAATAGATGTTTTGTATCGTCGCCCAGATGAGATAGAAGAAATGATAAAGAATAATGAAATTTTTAATGGACCTACTATGGCTGTTTGGGCATTGGTCAGAAATCATTTTATTAAATAAAAAATATTTTTAATTAGATTAAATTATGAAACTACTTGTATGTGGAGGGGCTGGATTTATTGGATCCAATTTTATTCATCATATGTTGGAAAAATATCCAGATTATGAAATTGTTAATTTTGACAAATTGACTTATGCTGGAAATTTGGAAAATCATAAACATATAGAAAATAATCCTCATTATACTTTTGTACAAGGGGATATCACTGATTTGGAAAAATTAAATGAAGTAATTGAAAAATATAATATTGATCATGTTATAAATTTTGCGGCCGAAACACATGTTGATAGATCTATTCATGGTGGTTGTAAAGATTTTGTTTTGACCAATACGCTTGGTGTACAAATGATTCTTGATGCCGTCAAGAAAAATAATATCAAAAAATTTGTAAATGTTTCTACTGATGAAGTCTATGGTTCACTAGAGTTGGAAGATCCTTCTCAATTCACAGAGGATACTCCAATTTCACCAAATATGCCGTATGCTGCAGCCAAGGCTGGTGGAGATATGATGTGTCATGCTTATTTTGTTACTCACGGTGTACCTGTTGTTGTTACTCATTGTTCCAATAATTACGGTCCTTATCAATTTCCAGAAAAACTTATTCCATTTTTTGTTTTCAAACTTCTTGCTGGAGAAAATGTACCAGTTTATGGTGATGGTCTAAATGTCCGTGATTGGATTCATGTACGTGATCACGCTAGTGCACTTGATTTGCTTTTGCATGAAGGTGTGGCTGGTGAAGTCTATAATATTGGTTCAGACAACGAAAGAAACAATATGGAATTGACCAAAATGATGCTTGAAATATTAGGATTTGGTGAAGACAAAATAGAATATGTGACAGATAGGCCTGGTCATGATAGAAAATATTCTATTGATGCTAGTAAAATTACTGCACTTGGTTGGAAACCTGTTTACACCGCTGATAAATTTAGACAAGGTCTAGAAGAAACTATCAATTGGTATAAGGAAAATACATCTTGGGTAGAAGGTCTTAGAAATAAGAAAAAAGATGAAATGAATAAATTTCAAGAAACTCTAGAACATTCAAAAGACAAAATGAAATCAAATACTTAAATTTTAAATTATAGAAGAATATGGAACATTTTCGTGAATTAGCAATCAAAAAAATAGTAGTACCTGGTAAATTCACTATGAGTCCTATTGAGCTAAAAGATTATGTAGACTTTGAAGTAAAAAGAGTTTATTATATTACAAAACCAGAAGGTCCAACAGGTGCGCACTGTCATATGGAAGAAAAAGAATTTTTTATTCTTGTGGTTGGTACTTGTACGGCTGTGGTAGATAGAGGTCAAGGTATTGAAGAAATAAAAATGGAAGCACCTACTTCTGCTTTGTATATTGCCAATTATGTTTGGCATCATTTCAAAGATTTTTCTAATGACGCAGTACTCCTTGCTTTATCATCTACAAATTATAATCCTGAAAGAAAAGACTATATCGAAGATTACGATGAATATTTAAAAATTAGAGATGAAAAATTAGCTTCTTAAATTATGAAGATTCTGATAACTGGTAGCAAAGGAATGTTGGGAAATTATTTACAAAAAGTTTTAGCTTCTGAACATGAAGTCTTGGCTTTTGATAAAGAAGATTTGGACATTACGGACAGAATCAAAAGTTTTGAAGTGATAAAAAATTTACAACCAGATATAATAATTAACGCTGCCGCTTATAATGCTGTAGACAAAATAGAAGAATCAGAGAGTGATTATAAAATAGCACAAAAAATAAATACTGAAGCTCCAAAAATATTAGCTGAGATTGCGAAAGAATTAAATATTATTTTAGTTCAATACTCAACTGATTATATTTTTTCTGGTGAAAATAAAAATGGATATGATGAAGATTCTGTGGCAGAACCTATAAGTAAATATGGCGAGACAAAATTAGCTGGAGAAGAAAATGTCCGAAAAAATTGTGATAAATATTTTATCATTCGTACTTCACGAATTTTTGGTTTGCCTGGTAGTGGAGAAGGAAGTAAAAAAAGTTTTGTTGATACTATGCTCTGGCTAGTAAACGAAGTGGGTAAGAAAAAACTAGATGTTGTAGATGAAGAAGTAAGTGCTCCAACTTATGCTTTTGATTTAGCTGTTTCAACAAAAGAAATATTGGAAAGTAAACAGAACTTTGGTACTTATCATATTATTAACGATGGTGCTTGTACTTGGTATGAATTTGCAAGTGAAATATTTAAGTTGAGTAATAAAAAAATAATTTTGAATAAAGTAATGTCTAATGCTTTCCCTCGTCCTGCGAAACGCCCTGCTTTTTCAGTCTTGAATAATAACAAATTTAAAAAATTGCATAGTTGGCAGGAAGCTTTAGGGGATTATTTGAAAAATAGTAAATAATTTTAAAATATGGCTGAAATAAAAAAAGGGAAAGGACCAGAAGGTCAAGAATTTAAAATGCCTGATACAGAAAGATCAAAACTAGAAACTACTGGTGATGAAATTGTTGCACCAGAAGTTGAACATAGAATTGAAACACCAGAAGCTTCTGAAAGAAGACAACAACAAATAAAAAATACAAAAGATGAAATAGAAAAAGCTAATGCTGATCAAAATAACAGACAAGGTTATACTATAAAAAATGGTAAAATAATTTTACCTCCAGAACAGAGACTGGAATTAGAAGAAGTTGTTTCTGCTTTCAAGTTGGAAGTTGGTTTTGTTGCTCCTGCCCTTATAAGAGGTAATAAAACAGCTACAGAGTACGATTCAAAAGTTGCCAATTTTAGTACACGTACTAAGATAGTAGAATTAGCTGATGGTAGTAAATATTTTGTTATAAATAATTATAGTACTTCTTTTATTCATCGTGGTTTAGATAGTTTCATGAAAAGAATGACAGGTACGAGAATGGCAAAATGTAAATCAAGAGATTGGAAAGATATTTTTGAAGAACGTAGTAGAATACCTGTATTGGATATTGTTGAACCAAATGTTGTGGTTTTACCATTTATACCAAATGTTAATGCTTATGATCTTTTTGCTAATAGGGAAGAAATTGCAGATTTTGGTGAATGTGAATATGCTAAAGATATTGATGAAAATGGTTTACTTGATATTTTGAAAAAAATAACAAGAGAAGTAAAGAGAATGCACGAAGCTGATCCACCTGTTACTTGGGGTGAATTGATTTTACCAAATATTATTGTTGATAAAGAAAAGCAAGTACACATTTGTGATCCCGAAACACAATATAAAAAAGATGTTCCACTTTTGGAACAGAAGGCACGTGATTTGTTTGATTTCATTATGTCATCAGCCTCAGCTATGGCAAACAAAAATGGCGTTGATCATAGTAAGACAATAGAAAATATTTTATCTGAATATGGTGATATTGATGTTTTGGGTGAATTAGCAAGACTTGCAAAAGAAAAAACTAAACTACTTCACAAATTGTTTTTTGGTTATACTAAAGTAAGATTAGGATTGAGTGATAAAAAAGAATTTGAGGAAATTAAGAAACAAATTGTGGAAGTGGTTAATAATTTAAGTTTATAAATTTTAAATAATTCTATATGTCAGTAGAAAAACCGTTAATTGATGTTAGTCAAAGAGAAAAAGAAGGCCCTGATAAAAAAGTTTTGGATGAATATGATGTTGTTGTAAGAAGGAAAAATAAAATGGATACTCGTGAAAGACATGATTACGACGCAAAAGAAAAAGAAATACGTGAGTATATAATGGATTTAGAAACTAGATATGATTTGAAAAAGTTTTTGAAAGTAGAAAATTATACTGTTTTGGATATTAAAGCTAAGATTGGTTTTTTAGAAGAGAAATTAAGCACTCTTCGTCAGGAAAGATTGAAAAAAGATATTGAATTTAAACACATGAACTTGCGTGCTTGGTATGAGGAGCGTGTAAATGTTATAATAAGTAGGTTTGAAGGTGCTATTATAGCACTGGAATCATTAAATTAGTAAACATCTTCTCGAAAAGAACAACTCAAAAAAGAGTTGTTTTTTTGTGCTTGATTTTTAGTTTAAAATAGGCTAGAATTGATAATATAAGAAAGACTTTATATAATTGTCTGTGTATTTTAATTACGAGATTTTATCTTAAGAAAGATCCTCACGCCGTACTTCGTCGGCTCAGGATGAATTGTCCTATGAAACTATCTATCATCACAGTTACCTGGAACAATGAAAAACAAATAGAAAGACAAATGAAGTCAGTGATTTCGGGTTGTAAAAATCTAGAATTTGAACAAATCATAGTGGACAATGCCTCAGCTGATAAAACTGTTGAAATTGTCAAATTATTGCCAAATGTAAAAGTCATTGCTAATACTGAAAATACTGGTTTTTCACATGCCAACAATCAAGGTGTTGAAATTAGTACTGGTGAATATTTATTGTTCTTGAACCCTGATATGAAAGTAGAAGATGGAAGTCTGGATGTGATTGTTGATTGGCTGGAAAAAAGAAAAGACGTGGGAATTGTTAGTCCAAGATTGGTAGATGAAAATGAAAAATTAAATGAAGACGCCAAGCCTCGCAGATTGCCAATAGTATGGGAACAAGTAGCTCTTATTTTGAAATTACCACATGTTTTTCCAAAAATGATGGACAAATATTTGATGAAAGATTTTGATGGAAGTAAAGAACAAGAGGTTGACTCTGTGCGGGGTTCTTTTATGCTGATGCGTCGTGAAGTGGTAGAGAAACTAGGCTTTGCCTTTGACCCTAGATATTATATTTGGTATGAAGATGTAGATATTTGTCGTGAGGTGAAAAAAATGGGATTAAAAGTCATGTATAGTCCGGTGATTACGGCTGTAGACTATGTTGGTCAAAGTTTCAAAAAGCAAGAAAGTCTTTGGAAGCAAAAGAATTTTACGAGAAGTATGCTAATTTATTTTCAGAAATGGGAAGCGTGGTATAAGTGGATGTGGATTGCAATTGCAAGACCAGTAGGAATTTTTTTAGTGTATGTTATTAATAAATTTAAAAGTTAAAAATAAACAATATTAAATATACAAATTCCAAATAATACACAAATTATAAATTACAAAATTTTGTATTGTATATTGTAATTTGTTTGGAATTTGTATATTTAAAAATTGTCTATTTATATATATTATGTCACAAAAATTATCAATTCATTTAGTTTCTTGGAACGGAAGTAAATACATTCCTTATCTTTTTGATTCTCTAAAAAAACAAACTTACAAAGATTGGAAACTTTTTGTTTGGGAAAATGCTTCTAGTGATGATACTGCTGAACTCATAAAAAAAGAATTAGAAAATTTTGATCTTCCTTATGAATATTTAGATAGTAAAAAAAATATAGGTTTTGCAGGCGGACATAATGAACTTTATAGGGGAATGGGGAACGAGGAACGAGGAACGAGTGAATATTTTCTTTTGTTGAATCAGGATATGTATTTGATGCCGGATGTTTTGGAGAAACTTGTAAAATTTCTTAATGAAAATAAAGATGTAGCATCTGTTACGCCAAGACTGATGAAATGGAATTTTAATCAAATAGATATTGATTTTTCTGATAGTTTAACAAATTATGTAGATTCATTAGGTTTGAAAATAATGAAAAATAGACGTGTTGTCGAAAAATATGTTGGCAAAGATTGGGATGAAAAGAAAGCCAAAATGGAATTGTCATTTCGTGCACACGATGAATCGCTCGAAGTTTTTGGTGTGTCTGGTGCTTTGCCAATGTACCGAAAAAGTGCTATTGATATGGTAAAATTTTCAGATGGTAACTTCTTTGATAACTTATATGAATCTTACAAAGAAGATGTAGATTTGTCTTGGCGTTTGCGTTTGTTTGGTTTCAAATCTTTTGTTTTGTTAGATGCTGTTACTTATCATGACAGGTCAGCTGGAGGTCAAGAAAAACTAGGGGACAAGACTTCTGCTGAAAATAAGAAAAAACAATCAGCTTGGGTCAAGTATCATAGTTACAAAAATCATCTAATGACACTTTACAAAAATGAATATGGGAAGAATTTTAGTCTTGATTTTTTGTTTATAATATGGTATGAATTAAAGAAGTTTGTTTACTTTTTAGTGTTTGACAGAAAGGTATTAAAAGGCTTATCTGTCATCTGGGAAAATAAAAAACTGTTGAAACAACGTAGAGAAGAAGTAACACAAATGAGGAATGTAAGTTATAAAGAATTAAGAGTGTGGTGGAAATAATATGAAACCAAAGATTTTATTGTTATTTGCTGGTGGTACTATTGGTATGGTGAGTAATCCAGAAACAGGGGCTTTGCAACCAGCTAAGTCAGCACTTGAAGTATTGAATAATGTACCAGAGCTGAGTGAAATTGCTAATATTGATTTTGAATTGGTGGTAAATGTCGACAGTTCAAATATGGTACCAGATCATTGGATCAAGCTTGCAAAGCGTATCTTAGAAAAGTATCATGATTATGATGGTTTTGTGGTAGCTCAAGGAACTGATACTATGGCTTATTCTGCTAGTGCTTTGTCTTATGCTTTGGGAAATTTGGGGAAACCTGTTGTTTTCACTGGGTCACTTATTCCATTGCTCGAAATTGGATCTGACGCGCGTAATAATTTGCTTTATGCTTGTATGACAGCAGGACTAGATATTGCTGAAGTTTGTATCGTGTTGTCAAATCAGATATTGCGAGGTAATAGAGCCAAAAAACATCATGAATCTTTTGTGGCTGCTTTTCATTCACCAAATTTTCCTGAATTGGGAGAACTTGGCAGACCAATTGTGCTTAATGAATGGTGTCGTAAGAGACATGGTGGTGAATTGAACGCTAAAATAGATTTTGATAGACGTATTGTAGTAATAAAATTATTTCCTGGTTTTAATCCTGATATTTTGGAGAATTTACTTTCTCTAGATATTCGCGCTATTGTGATTGAAGGATTTGGTCCTGGCAATGTGCCTTTTTTGGAAACTTCAATTATTCCTGGGATTATCAAAGCCCGTGAAAAAAATATTATAGTTTTAATAGCTAATCAGATGGAAAGAGGAAAGACACATCTGGAAGCTTATGAAGCTGGTCTGAAGGCCAAAGAAGCTGGGGCAATTTCAGCTCATGATATGACTACAGAAGCAGCTGTTACCAAGCTTATGTGGGCTTTGTCACAAGCACACACTATAGAAGAAATAAATAATATTATGTCTAGTAATATTGCAGGGGAACTAACATAAATTTATGAAAGATATAAATATTGTATTTTTAAATTATTTTAGAAAGGAAGATATTTTAAGAGCAATTGAGTCTTTGTTTTTGGATATACAAAATTGTAAATATGATGTGCAAGTTACAGTAGTTGATAATTCTAAGAATGAAGATAATATAAAAGAAGAATTAGTAAACAAATTCCCACAAGTAAATTATGTTGATGCTTTGTTTAATGTTGGTTTTGGTAAAGGAAATAATTTGGGTTTTAGAAATATGCAAGCACGTTATTATTTTGCACTTAATCCGGATACTTTGATTCCTGAAAATTCTCGGACAGTGGAAAGAATTGTGGAATTCATGGATAGCCACTCTAAGATTGCTTGTATTGGTCCAAAGCTTTTGCATATGGATGATACTTTGCAATATACTTGCTACCGTTTTGATTTGGCATCTATTCTTATCAAACCTTTGAAACAAATAAATTTTGATAAAAAATATAAGTGGGTGAAGAAGCATGCTGACAAATTGGAAATGAAAGACTTTGATCACAATTATACTCGTCCTGTAGATTGGGTTTTGGGTGCTGCTATGATTGTACGCAAAGAAGTCGTTGATGATATTGGATTTTTTGATGAAAAATATTTTATGTATTTGGAGGACGCTGATTGGTGTCATCGTATGTGGGAAAAAAATTATCCAGTTTACTATGTGCATGATATTATAATTAATCATGTTCATACTAGGGAGTCTGCCAAAATACCAGGATTGTTCAAAGCAATTTTCAAAAATAAATTAGCTCGTATTCATGCCAAAAGCTGGCTTACTTATTTATGGAAGTGGCGACACAATCATAAATATTATGCTTCTCAATATAAATAATCAATATGCAAAATTATCCAAAAATTGTCATCGTTTATCTTTTGTATTATCACAATCAATCTTACATTGATAATTTGGTTTCTTCACTTAAAAAAATAACTTATCCAAAAGATAAAATAGAGCTTGTTATTGTAGCTAACAATCATGAAAAAGATGGAAATTTTGTTCATTATTTAGATGATGTCGTAATGCCTTTGTCTGGTACAGAAATTCCTCATACTACTATTATTGTTAATAAAGAAAATTTAGGTTTTGCTGTTGGCAATAATCAAGGTGCTAATTGGGCAGTAGAAAATGGTTTTGATTATGTTTTCTTCCACAACAATGATGGTTTTTTTGCTACTAATGCACTTGAATCTTTGGTAGAAACTTTGGAGAGTGACAAAAATATTGCGATAGCTCAATCTTTAATTTTGCTTTATCCAGAAACTGAACTTATAAATAGTACTGGTAATTCTTTTCATTATCTTGGTTTTGGTTTTTGTAATGACTATCGAAAAAATATCAAAGATGTGAATTTGCAAAAAGTACAAGAAGTGGATTATGCTAGTGGTGCTGCTTTCATGATAAGTACGGAACTTATAAAAAAATATGGAGCATGGGATAGTGACTTTTATATTTATCATGAAGATTTGGATTGGGGACTTCGTATGCGTAGTTTAGGTTTCAAAGTAGTTATGGTCAAAGATTCTATTTTTTATCATCAATATCAATTTTCTCGTAGTATTATGAAATTTTATTGGATGGAGAGAAATCGTCATGCAGTAATGCTCATGTATTTCAAAATACCTACTTTGATTTTGTTGGCACCTATTGCAATTGGTCTTGAGTTTGGTCTTTGGTATTTTAGTTTTAGAAATGGTTATTTACAAGAAAGATGGAAAGTATATAAATATTGGTTGAATTTTAAAAATTGGTCTATTTGGCTCAACAAAAGAAAACAAATTCAAAAAAATAGAAAAGTGAGTGATAGAGAAATATTGCGTCATAGTGCCTCAGAAATTTTATTTCAAGATTCCTCAACAGATAATGTATTAGTAAAATATTTAGCTAATCCTGTAATGAAAGTATATTATTATGTGATTGTGAAAGGGATTATATGGTGGTAGGCACTGATTACACTGATTTTTGATGATTTCGCAGATTATGTTTAAAAAGAATAATTTGATTACAAAAATAATTGGTGTAGATAAAAAAATATCAATGATAATATATAAGAGTATAAAAAAGTTATTAATTAAAAGTAAATATTTTAAAGAAAAGTTTATCAATTTAATTTCAGTGTAATTTTTTAAAATCAATGTAATCAGTGTTATATGAAGATTAAAAAAGCAATTCTAACTGGTGGGGGACGTGCAACTCGTCTGCATCCTATCACTACGACAATCAACAAACATTTATTACCTTTGGCAAATAAGCCGATGATTTTTCATGCTATTGAAAAAGCAGTAGAAGCAGGCATTGAAGAAATTTTTATCAATACTAATCCTGGTGAAAAAGATTTGGAAAATTATATTGGCGATGGTGGTCATTGGGGTATTAAGATTAAATTTTTTGAACAAACAGGTGGACCTCAAGGTATCGCGCATGTGGTAAACGAAGCTAAACAATTTATTGGGGATGATCCTTTCATGTTTTATTTATCAGATAATATTATTTTGGGTAGTATAAAACCAATGTTTGAAGAGTTTGAAAACAGTAATTTTGATTGTATGTTGGCTTTGTCAGAAGTGCCTGATCCACAGAGATTTGGTGTGCCAATTTTTGATGAAAACAATAAGCTCATTGATGTCTTGGAAAAACCAGCCAATCCACAAAATAATTTTGCTGTAACGGGAATTTATTTGTATGGTCCAAAACTATTTTTTGAAACTTTTGAAAAAATTGAAAAGAGTGATAGGGGAGAATACGAAATTTCAAGTATTCATTCTCATTTTCTAAAAAATAATAAAAATGTTGGTTACAAAGAAATTACTGGTTGGTGGAAAGATACTGGTAAAATAGAGGATTTGCTTATTGCCAATCGTCTTCTTTTAGAAGAAATGCCAGAAAAAGATTTTCCTAATCATGGAACTTTGGAAAGTGGTGTGAAGATTAGTGACAAAGTTCATATCGGGTTAGGTTCTCGTGTTGATAGTAAAGTAGTCTTGAATGGTCCTGTAATTATTGGTGAAAATTGTGTTTTATCTAATTGTACTATTGGACCAAATACTACGATTGGTTCAGGTTGTGAAATCAAAAATTCTACCATAAAAGATTCTATTATTTTGGAAAATACTTTGATTGATGTAGATTTGGTTATAAGTGATAGTTTGATTGGCAAGAATGTAAAGTTGATAAAAAAATCTACCCATGAGGGTAGAAATATGATAATAGGTGATAAAACAATTATAGAAATTTAAAAATTTAGTAAATATAAATTATTATTTGGAGAACTGATAAAAAACAGTTCTCTTTGTTTTTGATTTAAATAAATATTATTTTGAGGATTATCTAAAATATCAAATTCGGTCAAACGATTTGTGTCTAAAATAGTTACTTTATTTTCAGTACTCAAAATATAATTGTGATTTTCCGCTAGCAAAAGATTTTTTATTTTTTCACCATTACGATATTCCAAATTTACATTAGCATCTTTTTTTATAGTAAATATTTCCCAATCAGAATAAACTACCCATTGTTGATTTTTTTGGTCAAAAAAATATTTTTCAGCTTTGATATTTTCTATTTTTTGAGTTTTTCTATCTATCAAAAAAAATTCATTAGTAGTTTTGCCGATAACAAGATGTTCATCTATATAAATTATTTCTGTAATTTGAGAATTTACTATATAATTTTCTTTTTCAAAAAATAAAATATTTTCATTATATAACCAAATATTATTTTTATGGTCAGAATACCAATTTTCTGTAGCTATAATGTTTTTTTCTAAAATTTTTATTTCGCCATTAGTTTTTATAAATTTGAGTTGATTATTATCTTTGACAATTGCTAAATAGTTTTCATTGTCTAACCATTGTATATGATGATTTTCTGTACTAGTATTCAAATCAATAATAAAATTTTTATTTAATTTATCTAAATCAAAAAATTCTAATTGTTTTTCCCCGGATTTTTCTTTGGTAATGTAAACAAAATTTTGGTATGGTGAAATACTGTAATTTGTGATATTTACATCATTTTCTATTAGATCTACTTTTTTTTCTAAAAAGTTAAATGTAGAAATTTTTTGTAAATTATTTTCATCTTGTATTATTAAAGCATTTTTGCTATCTATATTACTTAAAAAACTTCTTACATTGTTAATGTTTAGATCTTGAGGTTTTTCATCTTTGACTAACTGTATATAATTTACATAAGTTGTTTTGGTACTATTGATACTAATATTTTTTTCCCAAGTTTTATAACCATTTTTTTTGATAGTTAGTAAATAAGTATCAGGATGTAAGGAAGTATTGAAAGGTATTTTTTGATCAACTAATTTGTTATTTAAAAAAATTTGGGCATCTCTTGGCAAAATATCAATATTTAAAATTCCGGTTTGCTTTATTTTGTGTTTTTCAAAATCATATCTGTAGCCTGAAGCGTAAGCTATTAGTAATGGTGAAATTATAAAAAAAGAAGTAATCAAAGAACACATGATAAAAATTCTTATATGTCTATTTAATCGAGTTTTGATAAGTTTTTGGTGTTTTGTATCCATGTTTGCTTTTAGTGTCTTTTTGCGATATAATAATATCGTATTTTAACATTTTAATCAAATTTTATGTCTAAATTCGTTGTAGAAGGTGGCCATGAATTATCAGGATCTTTGGCTGTAAATACTGCCAAGAATTCAGCGGTATCTATTCTTTGTGCTTCTCTTATGGTAAAAGGTGAAGTAGTTTTGTACGATATGCCACGTATAGAAGAAGTTTATCGTATTTTGGAAATTTTGGAGAGTATCAATGTAGAAGTAGTTTGGAAAGATGAACATACTTTGTATCTAAATACTGGCAAAAAATTGACAATGGACAAAATTGATAAGAAAGCTACAGAAGTCACGAGATCTTCCTTGATGCTTTTGGGTGCTTTGGCTGCTCGTGAAAAAGAATTCAAAATTTACAAATCAGGTGGTTGCCGTTTGGGTGAACGTACTGTCAAACCTCATTTGTTTGCTCTTGAAAAATTTGGGGTTAGTGTGGTTTCCAAAGCTAAGTATTATGATGTAAAAAATAAACCACTCAAATCAGCTGATATCGTAATGTACGAATCTGGTGATACACCTACTGAAAATGCTATTATGGCAGCAGTGTTAGCTCCAGGTGTGACAACTATCAAATTTGCTTCTTCAAATTATATGGTTCAAGATTTGTGTTATTTCTTGCAATCAGCTGGTGCTAAAATTGAAGGAATTGGAAATACAACTCTGAAAATTACAGGTGTTAAAAAATTGAATCCTATAAAAAAATATCATATTATTCCAGATCCTATAGAAGCTATGACTTTTATAGCTTTGGCAATTACTACTAAATCAGAATTAACAATAAAAAATTGTCCTCTTGATTTTCTAGAATTAGAATTAGAAAAATTATCTGTCATGGGACAAAAATTTCAAATAAAAAATAAAAGAAAATCTTTGAGTGGCAATTTTGACGTGGTAGATATTAAATTTTTGAAATCAGAATTAAAAGCCTTGCCTGATAAAATTTATGGACGTCCTTTCCCTGGTTTGAATATTGATAATTTACCTTTGTTTGTTCCTATTTTGACTCAAGCCAAAGGTAGGACTCTTGTCCATGATTGGGTTTACGAAAATAGAGCAATTTATTTTCTAGATTTCCAAAAGTTAGGTGCTAATATTACTTTGCTTGATCCACATCGTGTTTTTGTAGAAGGTCCTACTGAACTTAAAGGTAATGAATTTATGTGTCCACCAGCTATTCGTCCTGCTGTAGCTTTGTTGGTAGCGATGATTGCTGCTTCTGGAAAATCTGTAATGCGTAATTCTTATACCATAGAACGTGGTTATGAAAATTTAGCAGAGCGTTTGGCTACTGTTGGTGCTAAAATAACTCACGAAGAATAATATAATTATGTCAAAAAGAAAAATTTTAAATTTTGTTTTATTTTTAATTTTTACGGTTGCTATATTTTTTGTAGGCTTTTTATTAGGAATAAGCCGAGATATTGCTAGTAACTTAGTAAATGAAGAAGGTCAGGTAGACATAAAAAAAGTGGTAAATTTGTATTCTAATACTAGATCAGATAGTGTTGATTTTTTACAATTTTGGACAGTTTGGAAAAAAGTAAAAGAAAATTATGTTAAACAGCCAGTAGATGAAGTCAAATTATTTTATTCAGCCATGGAAGGTTTGGTAGCTGGTTTGGATGATCCTTATTCTGTTTATTTTCCACCAGAAAAAGCTAAAACATTTTTAACAGATTTGTCTGGTTCTTTTAGTGGAATTGGGGCTGAAATTGGTATTAGAAATGAAAAAATCACAGTAATTTCTCCATTAGAAGGTTCACCTGCGGAAAAAGCTGGCTTGAAAGCTGGTGATATTATCTTGCAGGTAAATGCTGAAGATGTTTCTGAGTTAAGTGTAGAAGAAGCTGTTATTAAAATAAGAGGAGAAAAAGGAACAGAAGTAACTTTGACTGTACAAAGAAAAAATAATGACAAAATTGAAGAAATAAAAATAATTCGTGATAATATTGAGTTACCTTCAGTAAAATGGGAAGAAAAAGGTAAGGGTGTGATTTATTTACGTATTAGTACTTTCAATGATACAACTTGGGGTGAATTTGATAAAGATGTCAAAGATATTTTGCTAAAATCTCCAAAAAGTATTGTTCTTGATTTGCGTGGTAATCCTGGTGGTTATTTAGATACTTCTGTAAAAGTGGCAGCCGAATGGTTGAAAGCTGATCAAGGTATTGTTGTTTCAGAAAAGTTCAATGATGGTAGTACCAAAGAATATTTTGCCAAAGAAGGTAAACATAGATTTGTTGGAATACCTACTGTAATTCTTATTGATGAAGGTACGGCTTCAGGTTCTGAAATTGTGACAGGCGCTTTGCAAGATTATGGTGTAGCACAAGCTATTGGTAAGACTACTTATGGTAAAGGATCTGTTCAAGAATTTGAAATTTTGGAAGATGGTTCTGCTTTGAAAATTACTATTGCAGAGTGGTACACTCCAAAATCTAGACAAATAAATGGTAAAGGTTTGGAAGCTGATATCTTAATAGAAGGGGATATGTTTGTTCAAAAAGAAAAAACTACAGGTGAAGATGCTAAAGATTATATTGATAAAGGTTTGGAAAAAGCTTTGGAAACTTTGAAATAAAAATTATTATTTTTATATGTTTAGTGGAATAGTTATACATGGTGATGGTATTGGTCGGAATTTTGGTTTTCCTACAGCCAATATTGAATGTAAAATAAAAAAAGGTACGAAAGTAGCTACAGGTGTTTTTGCTGCGACAATAATTATTGATAAAGTCAAATACAATGGAGCTTTGATTGTCTTGTCAAAAGGTAATTCTTATAAATTTGAATTTCATATTTTGGATTTTGATAAAAATATTTATGGAAAATTTGTTGAGGTAGATCTTGTCCAAAAAGTGAGTGAGGTAGAACGCCATGATTCTATAAAAGAATTAGTAGAAAAAATAAAAGAAGATATAGAAATGGTCAAAGAAGTTTTTGCTGGTAGATATTAATTTTAATTTAACAAATGACAAAATTTATTTTGTCATAATAATAAAATTATGAAAAAAAGTATTTTGGCTGTGTCTGCTCTTTCTGTTGTGCTTTTGCTAGGAGCAGGTTGTAGTAGTGTTTCAGATGATAACACAATGTCTTCTGACAATGTAAATTCTGGTGACAAAATATCAGAAAAAAGTTTGGTAGTAGTAGATAGTGACGGTGTAGCTAGTATAGATAATACTGTTTTTTTTGAAGAATTGGGCAAAAATGTTGGTGCCAAAGCTACACAAGGTGATACAATGGCTTTGCCATATATGTATGAATCAGAAAAAATGGCTGAAAATTTGTTTGCAACTTGGAATGAAAAACATGAATTGCCTATTTTGGATAGTTTGGTAGAATCGCATGCTACCCAAAGAGAAATTTTGGCTGCTGTCATGGGAGGTTTGCAAGTGGATTTGTCTGTGGCTGCTTTGGAAGAAGGAACTTTCAAAGATGCTAAAGTTCAAACACTTTATGATAAATTGTTGCCAATTGGTAATGAAATGCGTGTCAAAGCTTTTACCTCTGGATTACTTTTGGAAGAAAGTATGATAAAAAATGTTAATACTTATTTGGAAAGAGGAATTGATGGTATTTCTAAAAAAGTTTTTGAGGCAATCAAAGAAGCTTCTGGCAAAAATTTAAAAGTTTTGAATAGTTTACTTGTGGCTGAAGGTGCTACTTACAAAGCGCAAGTGATTTCACAAAGTGAGTTTGATGGATTTGTAAAATAATAGTTTAGTGTTCAGAGTTCTTAGTAATTAAATAAAAAAGTCCGTGATATTATCACGGACTTTTTTATTAAGTTACTTTATAAACTTTCAACTTTATAACTTTACAAACTTTTATACTCTATCCACCCAATGTGTATCTACTTCTACTTCTAGTTCCAAAAATATTTTTTTGTTCAAAGCTTGTTCTAGTTCACGTCTAGCCATTTGTCCAATTTCTTTTATTTTGATACCACCTTTACCAATAATCATTTTTTTGTATCTGTCAGCATCGGTTAGGATTCTTGCTGAAATAACAAATTTTTCTGGTTTGTCTTCCATTTCATCTACTTCTACTGTGATAGAGTATGGTACTTCTTTATCAAAAACAGAAAATACTTTTTCTCTGATAATTTCAGCTACCCAGTATTTATCACTTATGTTGGTAAGTTGTTCGTTGTCATACAAAGCTTCACCTTCTGGCAAAATTTCTAATACTTTTTTTATCAAAGGTTGAATATGACTAGCACGAAGTGCTGAAAGTTCAAAAATAGCATCAAAATTTTCACCCCAATTTTGGTAACTTTCTAAATGTTTCTTTTCATCTTTATGCAAATCACTTTTGTTTATAACCAATATTTTTGGAATGGATAAGTGTCTTATCAAACCAAAAGTATATTTTTCTTCGTCGCCAATTTCTCTAGTTGGGTCTACTACGTAGATAATAGCATCTACATTACCCAAAGCTTCTTTAGCTTTTTCTATTAGTTTACCAGTCAATCTATTTTTTTTATCTTTGAAAATACCAGGAGTATCAATAAAAACGATTTGTCCCTCTGCATTATTTACAACTCCATGAATAACTTGTCTAGTCATTTGAGCACGAAAAGAAGTGGCAGCAATTTTGGTACCGACCATAGTGTTCATAAGTGTAGATTTTCCAACGTTGGAACGTCCGATGAGAACTGCGAATCCTGATTTCATAAACGAGGCTTACAATGCTCACAAGGCTTACAGGGCTTACAAGGCCTGTTATACTTAGGTGAACATTTTTAATGAGATTGTATGAGCCTCGTAAGCCTTGTAAGCCTCGTAAGCTCTTTTTTGAAAGTTTAAGTTTGGTTTTTATTGAGAATTTTCTTTAACTTTTAAAACTAACACTTCAATGCTACCACATTCTTGCATAAAAATCAATATTGACCTATAATAAATACATAAATTCATTTTTATCTGTTTTTGCTTATGAAAGTCATATTTCTAAAAGATGTCAAAGGTACAGCTAAAAAGGGGGAGACAAAAGAGGTATCCGATGGATACGCTCGTAATTTTTTGATGAAGCAGGGTCTGGCTATTATGGCAACTGACGCTGAATTGAAAAAAATAGATGGGCAAGCTAAGAAAAAAGCCAAACAAATGGAGTCAGAATTAGAGTCTCAACAAAAAATTGCTGGCAGATTAGATGGTGGAGAAATAGAGATACTTGCCAAAGTAAGTAATTCTGGTACCTTGTATGCTGCTATCAACTCAGCTAAATTGGCACAAGCTATCAAGAAACAAATAGGCGTAACTGTCAAACCAGAACAAATTAAATTAAAAGAACCTTTGAAAGAAATAGGTGATCATGATGTTCATATAGTTTTTAATCACGGTCTTGAAGCCGACATTAGAGTCAACATCTGCGAAGAATAATATCGTACCACCGACTGCCGGTGGTTTTTTAATTACACTGATTACACAGATTTGAAAAAATTTGGTATAATGTTTGGCATATTGAAAAATCAAAAATCCGAAATCATAAATCAAAAATATTTTTTAGTATATTATTAGATTTAGGATTTTAGATTTAGGATTTTTAATTTATAAAAAATATGTCAAAAATCAAAAAACGTAAATTCATTTTTGTGGTTGGTGGAGTGCTAAGTGGAGTTGGTAAAGGTGTGACGACTGCTTCTCTTGGTGCGATTTTCAAAGCTAAGGGATTTTCGGTTACAGCTCTCAAGATTGATCCTTATGTCAATGTTGACGCTGGTACGATGAATCCGATTGAGCATGGTGAAGTCTTTGTGACTGATGATGGCGATGAGACCGATCAAGACATGGGTAACTATGAACGTTTTTTGGATACCGATCTTTATTCCAACAATTATATGACTACTGGTCGTATCTATTTGTCAGTAATTGAAAATGAACGTGCCATGAAGTACAAAGGCAAATGTGTGGAAGTCGTGCCTCATGTGCCGGAAGAAGTGATTAGAAGAATTGAAGCTGCTGCCAAAGAAAAAGATGCAGATATTACACTGATTGAAGTTGGTGGAACTCTTGGGGAATACCAAAATCTTATTTTCCTTGAAGCTGCTCGTATGATGAAAATGAAAAATCCAGAAAATATTGCTGTCGTCATGGTTAGTTATTTGCCAGTACCTTCACATTTGGGTGAAATGAAGACTAAGCCAACACAATATGCTTCTAGAACTTTGAATACTGCAGGGCTCCAAGCAGATATTATCGTGGCTCGTGGTTCGATGGAACTAGACAAGCCTCGTAGTGAAAAGTTGGCAGTCTTTTGTGGAGTGCGTAGAGAAAATTGTATTTCCGCACCTGATGTAGCCTCAATTTATGAATTACCTCTCAAAATGGAAGCCCAAGATATTGGCAACAAACTACTAAAAGTGTTAAAAATGAAAAGTGTCAAAACAGATTTGACTAAGTGGAAAGCTTTTGTCCACAAAATTGAAAACTCTAAAAAAGAAGTCAAAATTGCGGTCATTGGCAAATACTTTGGTACTGGCAAATTTACTTTGTCAGATTCATATATTTCAGTCATTGAAGCTATCAAACATGCTAGTTGGTTTAGTAATGTCAAGCCAGTCTTGACTTGGGTAGATTCAGAAGAATACGAAAAAGACAAAAACAAAGTAAAAGATTTGAAAAATTTTGATGGCGTGATTGTGCCGGGTGGTTTTGGAACTAGGGGAGTAGAAGGTATTATCAATGCGATAGAGTTCGTTCGTGAAAACAAGATTCCATATTTGGGATTATGCTATGGTATGCAATTGGCTTCTATTGAATTTGTTCGTCATGTCCTCGGCAAGACAAAAGCCAATACAGTAGAGATGGATCCAAAGACGACTGAACCAGTCATCCATATCAATCCAAATCAAGAAAGCAACGTCAAGAATCACAGGTATGGTGGTACCATGCGTTTAGGGGCCTATGATTGCGCTCTACGCTACGATACCAAGACTTATGAGGCTTACAAGCAAGATGTGATTAGCGAGCGTCACAGACACCGTTATGAGTTCAACAATGATTATAGAGATGAGATGGACAATGCTGGTTTGCAAGTAGTTGGGGTCAATCCTGAATCTGGCTTAGTCGAGATTGTAGAGCTAAAAGGTCATCCATTTTTCGTGGGTACGCAATTTCATCCAGAATTCAAGAGCCGTCCGATGAAACCACATCCTTTGTTTAGAGAGTTTGTGAAGGCTTCTATCAAATAGTTCTTGGTTCGGAGTTCTTAGTTAATAGAAATTAAAAACAGTCACGGAAAGTGACTGTTTTTGTAAACAAATTATTTACCACTATAAAGAGTTACTATTAAAAAAATTATGTAAGTAACAACAAATATCACACCTTCTTTACGATCTAATTTTTTTTCACTATGGTAAAAAATAAGAAATAAAATTAAAAATATTGTCAAAAATAAAATTAATAATAAGAAATGTGTATTAATTGTAAAAAAAATTGGTTTTATAATAGATAAAATACCTAAAACAAAAATATTTGTAAAAGCTGAACTCAAAATGTGACTTAGTGATAACTCAGAACTTTTTTTAAGCCATGATGTAAAAGCTATGGTAATCTCAGGTAAATTGGTACCAATTGCAAAAATTATTGTGCCAAGTAATATTTGTTCTACTTTTACAGAATTTAATATTTTTAGTGTATATTCTATTATCCAATGAGAAGATATTAATATGGTTGATATACCTAATATTGAAAATATAATAGCTTTTGTTAGGTGTGTTTTATGAAAAAGTATTTTTTCATTAGGAATTTTTTCTAAAGATTTATTTGATTTATATAAATATAATATTAGTCCAACGTATAATCCAACCATTATTAAACCGTCTAATAAGTTGTAAACACCATCAAGACCTAATAAGATAGGAGAAAAAATAACTAATAGTTGTGGTAAAATCAAATCAAATCTGTCGTCAGTTTTTATTTTATTATTTAGTATCAATATTAAACCTAATACTAGACCAAATAAAATAATAATACCTCCCAATAAATTTCCTATTGATACAGATGCGATATTATCAAAAGTCGCGTTTATTCCTAAAAAAATTTCTGGTAAAGTTGTTATTATTCCTAATATTATACCAAAAGTAAAAAGTTTTAATTTTAAGGTTGAAGCTATTTTTTTTATATTATTTACAGTAACATCTGCTGAAATACCTAATATGATGAATAAAGTAAAAATTATTAGTATATATATAAATATCATATTTTTTTTAGTATTTTATTATTTTAATAATACCAGAAATACCATAAAAAGCAAAATTTTTAATACTTGAAAATTACTCTGTAAAGTGCTAATCTAGAAGATGATTATTAACTAATTTTATGGAATCACGCCCCCTCGCCGACAAAATGCGACCTGCCAACTTCGATGAATTCTTCGGACAAGAAGAAATCGTGGGAGAAGGTAAACTACTTCGTAAGTTGATTGAAACAGATCAGCTGTCTTCGCTTGTTTTTTGGGGTCCTCCTGGTGTTGGTAAGACCAGTTTGGCTTATATCATAGCTCAGTCCACCAAAGCTAGATTTGTGGGCTTGTCGGCTGTCGAGAGCGGTAAGAAAGATTTGCTCAAAGCTGTCAAAGAAGCTGAAAAGAATTTGCAGGAAAATAATGAAAAAACAGTATTATTTATAGACGAGATTCATCGCTGGAGCAAGGCTCAACAAGATACACTTTTACCATACGTAGAGAGGGGAAGTATTATCATGATTGGTGCGACGACCGAGAATCCTAGTTTTGAAATTATTGGACCTTTACTTTCACGTTCACGGGTTTTTATTTTGAAAAAGTTGGAAAATGAAGATGTGAAGAAATTGTTGAAGCATGCTTTGTCTGACAAAGACAGGGGATTGGGAAATTTTGAAATTGAGCTTGAAGACGAGACTTCGGATTTGCTGGCTGATTTGTGTCAGGGTGATGCGAGGTCAGCTTTGAATGCTTTGGAGCTTGCTTTTCGTGCTAAGTACAAGAAAAATCTGAAAAAAACAAAGTTGATCAAGGAAGATATCAAAGAAGCCTTACAGCGAACACATTTGGTGTTCGACAAAAATGGTGAAGAATTTTATAATATTATTTCAGCTTTGCACAAATCTATGCGTGGTAGTGATGCTAACGCTGCTTTATATTGGTTGGCTCGGATGCTGGAAGGCGGTGTAGATCCACTTTATGTTGCCAGACGTGTTTTGCGTTTTGCGAGTGAAGATATTGGTATGGCTAATAGTGAGGCAATGATTCAGTCCAATGCCGCTTATGACGCTTGTCACAAGCTTGGTATGCCCGAGTGTGCTGTACACCTGGCTCAAGCTGTGGTATATTGTGCCAAGTCAAAAAAATCCAATTTGCTCTATACTGCTTATGGCAAAGCAGCAACTGACGCTCGCAATACTTCTCATCTTGGTGTACCAATTCATTTGCGAAATGCCCCTACAAAATTTATGAAAAATATTGGTTATGGTAAAGATTATAAATATAATCCAGATTTTGAAGGAGAAGTTGAACAGGATTATTTGCCGAAAGAGTTGAAGGGTAAAGATTATTTTAGTAAGTAATATACCAATTTTACGAATAATACTAAATTTATTTTTAAAATAATATTTTATGCTTAAATTAACAAAACAAGGTATTGCTGTTGATATTGATGAAACATTATCTGATACTACAAAGTATTGGTTTGAAGAAATAACTAAATTAGCTAATCCTGAAAATTTGTCTTCAGAAGAAATAAAGAAAAAATATCGATATACACATCAAGTTCCATATTGGCAAACAGAAGAAATATCTAACTGGTTGGATGGAAAATTAAAAGATAATGAATTGCAAAAAGAATTACTCTTAATAGAAAATTCCAATCATTTATTACAAAAAATAAATGAATTAATCCCAGTGGTTGCTTATATTACAGCTAGACCAGAAATTGTCGCTGAAGGTACTAAATACTGGCTTGATAAACATAATTTTCCAAAAGCTGAATTAATTTGTAAACCTAATGACGAAACTTTGGGTGGTAATGAATGGAAAGCTAATATCTTAAAAGATATGTACCCTCAAGTTTTGGGTATTATAGATGATAATCCAAAATTAGCAGAAGCTTTAGGTGAAGAGTATAAAGGTGTTCTATTTTTGTATGATCATGTAGAAATAAAATCAAATGCTAATGTTGTTTCTTGTTTGACTTGGGAAGATGTTTATAAAAATGTTTTAGATTATTTTAAGAAATAAAAACATACATATTACGGATACTTGTCCGCCTTGGGTGGAATACAGATTTACGGATAAGTTGATTTGGAATTTGTAATTTTAAATTTGTTTGTTACTTGTTTCTTGTATCTTTTTTAAATAAAATTTTTTATGCGAAAATTCTTGTTACATACTTGTTGTGCTCCATGTAGCATCGCTGTTATTGAAGAATTGAAATCACAGTTTGCTGTGACTGTCTTTTTTTATAATCCAAATATTCACCCACAAACAGAATATTTGAAACGTAAAGAACAAGTAATAAAAGTTTGTACCGAGTGGGGAATCGAGATGATAGATGCTGATTATGATGCAGAGCGTTGGTTTGATATTACCAAAGGACTGGAAAATGAACCAGAGTCAGGAAAGCGTTGTCCTCTTTGCTTTCGTATGCGAATGGATGTAGCTGCAAAATATGCTAAGGAAAATAATTTTGATATCTGGTCTAGTAGTCTCACTTTTGGTCGCAACAAAAAATCGGACGTGATTAGTCCGATTGGTTTGTCTTTACAAGAAAAATATGGAGTAGAATATTTTGTTGAAGATTGGAAGAAAAAGGGGAGACAAGAACGCAGTAATCAGCTTGTTTGTGATATGAATATTTATAGACAAGATTATTGTGGTTGTTCTTATTCTCTAAGAGATAAGAAACTTTGGGAAGTTAAAAAATCTCAGGAACAATCGTAATCTCTCGACTATTATCATCTTGCTTAACAATAGAAATTTCTATTGTTTTTTTATTACTAATCAAGTCTTTTATTTTTTCTGGCCATTCAATAATGGTAACTACATCAGGTTCTCCTAAATAATCTTCAACGCCTATCTCAATTAAATTTTCTTCACTTTCTAGTCTGTAAGTATCAATGTGTACTAGACTTTTGACATTAGACTTTTGACTTTCGACTACATTATAAACATTCATCAGTGTAAAAGTTGGACTGACAATTTCGTCAGTGATGCTAAGTCCTTTGGCAATACCTTTTGACATCGTAGTTTTACCAGCTCCCAGTTCACCTTGGAGTAAAATAATATCACCACCATTTAGTTTGGAAGCTATTTTTTCACCAAGAGCGATCATTTCTTCGGTTGTTTTTGTTGTATAAATCATATTTTGTTTGCGAAAAATTTGTGTATATTTGTGATTTATTTGTGTTATTCACGTTTTTATATCACAAATGTTCACAAATATACACAAATATTTTTTTGACTAGTTTTGTTTTAACTCAGGATACAACGGAAAGTGTGAAGTCAATTCTTTTACTTCCTGTCTAATTTTTTCTAATTCAGCATCATTTTCAAAATTAGTAATGGCTCTATCAATCATACCAGCTACAATTTCCATTTCAGCTTCTTTGAAACCGCGAGTAGTCAGAGCAGGAGTACCAAGTCTAATTCCACTTGGATCCATCGGACTACGAGGATCATCGGGGATCATATTTTTGTTGACGGTAATACCGGCTTTGTCCAAAGCTTTTTCAGCTTGTGCGCCAGTCACGCCTTTTGGAGTGACGTCAATAAGAAGTAGGTGATTATCTGTACCACCAAACATTAGTTTATATCCCATTGAGTCAAATTGGTGTTCAAGGACTTTAGCATTCTTTTTTATTTGGATAGCGTATTCTTTGAATTCTGGTTCAAGAGCTTCTTTGAAAGCGATAGCTTTGCCAGCAATATTATTTTCGTGAGGTCCACCTTGAAAACCTGGGAAAACAGATTTATCAATAAGTTTCCCAAATTTTTCTTTACACATAATCATACCACCACGAGGTCCACGCAAAGTTTTGTGTGTTGTAGTTGTCACGACGTCAAAAATTGGTACAGGATTGTTCATCTGTCCGCCAGCGATTAATCCAGCGATATGTGCAATATCGGCCATGGTCATCGCTCCGACTTCGTCCGCAATAGCTTTTATTTTTTCATATTCAATTTCACGTGAATAGGCACTATAGCCAACAAGAATTAATTTTGGTTTGTGTTCTATTGCCATTTGACGCAAATTTTCTAAATCAATTTTTCCTTCAGCATTTGTTTTGTAACGGATAAAGTTGAAAACTTTGGTCATGTGAGTGACAGGGTGTCCGTGAGTAAGATGTCCACCATGAGATAAGTCCATGCCAAGAATAGTATCGCCAGGATTGAGTAATGCAAAATAGACGGCGATATTAGCTGGTGCACCTGACAAAGGTTGGACATTGACATGCTCTGCCCCAAACAATTGTTTGGCTCGGTCAATGGCTAGTTGTTCAATAATATCAATATTTTCACAGCCACCATAATATCTTTTGCCTGGGTAGCCTTCGGAGTATTTGTTGGTTGTGACAGAGCCTAGTGCTTCAAGTACTGCAGGGGAGACGAAGTTTTCTGAAGGGATCATTTCTAGGCCTTCTTCTTGACGGCGTAATTCATTTTTTATTGCTTGGTGAATTTGTGGGTCAAAGTTTTGTAGGGATTGTTTGTTCATAGAGTTATAGGATAGTACAAATGTGCACAAATATACACAAATGTTTCTAGTTAATTTTATATTTTAATTTGCGATTCTTATTATTTTAAGAGGGTATTCTCTGAAATTTACTAATAAACCAAGTTTTACGTTTAGAGATTTTACATATCTCAACAATTGTTGTCTGTGATTATTATTCAAAAATGGTACTGTTTTAAATTCAACAATTATTTTTTTATCTATTAGCATGTCGGCTTGAAATTTCCCTAAGAATTGACCATTGTAAGTTACTTTGAAAGGATATTCTAATTCAAAAGGTATTCCTTTTTTTATAAGCAAAGTTGCAACAGCTCTTACGTAGTGCTTTTCTTGAAAATTAGTACCAAGTTCATTTTGAACTTGAAAGAATATACCATTTACAACATAAGATAGTTCTTTATAAACATTATTATCTCCCTCCATAATTTGTGTCTATTTGTGGTTTATTTGTGTTATTCTCTAACACCTCGTTCAATATATTTTGAGATTATCATTTTAACATTAGGAGCACAATCATCAGGCAAATTATTTATATCATGCCAGGCAACTTCGGAAATATTTTCACCTTTCTTAATTTCACCAATTCTGTTAGCTAAATAATGAACAAGTATTACTAAACTGCCATCAGATTTTTTGTGTAGCAAAGTGTCTAGTGGTTTTATTATTTCTACATCAATACCAACTTCTTCTTTGGCTTCACGTTTGCAGGCTTCTTCGAGATTGATATCAAAGCTTTCCACTTCACCACCTGGGAAAAACCAAGGTGTAATACCAGATTCTTTGATTTCTTTGTTGAGTAAAACTTTGCCATCTTCGATGATGACAGGGCCAGAGGCAATGATTGAGTTTGGAGGTAAAATCATATGGTTAAAAGCTAGAAAGGCCTAAAAAGCTTGAAATGCTAGAAAGGCTTTTTATTAGTTTAATTTTATCATTTTTTAAAATGTGAAGCAAATATTTTACAGATTTGCATTTTTGTGGTCTAATGGAAGCAAGCACAGCCGACCAAGGGGGTAAGGCTATGAACAGGAGAACGAGGCAATTGTTGATTAAGCTATTGAATTTCAGTACGCAAAATGGTTCATTCAAATCGTCTGAGCACTTCAAAAAACAACGGCGGGAATACCGCAAGTTGATGGAGGTGTACATTCGACGCAGGATACAGGAATGTAGCCTGTACGAGAAGGACGAGGAGAACTAACGGGGGATGCTCGATATGACAGCCCCCGTGAACTTTGTAATAGACTATTTTAGATTTTTGGCCATATATGTGCCAATTTTTTTATAGCCAAATTTTCGATAATAAGATCGTACACCAACACCAGAAATTACAGCAATTTTTGTGTAACCATTTTCTCTAGCAATTTTGTCAGCTTCTTTGACTAGTTTTGTTCCCATTCCTTTGTGTTGTGAGGCTGACTTGTTTTTGTCACCGACGTTGACGAGTTGTCCGTAAGTATGAAGTTCGCGGACGTAAGCTAATTTTTTCAAATCACCAAGGCCAAGGTATTTTTCAAGTATTTCAGATTTTTTTATTTGGTCATTATATTCTGGTAGACGAAGACGCAAGAAAGCAAAGACTATACGACGTTCTTCATCTTCCAAACTCAAGAAAAATTCTCGTCCACCACGAGTTTGAAATTCTTCGACAAAAAGTTGGGGTATTAATTTGTCTGCTTTTATTTTGTGAATTTTTTCGGAATGTCCGACTTCGCGACAACGTAAACATTTGCAATAGTCACCTTGCTTGTGTAATTCTTTTTCTAGAGCTTCACGAAGATTGGTAATAGCATTTCCACCTTCGATTTCGTTGCTAGGAATGTCACGAATAAGACGAGAAATACGGCAGTAATAAGGAGTTAACTTTTTCATTTCAAGTATAGCGTTGAACAAATCTTGGCTAGCATAAGGTTTGTATTTACCAGATTCAAACCAGCCATATAGCTCGGCACTTTTGATAACAGTACACGGATAAATTTTCACCATGTCAGGTTTTAGACCTTCGTCAGTAAACAAACTGGCGTACATCTCCACATCGTGTTTGGCGGTCGTACCTGGCAAATCTGGCATGAAATGCAAATCTACTTTGAAACCAGCTTGGCGCAAAAGTAAAATAGCTTGGCGAAATTGTTCGACAGTGTGGCCACGTTTTACTAGTTCAAGAATTTTGTCATCTGGAGCTTGGAGACCAAGTTCAATACGAGTACAACCTTGTTCTCGCATATGCCAAATTGTTTTTGGGGAAATAGCGTCGGGACGAGTTTCGAGAGTCAGGCCAATGATTTTGTGTTTAGCTTTTTTGTCATTGTACTCTTGTTCAATTTTCAAAGCATTTTGTAAATCTTCCAGAGTTTTTTCTTTCCAGTCTTTTTCCAACGTAGCTTTGGTTGGTGTTTTCCTTGTCAGATCATTGCAAGCTTTGAAAGATTCTAAAATAAACCAATATTGGTAACGAAGAGGATAAGCATTCCAAGTTCCGCCTTTCAAAATATATTCTATTTTGTCAGTTGGATGACCAGTTTTTTCGAGCATGTCTAGGCGCATTTGCATTTGTCTGTAAGGACTAAAAGCTAGAGCAAGCGCACGGGCAGCCGCTGGTTCAGTAGCAATGTAACTTTTTGGCATTTTTACTTCAGTCGGGCAGTAGATACATTGTCCAGGGCAAGTGTAAGGTTTGATGAGAGAAGTGATAATAGCAACACCAGACATTGAGCGAATATCGGCTTTGCGTAGAAGTAATTCTAAGTTTTTGTCAATGGTAATACTTTTCTTTTTTAACAAATTCTGGTAAGCTGTAAAAAGCTTCATGTTGGAAGGTTGGACTGTTTTCAATTTACCACAAATTCGACGGCGAGCATCATTAAAATCATCCTTAGTTTTGGGATGGTAAGATATTATTTCTAATAAAATTTCTTCTAAAGTTTTTTCCATTTTAAAAAATATGACACGAATAAAAAAAATAATTGAGCAAAATAGGGAAGTTTATGATATTATTGCACCTCTTTTTGCTAGTACTAGACAATATATTTGGGATGATTTGAGACCTTTTGAAAAGTATATCAAGCCAAACTTGAAGATCTTAGATCTTGGTTGTGGTACTGGCAGATTATATCAGATTTTCGCAAAATTTCAAGACTCTATAGATTACATAGGTTTGGACCAAAGTGAGGGACAATTAGCTGAGGCTAAGAAGGACTTTCCGAACAATAAATATATTCAGGCAGAAATGACCAAATTACCATTTGATGATGCTAGTTTTGATTTAGTTTTTTGTGTTGCAACTTTGCATCATTTGCCAGATGAAGAGACTAGACATCAGGCTTTGTCTGAAATGTTCAGAATTCTAAAGCCTGCTGGTAGAGTACTTCTGACTAATTGGAATCTTTATTCAGATTCAGCTCAAAAGACTGTGGAAAAAGGTAAGTGGCAGGAGAGTGAAGGTGAATTCGTTGTACCTTGGATGAATCCTCAAGGTGAAGTATTGGGTGAGAGATATTATTATGGTTTTACTCCTGAGTATTTAGATAAGATTTGCAGCGAAGCTGGTTTTGAAGTAGAAGAAAATTATTATTCTAAGAAAGGGAAAGTGAGTGATGTAAAAAAGGGGAATAATGTGGTGACGATTTTGAGGAAATGATACTGATATACAGATAATAAGGATTTTCAGATGTGAACAGATATTTGTGTTATTCTAGTTTACATTCCTGTAATCAAACACACCACCGCTCCCTCAAATTTCCAGCCGTTATTCATTGCTTTGATAAGCCCGGCAACTGACAAAGCAGAATTATAAGAAATTTTTATTTTGCAGTTTTCTTCTAGCATATTCACTACATTTTTCAAATCTTCGTCAGTCACTATCCAGCCAGATCCGCTGGATTTTTTTATTTGTTCTATGACTTTTTCTTTGCGGTGAGCAATGTTGTCGACGATAGCACTTGCTAGGGATGTCTCTGTGTTTTCAAACTTTTTATCAAATTCTTCAGCAATCGGGTGACAACTAGTTGTTTGTACAATATGAATTTGGGGATGTTGTTGACCACCAAATTTGGAAGCGGGTATTGTGTCAAAAGCCATACCAAGTCCTTGGGCTGTAGTGCCAGAAGATGTTGGTACAAGTATTGCTTGCAAGTTTGGGATATTGTTTAATTCCTCGGCTAGTTCATAGTAACCTGTAAGGGCATTATCATCGGTGGATTGTCGTAAATTTTTGGCTTTATTTTCTTTGTCGAGAGCAAAAGCTGTTTGTTTTGGTCTTTCTACTTGCTCAAGAGAAATATTTTTGTCTTCGATAATTGCTTGCAAAACTTTCAATTTTTGTTTATCAATATTTTTGCCAACAAAAATTTTTAATGTTAAATTTTTATCATTATTTTTGTTGTGAGCTTGGATAGTGTGTATAGCGGCGATGGCTGCATTGCCGGAAGAAGAAATTACAAAGTTTGTGATGTCTTCTTCTTTGTTATACTTTTTGACCATGAGTGGAATAGAACGACCTTTGTGTGAAGAATACTTGTGTTCGTCTTCACGTTTGAGGTAGACGTCGATACCGAGTGTTTTGTTTAGCTCGGTGAATGTTGGTTGGGGGGTTTTCATAAAAAATTCGGATATCCGGATAATCCAGATTTACGGATGTGACCTGTGATTTAATTTAAAAGTGTAAAACTTGATTTTTTGAACTATATGTAGTATTCTATCTTATGTCTAATTTTAAATCAAATAATTAAATAAATATGAAATTAGTTTGTCCAGAATGTAAAAATGAAGTTGATTTGGTAAATTATCCAAATTTGGAAGTAGAAAACATTGTAGAGTGTGATATGTGTGGTATAACTTTGATGATTACTGATATGGAAGGTGAAAATGTTTTGGCTGAAATTGTGGATGAAGGTAAGTAGGAAGCTGACTTACGCGGAAAATAACGCGGATTTACGCAGACTCTGAAGAGAGTCTGTTTTTTTTGCATTGATTCAAACAGATTTAAACTGAATTATTTATTTAAAAGTTTTTTCTTGAATTCCCCAAGTTTTTTGTGATAGTTCAATTTGAGAAGATAAAAGCTAAGACCAGTAGACATGAAATTGTGATTAGTAGCATATTTCATGAACTCAGTAAAACTTACTTTCATGACTTCTACTTTTTCACCTGAATCTAGTTTTTGTTCATGAGTTTTTTCAGCATCTTTTGCTAGATATGTGTATAGTGTCCAGTCCAATTTGCTAGAAGGAGTTTCCTTATCAATCAATTCCCATTTTTTTGCAGTATAGCCTGTTTCTTCTTGTAGTTCTCTTTTGGCAGTTTGTAGTGGAGTTTCTTTGCCTTCTTGTCCTCCACCAATCACACCATAAAAAGGTTTGATATCTGGATGTTGTTCTTTCAAAACAATAATTTTTTTGTCTGTAGTAACTGCTAGTACTTGTATACTATGTTTTCTTGATAGTTTTTCAAAAGTCTTAAAAGTACCATCAAACATTTTTTGAGGCCATTGATAAACATCGAAGAGAACTCCGGTGAAAACTTTTTTGGCGTTTTTTGGAATTTTCATATAATCAAATGCTGGAAAAGCCTGAAATGCCAGAAAGGCTTAAAAGGCTTTTTTGAATTATTTTTGATTGTGCCTTTCAGGCTTTTCTAGCTTTTTAAGCCTTTCAAGCCTTTTACTACTGCTTCAATCATATTACGAAAGCCATGACTACCTAAGAAAGCAATCACATCATTTGGTTTAGCAATTTTGACAACATAATCAACAAGTTCATTATCATTATCAATATATTTTACATTTTTTTGTGTCTTACGAATTATTTCAGTTAGTTCTTCTCCTTCAATAGCTTTTTCTTCTTCAGGTGTTTGTTTGATTACTGTCAGTTTGGGAATAATGACTAAATCAGCATCAGAAAATTTGTTATCATAGCCTGGTATTGCTTCTTTTTGTCTGTTGCCTGAGTTTGGTTCAAAGATGGCTATTACTTTGCCATCATAATAAATATTTTTTAGAGTTTGCAAAACAGAAGAAGCTTTTTGTGGAGAATGAGCTATGTCGTCTAAGACTGTAATATCTAGAGCCAGTCTTTTTTCCAAGCGTCTTTTGACATTTTTGTAAGTATTTGTAGTTTGAATAATTTTGTCAGGTGCTAGACCAAGTTGGTGTGCCATGGCAAAAGTAGCTGTCATATTATCAACCAAATATTCACCAAGCAAAGGAGAATTGATTTGGAAAATTTGGTCTTGATATTTTATTTCAAATTTTATTTCTGTTTTGTTTACTGTCACATTTTGGTAAACATAATCATTTTTTGCATCTTTGCCGTAAGTGATAATTTTGCATTTAGCAAAATCTAACATTTCTTTTTTTACTCTTTCGCTAGTTACGAGCAGTCCAGATTCTGGTAAGTTGCTGAGTAGTTTTTCAAAAGCTGTGAAATAAGATTGTTCTGTTGGATAGACATCAGCATGATCCCAAACTACAGAAGTCAAAAGTAGGTGAGTAGGTGAGTAGTGAAAAAATTTGGCACCATCATCCCAACGAGCACTTTTGTATTCATCACCTTCAAGCACAGAATATTTTGAGTCAGTCAATTTGGCTGCTGGCATATCGTTTAGACTAATACCACCAAACATATAGCTTGGATCAAAATCATTTTCTTGCAAAATCCAAGCGAGTAGGGAAGTAGTCGTAGTCTTACCAAATGTTCCCGCGCAGACAATAGAATTTTCTTTGACAAAAAATTCAGCAATAGCTTCTGGATAAGATTTGTAGTTTAGTTTTTTTTCTTGGGTGTACATCCATTCGGGATTGTTTGAGCCTGCAACATTGCCGACGATTATCAAATCTGGATCGCCGTTTTTCGTCATTTTTTCAACGTGCCAACCTGGATAATAAGGTACACCTGCATCTTTTAGATAAGTTGAAACTGGAGGATAGAAGCCTTTATCGCTTCCAGTAACTGTATATCCGCGTTTGTGGAAAGCGATTGCGAGGGCACTCATTGCTACTCCGCAGATGCCGATGAAATGTATATGTTTTTGTTTTTGCATAATTAAAACTATTTAGAAAAATCAGCAGATTCAGCTATTTTATCAAATTTTGTATAGTATTTAAAATTCCAATTTTATCTAGTAAAAAAAAAGTTAGTGGAATTGCCCATAATATTATTAAGACAATTAGTATGGATATTAGTATTTTTCCAATAATTTCAAATGTATATTCTAGTTTTGTAGGGTGCATGTTTAATTGCTTTTGAAGTTTTTTTGGTAACCACCTTCTTAATTTTTTGTCTACTATAATAGATGGATTCAATTCAATGAGTCTTTGTATTAATTTTATATTAACAGGAACTGATGGAAATCTTGAGATTTTGAAATTACCTTGAAGTACAAACATAGGCATGTCTGTATGCTCTGTAGACTTTTTAAGTAATAATGTAAAAATTTTTGATAATATTTGATTGATTATTTGTATAAAAGGTGAATTGTTTTTATCTTGTTTTATTTCTTCTAATACAGAGTACTCTACTTGAGAAATATGTGTTATATCTTTTATTTCTATACTTCTTAAAGTAGGTGCAGAATAATTGTATTCTTTTAATATATTATTATCTAAAATTATTTTATATGAGGCATCTTTTATTATTTTTATAATCATGAATATAGTAAAGGCTAAAGAAAAAATACCTAAAAAAATACTTGTTATATTAAATGTTGAGGAAAATAAAAACAGTGTAATTATTAATGTTGTTGACAACCAAAGAATATCAAATATTATTACGCTATTATATATTCTGAATGTTTTATTAGTAGTTGTGTTTTCTTCATTCATAATTATTTTGTTAGATTATTTTTTTTATTTTGCTTTCAAAATACTTTTCAACTCCTCCAAATCTTCACTCCATTTCTCACCATCAAACCACTCTAATCCTTTGAATTGCAATTTATAAATATCTGTCGGACGTTGAGCTGAACCAAGATAAATATATTTTTTGTTATTTTCTTGTGCGTAGACAATTGCACTCAGCATCATCGACATGCCAAGACTAGGTATTGGGTTTTGGGTGTTAGGTTCTAGGTTATAGAATGGATAGCTATAATGCAACATTTCTGCAGATTCAAAACAAATAGTGTAACCAATTTTTTTTTCTGCAACTTTGTAAACAAAAAGTTTGTTGAAATTTTGTTGTGTTGTTAGGATCTCTTTTACTTTGTTGGCTGAAAATACTCCATCGCCAAATTTGGTATCATAAAAATCTTTGGCCAATTTGCCAAGAGTCCAATGATAATCTGACGTCGGTAAATCTTTTATTTCAAGTTTTAAATTTTCTGCTTTGCGCAAGACTCTTCTATTTTCAGATGACAATTCAAATTTAGACAAATCAATTCTTAGACTTCTGGTTTGGTTCATCATACCTTTTTCCACTCTAGTAAAAACATAGCCTTGGTTGTAAAGACTATTGATGTTTTCGGGAGAAAAATCTTGGATTGTTTGTTCGTTCCATTTTAAATACTTGTTCATATTTAAGATTTATTAACAGGGTATTGGAGTGCCTTTTTTATCACATACACTGTAACCATAAGCAGAACAAGATAGCCAAGAGCAACCAGGGTTTATTGAACAAAAATTTTTATTTTGTATTATATTGCAATGATTTTTTTCTTTAAATTTCTCTGATATACATTGCCAATGTTCATAAAAAAATCTATATCGGCATCTTTGAAACACATTATGATCACTATTTTTAACTCTAATCATTTCGTATCCAATAAAAACAAAAATAACAATTGATAATATAATAAAAATATTGAAAAAAGATTTTTTTATTTTCATAATAGTTATTCTGCCTATTCTGCTTATAAACTTATTTTGCTTAATAAAGTGATATCCAAAGTCCAAGCAACACAAACGCCGCATGAATAAGCCAGAAACGCATCACAGTCTTTTCTTCATTCCAGCCACGCATTTCGAAGTGATAATGTATTGGTGCCATCTTGAAAATTCTTCTGCCCAAGAGTTGGCGACCAAAAATTTGGATGACAACACTTAAAATTTCTACATAAAAAATAAAACCAAATAAAGGCAAAAGTAACATTTGATTGAGAACTATGGTATTGATAGCCAGCAAAGACCCTAGCCCGAGTGAGCCAACATCGCCCATCTGGAAACGAGCTGGTTTGATATTGAAATAAGTATAAGTAAGTAGCGCACCAACAGTGGTGGCGTTTAGAAAAGCCATTTCTTTGAAACCTGCCAACCAACTGAGAATAGTGAGGACAGCAAAAGTGATAATCAGAGATCCTCCTGCAAGTCCATCCATACCATCGGCGACATTGACCGCATTGGCAGTAAACATGACGAAGAAGATAATCAGAGGAATGATCCACCAACCAATATTGATGAAGCCATCAAAAGGAATGTGGATTTCGCGCCAGCTTTCACCAAGTTTGAAATAAATCCACCAAGCGGTAATGGTTCCAGCCAAGAATTGCAATAATAATTTTTCATGAACGTGAATACCTTTGCCAGGATGACGTGAAAGAAAAGTAGAAGTACGTTTGAAGATTGACCAAGGTAAAGTGAGAGCATACCAGACACGCATTTTCCAATCTTTGTGGACTTTGATAAGTGTCAAAATTTGTTTGAGTTTGCGACTGCGTCTTTTGTGTCCGTAGATATTCATGACGTCATCAATACCACCAAGTAGGGCAGCGAGAAGCATGACGCCAATTGGTACCCAAGTGAATTTTCTTTCCCAGTTGAAAGCAATTGTGATGACAGCAACAGTCACAATGACGAGAAGACCTCCCATGACTGGCACACCTATTTTGCTTTTTCTTGCTCCCATGGCTAGAGTAGCATCATATTCCGGACATCTAGTCAGCTTGTATTTGTACATTAATTTGGTTAAAAGTGGAGCCCAAAGAAAAGCTAAAACACAAGAAACCAGACCAAAGAAAATGGCCTGTCTGAGTAGATTTAGTGATTCTAAAGGTATTAGCATAAGGGTATTCGTCATCCTGAGTCGAGAATACGACGAGGGATCTTTTTCAAGTCAAAACTTCTTTAACAAAAATAATAAATACTTACAAGAATATCTATATTTAACTAATAAATCTAGTTTAGCACAAAAAAAGCCTTTAGACAAGGCTTTTTTGTGGAGGTTTTTAGTGGTATATACCGTTTTCGTCTAATCGTTCTTGGATGTGTGGTGGTATATTTTTTGCATTTGAGAAGTTTGCACCAACTAAATTTGAATTAAAATATTCAGTTTCTCTTTGAATACCAACGCGTACGGGGGTATAGGCTCCATCTAAGTTTTTTACATCTTTTAAGTCAGCACCACTAAAATTTGCTCCACGTAAATTTGCATTGGCAAAGTCGGATTCTTCTAGAATTGAACCTCTGAAGCTAGCATTTTCTAATTGTGCAGATGCAAATTCTGTTTTTTTCAATAAACAATTAGTAAAAATTGCTCCTTCTAAATTTGCACCGCTGAATAATGCACCATTTAATTCAAATTTACTTAAATCAATCCCTGGCAGGTCAGCATTTCTCAGATTTAGAGTGCTATGTCTTTTTATATATTCTATTAAGTCTTTTTTGGAATATTTTCCTGAACGTCCTGGATTATCCAAACCATATCGTATCCAAGGTGGAATATTATTTGAATCTTTTATTTTTATTGTTTCAAATCTTGCACCTTCAAGATTAACATTTTTGAAGCTTGTGCTTCTGAAATCAGCCTCGTATAAGTTTGCATCACTAAAATCAACATTAGTTAATATACAATTATTCCATTTGGATTCTTCTAGATTTGTACCGATAAATTTTGTACCAGTGATTTCTCTTCCAGAAAAATCTACGCCATTCAATGATAATCCTGATAGATCTGCATTGTTTAATTTTATTTCTCCCTTTTTATCTTTTTTGATATTATCAGCTAATATTTTTTTTGAAAATTTTCCTTCTGTATCTAATGCCTGCTGGATCCATTTCGGTACACTTTCTGGTCTATAGTTAGATTCGTTGGCTAGTTTTGTTTTTTTAAATGGGTTAATGGTTTCTTTATCAAATTTGGCACCTTCTAGATTTGTGTTTGCTAATTGTAAACTTTCTATATGAGCACCTCTAAAGTCAGCACCCATCAAAATTGTATTTGTAAATATTACTCTACTTAAATTTGAGTTTCTAAAATTAGCATTTGATAAATTTAAATTTGATAAATCTAGTCCCATCAGTTTAGCATCTTGTAAGTCTATAGTTTCTGTTTTAGATTTCTCTCTAATAGTTTCTTGTAGTTTTTGTTTTGAAAACTTTCCTTCTTCATCTAAACCATATTTGATCCACTTAGGAATATTATCATCTTCTCTATTAAACTTTGCTCCTTCTATTTGTTTGTTAGTCATCTTGCTAAAATCTGCACCTTCAAAATTAGCATTTGTAACATCAGCACCTTCCAAATTTATTTTGGATAAGTCTGCTTTTCTGAAATCTGCACCAACAAGTGAAGCTCCATTTAAATTTAATTCTTTATCTGTAGGTAATTTAGATTCAGTAGTTACTTTTATATAACTTGTTACAAAACCATCAAAATTGTTTATATTACCATCTTTGGTATCTTCACGATATGAAGGATATTTTTGTAATTTAGAGTAAAGATATAATATTTGGATACAAAAATCTGCGAATTCTTTGTTTCTTTTTTCCCAATCTTCTTTTTTTGTTAATTCTTTGGCAATATTCCCGTTGTGCTTTAATAGAAGGAATAACAATTTTAGAGATGTTTGATAATTTTTTCTTTCTTCTAAAAATTTTATTCCTACATCTTCAATTTTTTCTGTAGTTGCTGGTATTCGTCTCTCTCTTGAACCAAAGAATCCTAATGTTAAAAACATTAGAATTTTTTTATCACCATTTTTTTGTGCTTCTTCTAGGTCTTGTTCTAATTTTTCCTTTCTTTTTTGTGCGTCATCTTTTCTTTTTTGTATTTTATCAGGTTCAGCTAATGCTTCTTTTGTGATAGTATTCATTTTTTCTAACACCATTTTCACTTGTTCGTCTGTCATATTTGGTAGGTATTCTGCTATACGTTTTAGAATACTTTCAAAATTTTTCAAATCATTATTTTTTAACATTTTTTGTATATCTCTCCATTCTAACATATCAATAAGTTGAATTATTGACTCATTATTTTTTTCATTTTTATCTTCATTCAAAATCTGAGCAAGTAATTGTGTAAAAATAATATCTCGGGCTCTTTCTTCTTCAGCGTCTTTTAGAAAATCTGCACCATAAAGATTCACCAAAACATTTTTTTCAGCTTCACTCAAATCTTGTCTTGCACTACTTTTCAATCTTTGTCTTGATATATTTATGGCTAGACTCAAAATATTGGGAGAAGCATCTAGAGACTCTTTTGCCATGAGATCATATTGATCAGTTTCTTCTACTGCTGTATTGTGGGTCGGTTGACCAGCGAGTAGTCTCAAAAATTCTGGACCTTTTTTACTTTTGACTAAAGTATTGATAGCTTGCCAAACTGCGGGATTCTTTTCTTTTATCCAAAGTAAATCTGGTGGCATGTTGATTGCTGTTTGAGTGGTAGCAAATTCAGCATTTTCACAAAAATAATTAAGGGTCTGATTATCAATCAAAAAATCTGTGACTAGTTCTACCGCTTCTTGAATTTTGTGATTGTCATTTTTGCCAGTTTGTTTCGAATCAATAATAATTCGTGTTTCAAATTCTTCTTCTGAAAAAAGTTCAGTGATGTTGAAAGCAAGTAGAGCATTTGAAACGGCAATATCTTCTTTGCTAAAATATTTAGCTTCTAGTTCTTCGGGTGGTAGGGGAATGTGCGATATTTCACTTTCTCTTTCTAGATCAAATCTTGACAGGGATGATTCATTGCCTTGCAAAATCTCTCTGGCTTGTGAAAGTAAATTTTCTATTTTTTCTCGCTTAGTCAATTTTCCAACTTTTTTGTGATTTTCGGCATTGATTAAAGTTTGTTGATTTTTTAGTTCGTAAATTAAAATTCCTACTTGTCTGGCTTTGGTTTTGTCTTGTTCCAATTCAAAAATAGCCAGAGTTGCTTCTAGATTATTTAGAATATTTTCTATTTCTATATATAGCTCATCATTACTTTTGGGAGTGTCAAAAGGAGAATAACGTGGTATTTCTAGCATAAGAGATTGCATTAAATATTGTGTGTATAATACCAAATTTGGTAAGACTGTTTTTTGATATTTGTTAAATGTTTTTCAGTCTTCCTACAAATATTTCATTCGCACTTTTGGCTTGCAACCAAGTCCAATTGTTTTCAGCTGTTTTTTCTTGTTCAAGCCACTTTTGTTCGAGAATATTTTTGTTTTCGTCAATGATTTCAATTTGGCCACGTCTGACACCATGGTTGTATTGTCCATCGCTTGGCCACTTGTACGCATGAATATAGTTTATAGTTTTGTTAGTGACACTTTCGACAAACATGATATGATTGTAATCTTGTTTTGGTCCACTGCCAAGAAAAATAATGAAATCATTGGCTTCCACTTCTTTCAAATTTATTTTTTTACTATTAATTTCGTGAGCCAGAGTCGTGACACCACAATTTTCAGCTGGACGTAATTTGGCAATCATTTTTCTTACCACACTTTTGGCGAGAGGAAAGTGAATAATTTGTTTTAGTTTTTTATTTTTTTTATCTTGCACTAAAGCATCTAGAATGTGATAAACGAAACCAGAGCAGTCAACCCCAAGATTATTATTTACCAAAAATTCTTTTATTTTTTCAGCTGGCAAGTTGTTCAAGTCAATTTTTTCTTTGAGAGAAATTATTTGTAGTTCTTCTTCAATACTTTCAGGACTACCTTTGCCGATGAGGACAGCGAGAGCACCACGGATTTGTGATCTTCGATTATTGAAGTAAGGGCAGGTTACTGTCGTATTTCCAACTTTTAGATTTAAATAATGTTCAATCATTTTCGAAACCATTCCTCTTTCCTCATTCTTCATTCCTCTTACAATTTTTGTGCCGTTTTCGTTAAATTTTTCGTGTTCTTTCATAATTGAAGAATTACTTTGGATTCTAAGTAAGTCTGAATTTTCTTTGTCATTGTCGTATTTGATAACATTGAAATTTTCTTTTTCCAATTTTGATTTTATATTTTCAGTATCAATATTTTCTTGTGATTTGCGTAAAATTATTTGGGCACCATCAGTAATTGCAATCAATTTTTTATTTTTCAAACTTTCACCGATTAAGGCTAGTATATGAGCTTCAAATGTCGTGATGTCATTTTCTGATTTTTTATTTTGCATTTGCAATTGTGATTCAAAAGTTGTACTAGCTGGTTGGCGAGCATTGATTTCTATCAAATATAATTTGTTGGTTTTTGTTTCCCAAATAATATCTACTCCAAAAAGTCCACGCCAATTTTCTGTTCTCAATCTTTTGCCAATGGCTTCTACAATTTCTTGGTATTGTTTTAACAAATTTTCATTTAATAATTTGTGTGCTAGACCCCAATCATTGCCAATCGTGGCAAATTTGTTTTTGGTAAAAGGTTCAAGTCCTGTGATTTGATAATTTATATTACCAAGCATTGTTTCTTTGTCTGTGACAACATTGTTGTTGGTAAGCAAAATACCTTCAACAAATCTGCTGGTTTTGCAATCACGTTTAGGAAATTTATTTTTTATTTCATCTAATTGTTTTTTTGATTCAATCAGCATTGTGCCACTGCCAGTGTGAGATTGGTTATATTGTAAAATAAACTTTTCATTTTTGAATTCAATATTTTCACAAGTATTTATTTTGGCATCAGGAAAATATTTACTGTCTTCATCTAACCAATTTACACTAGAAATTTTTTGTTCTACTTTGTTTGCCAAAGTAGCACTAGGGTTTAATAGTTTCCAATTATTTTCAGCACAAATTTTTTCTATTTGTGTAGTTGGTTTGAAAACCAATATTTGGGGATCAATAATTTTGTTTATAAAATTTTTGCTTTCAGATTTTTCCAAAAGTTCCCAAGTATCTATTTGTTTTTCAGCTTCAATTAGCAAAATGTTGTTTTTGTCTTTGGCTATCTGCTTGGCAAATGTGCTACTATTTGAGATAATATAATAGTTAGGATTAGACAAGTCAAAACCAGTGGCACGTTCGATGTCACGGGTGACGTAGATAATATTTTTGTTTAGTAATTTTTGCATAATCTAATTTATTGATGATATAGCAAAATTATAGTGTAAAAGTGTAAAATAATCAAGTTGCATTTATGTCTGAAACAATAATTTTAGATAAAAAATTAGAAACTTTAGAATCAAAAGAACAGGATGTTGATCCTGTTATTCGTGCTATGTACAGTTTGCCTGGTAGTGATTTTACTCAGGAAGATGTGGATAGGTATCGAGAGAGTGTTGATAAATTTAATAAAGGAAAATTGATTGGTATTGTGAAGGCAGGTTTACCAGATTCTAATAGCATTATATGTATTGAATCTGCAAAGATGATCCAAAATTTACCTCATAAACAACAATTAGAATCACAAAAATTATCAATAGAAATTGTTAAAAAAGGTTTGTCAGATCGTAATATATATGTATGTCTTGAGTTTGCAAAGATGATTAAAAATTTACCTCATGAACAACAATTAGAATTACAGGAATTGTTAGCAGATATTATCAGAAAAGGTTTATTAATTAATGATTCATATGTACGTTTTAATTCTGCAAGTATGATTCAATATACTTCAGAACAACAACAATTAGAATTACAGGAATTGTTAGCAAGTGTTATCAGAAAAAGTTTATTAATTAATGATTCATATGTACGTTTTGAATTTGCAAGTATGATTCAATATACTTCAGAACAACAACAATTAGAATTACAGGAATTGTTAGCAGATATTATCAGAAAAGGTTTATTAAGTGATATTATTTATGCACGTTTTAAATATTCAAAAATGATTCAATTTTTGTCAGAACAACAACAATTAGAAATTATAAGAGAACATCCAGAATGGACTTCTGTTGGTTTATATAAAGAAGATTTTCGAGTAAGAACAAAACAAAAAAAGACAGGTCCTGATACTTTTCTTTTTGACAAAGTACTTGGTAAGGAAGAAGAATCTTTGAAAAATAAAGTCATACTTAGAAAAATTCCTGTTCAATCACTTATGGCTTGGAAAAAAGCTTATGAATCTTATACTTTTTGGGAAAGACAAGGTTTTGACTATGTACCTATCGAACCTATTGTAAAAATTTCAACTTTGAATAGTAAATCAAAAATAGTTGACGTATTTTCTGGAGTAATAGATGGGCCTTCTTTTGGTGATTATGAAGAAGAAGATCTCATTGGTGGTGGTGTTGCTACTATTTTCAGAGTAGAAATTGAAGAAAAGATTAAAAAAATAAGAAAATGTATAAAAAAATTGGGTATAGAACATGGTCATGATTATCATGGTGGAAATTTTGTTTTATTATTTTATAAAGATGAAAATGGTAAACCTGATTTGACGCGTTGTCCACGAGTTTATTTGATTGATTTTGATCAAGCATCTTTAACATAATAAGTATTTTGTTAAAATTGTTTATTATTAAAATTATAATTATTTAATTAGCAAAGTTTAAATTTTAAAAACCTGCCTGCCGGCAGGCAGGGATCCCTTCCTGTTGATTTAGGATGATATAATCTTATGGATACAATCTACACAACTCTCAAAAAATTTGGCAAAGTAAAATTAAACGAGCCAATGTCCAAGCATACTACTTTCAAGCTTGGTGGTCCTGCTAAATATTTCATCACAATTGATAATAACTCTAAACTTGTAGAAGTTTTGAATTTTTTGCGTGAAGAAAATGTGGAATATGTTATTCTTGGTGGTGGAAGTAATGTGCTTTGTACTGATAAGGAATTAGACGCAGTGGTGATAAAAGTAGCTAGTTCAGAAATAAAACAATTAGAAAATGATATTTTGCAAGTAGATGCTGGCTGTATCACTGTAGCTGTAGCTCGTGAAAGTGTCAGACTTGGGCTTACTGGATTTGAATGGGGGATTGGTGTGCCTGGGACAATCGGTGGAGCTGTGCGTGGTAATGCTGGTGCTATGGGAGGTGACATGAAAGGTAATATCGAAAGGGTAGAAGTCTATCGTCAAGGTGAAATTTTGGAATTGACAAATGAAGAATGTGGATTTGCTTATCGTGAAAGTAGTTTCAAACTTAATAATGACGTAATTTTGCGAGTTTGGTTGAAACTAGAAAAGAGTACAGAAGAAAGTAAGGACTTGATGAAGAAGGCTCTTGAAAATATTCAATATAGAAATTCTACACAGCCACAAGGTTTTGCTTCTTCAGGTTGTATTTTCAAAAATGTAGTAGTCAAAAGCCAAAAGCCAAAAGCCAAAAGCCAGGATATTCCACAAGAATTTTTGGATAAAGGTGTAATATCTGCTGGATGGTTGGTAGATAACGCTGGGTGCAAAGGACTTCAGATAGGCAAGGCTCAAGTTAGTGAAAAACATGCCAATTTTATTGTGAATTTGGGTGGGGCTACTGCTGAAGATGTCAAAAATCTTATTGATGAAGTAAAAGAAAAAGTGTATAATAAATTTAAGATAAATCTGGAGACTGAAGTGCAAGAAATTGTCTTTTAAATACGTAATAATTAATTATGACAGAGAGAAAAAATGATTTGTCAGGTTATTTTGTGCCTGGTTTGGAAGCTGGTAATGACAATGAAACTGTAAAAAATCAAAGACTTGAATTTATAAGTGATGCATTTCTATTTTGTATGGAGGGAGTTGAAGAGTTGTATTTGTCAGGACTTAATAATGAAGAGAGAAAAATCAAATGTGCTGAGGTTGTTTTTAAAATAGATAAAATTGTATCTGATTTTGGTAATAACGCTGATAGGGCTTTAGCTCAGAGTACTTTAAATGACATAAAAAATAATTTAAAGAGTAACTCAAATTCACCATTAGAAAATGTTCAAGGAAATCTTAGATATCTTGTATCTAAGTATTTGGAAAGTCATGGTATTTCTGAGGATGAATTTGTAGATTTCAATACAATAGAAAAATAAATAAAAAATAATTAATTCATTTAATTAAAAAAATATGACAACAAATATAAAAGCCACAAACATTGAACTTACAGAAGCAATAAAAGAATATGCTTTGGAAAAAATAGAAAGTATGACTCATTATTTTGATAATATTCAAAGTGCTGATATTGAAGTTGGTATGGATAAACAAAATAAAGAAAAACCTTATTTTGCAGAAGTAAATTTGGGAGTTCCTGGGAGACTGCTTAGAGTAAGTAAGAATTCAGAAGATTTGTACAAAGCAATTGATAAAGTAAAAGATCATTTGAAAGTAGAACTTGAAAAAATGAAAGGAAAAATGAGAGACAAAGATAAAGAAAGTTTGAGAAATAACAAAGGTTATCAGGAATAAATTGTATGGAATTATTAGAAAAGCATCATCATTTAGAAAATCTAAAAATGATAATAAGTATTTTAGAAAAAAATTTTATTTCATCTAAAAAAATAATGGATGAACTTGAAAGCTTAGCTAAAAGTGAAGAAGAATGTTTATCTGTAAAACCTGAGTTGTTGGAAAGTGCTTCTGATTTTTGTAAAGAATTCATAAAAAGAATGAGTTTTTTTGAGACTTCTTTTTTGATGTTTACTGTAGATGACAATGTTTTGAGGTCTGAAGTTTTGTCTATTTTGTCTTCTCTTAAAGATGAATCTAATTTTCTTTCTGAAAAAATAAATGAATTTAAACAAATTGATAGTGATGATTCTGAGGATTATAAAAATGGATTATTTGATATAGTTTATAGTTATGGAGCTTTGGCTGGTTTGTTTTCAGAGTTGTCTAAGTATATAGAGTCAACATTTACAAAATCTAAAACATTTAGCCTCAATTAATTCAGTTGTTTATTTATTTGAACGTAATCTAGACAAAACCTATAAAAGCTGGTACAATACCCCAGCTTTTTAAACAGAAAAAATAATCAAAAATATGTCATTTTTACACAAAATTTTTCCAGATGGAAACAAAAAAGAATTAAAAAAATTGCAAACTGTGGTAGATGCTGTCAATGTTTTGGAACAATCTTATGAAAAACTTTCAGATGAAGAGTTGAAAAACAAAACTTTGGAATTCAAAAAAGAATTGCAAGCAGGTAAAAAATTGGATGAAATTTTGCCTGAAGCTTTTGCAACTGTGCGAGAAACTGCCAAGCGTACATTGGGTATGCGTCATTATGATGTACAAATTATTGGTGCAGCTGCTTTGCACAAAGGCAAAATTGCTGAGATGCGTACAGGTGAAGGTAAAACTCTTACTTCTACTTTGGCTGTTTATCTAAATGCTTTAGAAGGTAAGGGCGTTCATGTGGTGACAGTCAATGATTATTTGGCAAAACGTGATGCTATTTGGATGGCAAAAATTTATGATTTTCTTGGTTTGTCTGTTGGTATTATTCAAAATCAACGTGTTTCTTTTGTTTATGATTCTTCTGTAATAAAACCAGAAGAATTAACAGCTGAAGAAATGGAAAAAGAAAGTTTCAAAGTAGAAAATGAGTTTTTGCGTACCGCTTCTCGTCAAGAAGCCTATGCTTGTGATATCACTTATGGTACCAACAATGAATTTGGTTTTGATTATTTGCGTGATAACATGGTACAGACTATTGATGACATGGTGATGCGTCCAGGCAATGAAATGCATTATGCTATTATCGATGAAATAGATTCTATTTTGATAGATGAAGCTAGAACTCCTCTTATTATTTCTTCTCCTGCTGAGGAAGCTACTGACAAATATTACCAATTTGCTGCTTGGGTCAAACAATTAAAAGAAAATGAAGATTATAATTTGGATGAAAAAATGCGTAGTGCTACTTTGACAGAAACAGGTATTACTAAATTTGAAAAATTATTAGGTATTGAAAATATTTATGTTGAAGGTGGTATTGCGATTGTACATCATATAGAACAAGCGTTGAAAGCAGAAGTATTATTCAAACGTGACAAAGATTATATCGTAGAAAATTCTGAAGTTATTATTATTGATGAATTTACTGGACGCAAAATGCCAGGTCGTCGTTATTCTGAAGGCTTGCATCAAGCTATTGAAGCCAAAGAAAATGTTAATATTCAACGTGAAAGTAGAACTTTGGCAACTATTACTTTTCAAAATCTTTTCCGTATGTATCGCAAACTTGGTGGTATGACAGGTACTGCCAAAACAGAAGAAGAAGAATTTTACAAAATTTATGGATTAGAAGTTTTAGTAGTACCAACAAACAAACAAGATGCTCGTACTGATTTTCCAGATAGAATTTATAAGAATGAAAAAGGTAAAAACAAAGCAATAGTTGAAAAAATCAAAGAATGTCAAGCCAAAGGTCAACCAGTACTTATTGGTACTATTTCTGTAGAAAAAAATGAATATTTGAGTCAATATTTGGCTATCAATGGTATTACTCACGAAGTATTGAATGCTAAAAATCATGAACGTGAAGGTGAAATCATTGCTCAAGCTGGTCGTCCTGGAGCAGTGACTTTGGCTACCAATATGGCTGGTCGTGGTGTAGATATCAAACTTGGTGGTGTTCCTTTTGATAATGAAGCTTTTGAAAAAGTAAAACAAGCGGGTGGTTTATTTGTTTTGGGTACTGAACGTCATGAATCTCGTAGAATTGACAATCAGCTCCGCGGTCGTAGTGCTCGTCAAGGAGATCCTGGTCAAACACAATTTTTTGTTTCAACTGAAGATGATTTGATGCGTATTTTTGCCGGAGACAGACTAAAAAATGTCATGACACGTTTCAATATTCCAGATGATATGCCTATTGAGCAATCTTTTATTACTAGAATGCTTGAAAGTGCACAAAAAAAAGTAGAAGCTCATCATTTTGATACTCGTAAACATTTACTTGAATATGATGATGTTTTGAATAAACAACGTAGTGTTATTTACAAAAAACGTCGTCAAGTTTTGGATTTGGCAAATAAAGAAACAAAAAATATTGAAGTTAGCAAAGAAGAACAAAAAATAAAACCAGAAGCAACTTTGTTGTCTACCAAAGAAAGTTATTTGTCATTGCACGACATGATAATGGAAATGATTGAAAATGAAATAGAATTTGTAGTATCTTTTCATACAGGAACAGAAGATGATACTCAATGGAATTTGGCAGAAATAGTAGAAACTATCAAAACTATTTTTTCTTTGTCAGAAGAAGACAAAAAAACTATTTTGGATTTTGGCAAAGACAACAATACTTTGAGTGAAGTAGAAAGACGTGACAAATTGACTGAATTTTTATTGGCCAAAGCAAGACATGAATATAATCAAATGTTGAATAATATTCAAGATCAAATTGAGACAAATGAAAACAAAACAAAAGTGGTGTCAGAATTACAAAGAAGTGTTTTGCTTAGAACTATTGATAATCTTTGGGTAGATTATTTGGTAGCTATTGATTATTTGCGGACTGGTATTGGGCTGCGTGGTTATGGTCAACGTGATCCACTGGTTGAATACAAACAAGAAAGTTTTCATCTTTTCAATCAATTACTAGCCAATATTCAAAAAGAAGTTGTTTATACATTCTTTAAAATTAACATCGGTTTACAATTGGCACCAAGTATTATGGCGACAGACAAAATGACGCTCAAAGGTGCTGAAAAGACTACCAATGCTGAAGCGGGGATTGTGGAAGGCAAAGTTCTTGATGAGGAAGGCCACAAAGTTGGTCGTAATGATCCTTGTCCATGCGGTTCAGGTAAGAAATATAAAAAGTGTCATGGATCCTAAATAGTTGTTTAAATAACAAGAAACAAGATACAAACAAATCAAAAATCATAAATCCTAAATCAAAAATAAATTGGTATTTGGAATTTGTTTCTTGTAACTTGTATCTTGAATACAAACTCTCGTCAAAAACGAGAGTTTTTTATTTTAAAAGAATCATACTAAAATACTCAAATTTTGGCTAAAGCATTGACTTTTTGGCTGTTTTTTGCTATTATTTTGTTAATCCTGCAATTCGCGGGTAGTGAGGGAACCATGGAGTACAAAATCATTCTCGCTGTTCTTGCTGTCGCCTGCCTCGTTTGGTCATGGATGGTAGACAAGCGAGAGAGGGCTTCTGAACCAGACGAAAGCGACTAGCGTCGTCTATTTCAGAAAAAAAATTATGGCCCGCCTGGATCCACAATCCGGGCGCGCCTTCACTTCAGACACTGATTTTACTGAGTTTAAAAAGATTACACAGATTATTATGACAGCTTTGTGGCTGTCTTTTTTTATTGACATTTTTGAAAAAATATGCTAATTTTAGGTGTTCTCTGCGAGGGGCAGAGACAAAGGAGTTGGGCATGATTATTTTGATCATTTTCGCAGTAATTGCTGTTTGCTTTTCAGTTTTGGTGTGCTATTCAACTTTCCGTTTCGTCCGCTGGCTCAGACGAACGAGAGGAAGGTGGGTGGTGCTCAAGACAAAAAGAAGGCATCAATGAACTGCGTCATGCTCGCCGCCGTCCCAAACTTTGGGGCGACGGCGGGCGACAAAAATCTTTTTTATTTTTTGCAACAACACTTATATTTGGTGTTGTTTTTTTAATATTTAAAACTTTAAATATAAATTATTTTAAATTTAGAAGTTGGTATTTGGAGTTGTAAATTTTAGATTGAAATAATAATCAATTTGAAAGCGTATTGCTAAATAGAGCTATATAACTTGTCAAGCTATTATTGTTACTAAGTATGCTTGACTTTTTATTGGTAAATAGATACAATATTGACCAATTGACTACTATTATTTTAGTAGAGAAGTTTTAAGTATTTAAAAAATAATAATTCAACGATTTTGTTGAAAAAAATAAGTTTATGACAAAAGCAAATATTCGTGGCAAATTAAGATGGGGAATTTTTGGAATCATTGCACTTTTATTCATATCTAGTGTATTTGTTAGTCCACAATTTTTTAACAAAGGTATTGATTGGGTGAATACTACTGTCAAATTAGGTTTGCCTCATTTTCCTGAAAAACAATTTCGTTTAGGTCTTGATTTGCAAGGTGGTGCTCATTTGGTTTATGAAGCTGACACAAGTAATATTCAAGCTGGTGAAGAAGGTGCTGCTGTAGAAGGTGTGCGTGATGTAATTGAAAAAAGAATAAATGGTCTTGGTGTTTCTGAAGCACAAGTACAAACAACAGAAGTAGGAAATGCACATAGAATTATTATTGAATTACCAGGTGTCTCTGATGTAGATCAAGCTATTGCGATGATTGGTACTACACCTATTTTGGAATTCAAAGAAATAAACAATGAACCAGCTCGTGAATTGACCGCTGATGAACAAAAAGAATTAGATACTTATAATAAAGAAGCAAAAATAAAAGCAAATGATTTATTGAAAAAAACAAAAGTAAAAAATAGTGTTTTTGAAGATATTGCACGTGAAAGTTCTGAGGATGAAAATAGTAAAAACAATGGTGGATATTTAGATTATGTTGGTAGTAGTTCTGTTTATACTGAATTATACGATTGGGCAAAGACTGCCAAAGTAAATGAAGTCAGTAAAACTTTGATTGAAAATACTGAAGGTTTCAATATCGTCAAAAGAGGTGAGGAACGTGAAGGACAAAAAGAAGTTGAAGCAAGTCATATTTTGATTTGTTATACTGGTGCTACCAATTGTAATACAGAAAATTTTACCAAAGAACAAGCTTTGGCAAAAGCTCAAGAAATTTATGATCAAGCGACTGCTGATAATTTTGCTGAATTAGCCAAAACTAATTCTACAGATCCAAGTGTAGCACAAAACAGTGGTGAACTTGGCTGGTTTTCTGCTGGTATGATGGTAACAGAATTTGAAAATGCTATATTTCCTGCAGAAAAAGGTCAAATCATTGGACCAGTAGAAACTCAATTTGGTTATCATGTCATTTTCAAAAAAGATGAAAGAACTACCAAAGAATACGAAATGTGGAGAATTTTGGTAAATACCAAATCTTCTACAGATATTTTGCCTCCACAAGAACCTTGGAAAAATACTAGTTTATCTGGTAAAAATCTAGAACGTTCTGAAGTAGTTAGTGATGGTCAAACTGGTGCTATTCAAGTAGCTTTGAATTTTGATAGTGAAGGTAAAGATTTTTTTGCAGATATTACCAAACGTAATGTTGGTCAACAAGTTGCAATATTTTTGGACAATGAAATAATTAGTGCTCCAGTTGTACAAGTTGCTATTACTGATGGACGTGCTGTTATTACTGGTAGTTTTACCTTACAAGAAGCTAGATTGCTTTCACAAAGATTGAATGCTGGTGCTTTGCCAGTACCTGTAAATCTTATTTCTCAACAAACAGTCGGAGCAAGTCTAGGTGATAGATCTGTTTCTTCTAGTTTGTATGCTGGTATTGTTGGTGTGATTTTGGTCATGTTATTTATGTTGTTTTATTATAGATTGCCTGGTTTGTTGTCTGTCATTGCTTTATCTCTTTATATTACGTTGACTTTGGCTATTTTCAAGTTGATAGGAGTTACGTTGACTTTGGCTGGTATTGCTGGTTTCATACTTTCTATTGGTATGGCAGTTGATGCTAATGTTCTTATTTTTGAACGTCTAAAAGAAGAATTGAGAAGTGGTAAAAGTTTAAAAGCAGCAGTAGAAGAAGGTTTCAAACGTGCGTGGTCATCTATTTTTGATGGTAATATGTCAACTTTGATTACTTGTTTATTGTTGATTTGGTTTGGTACAAGTTTTGTCAAAGGTTTTGCTATTACTCTTTTCCTTGGTGTATCTTTGTCTATGTTTAGTGCGATTATCATTACTCGTGTGATGCTTAGATTTGTAGTACCTTGGTTCAAAAAGCGTGATGGTGGTTGGTTGTTTCTAGGTACTTTTATTAATAATGAAAAAGAATAAAAATATGCTCAATATCGTAAAAAATAGAAATATATTCTTTATTTTCTCGGGAGTATTATTGCTAGTAAGTTTGTTTGCAGTTATTACATTTGGTTTGAAACCAGGTATTGATTTTACTGGTGGTTCACTTATGGAAATAAGTTTTACTAGTGAAAGACCTGATTTGGAAAGTATGCAAGCTCAATTTGCTGATGGTACTTATGGTAGTGTTTTGGTACAACCAACTGGTGAAAATGCTTATATTTTGAAAATGAGATTTATTTCAGAAGATGAACATCAAGAAATTTTGGCAAATTTACGTTCTGAATTTGAAAACATAATGGTAGATGTAATGATTGATCCAGAAGCTGTAAAGGATCCTAATTTTGTAGCAGTAGAAGATAAGTTTGATGCTGAAAAACCAGAAAATAGATTGATAGAAGAACGTTTGGAAGTAATTGGTTCATCAGTAAGTTCACAAATGAAAAGTAGAACTTTTGAAGCTGGTATCGCTGTAGTTATTGCCATTGTTTTGTATATTACTTATGCTTTTAGAAAAGTTTCAAAGCCAATACATTCTTGGAAATACGGTGTAACCGCTGTAGTGGCTCTTATCCACGATGTATTTATTACTATGGGTGTTTTTGCCTTTCTTGGCAAATATATGGGTGTAGAGGTAGATATACCTTTTGTGGTTGCTCTTCTTACTATTTTGGGTTATTCAGTCAATGATACTATTATCGTATTTGACAGAATTCGTGAAAATTTGATCAAATATGGTTATGATGATTTTGAAAATATTGTTAACAAAGGTGTCAATGAGACAATTTCTCGTTCTATCAATACTTCTTTCACGACTTTATTAGTATTAATTGCGTTATTCTTTTTTGGTGGTAGTACTATTCATTATTTTGTTTTGGCACTTATCATTGGTATCTCTTTTGGTACTTATTCTTCTATCTTTATTGCTAGTCCTTTGTTGGTTTTCTGGCAAAAGATTTCTAAGAAGTAAAATCATTTGTTCACAGTTTCAAATCCCCGTAGTTTCGGGGATTTTTGTTTTGTGTTATAATACTTACATATTTAATCTAATTAATATGAGTGATAGTTTTTTACATATTTTGACTACAGTTTTGATTGTCATTATATTGTTTTTGGTTTATTTTGCTGGCTATATTGCTGGAAGCAATGGTTGGTATTTATTATTTTTGGGAGTATTAGTTTTGTTTCCAATAGTTTTTAAATTATTGAAAGTTTAATTATGGAATACTATATAAATTTGGTATTGAACACTATTATTGATTTTTTCAACCAAGCTACAGGTACAGTCATATTAGAATTTTATGCTATATTTGGTTGGTTGTTTTTTGTATGGTTGCTTGCTTTTGTGGTGGTAAATTTTTATGCTGATTATATTCAAAATACCAAAAATACCAATAAGTGGAAATCTGTTTTGTTGGCTATAGATATACCTCCAGAAAATGTGCAAACACCTTTGGCTGTAGAACAAATGTTTGCTCATCTATCGGGTGCTTTTGATAAAGCTGGTTTTTATGACAAGTTTCGCAAAGGTTACAAACAAAAATGGTATAGTATGGAAATTGTTAGTATAGAAGGTTATATCCAATTTTTGGTTTGGACTGAAGAAGAATTCCGTGACTTAGTAGAAGCTTCTGTGTATGCACAATATCCAGATGCAGAAATCACAGAAGTAGAGGATTATGTCAATTTTGTACCACAACAGTTTCCAAACAAAGAATATGACGCTTGGATTGGTGATTTTAGTTTGTCAGAAGATTATGCTTTTCCTTTGCGTAGTTATCGTGAATTTGAACATAATATTTCCAAAGATACAGTTTTGAAAGATCCAATGGGAACATTTTTGGAAAGTTTTACTCGTATTGGACCTGGTGAACAAATGTGGTTTCAGATTATAGTAGAACCAATTGATAATAGTTGGAAAGAAAAAACTATTAGTAAAATAAAAGAAATGATTGGAGAAAGTGGTGGTGCTAAAAAAGGTGGTCCATTTTCTTTTATTACTGACAATGTTTTGACCAAAGAAGTTTGGAAAAGTTTTGAAGAAATAAATGCTCAAGTAGTTGGTACTGAGAGAAGTAGTGGTGGAGACGCTGACTCTGGTAGTAGTGAAAAAAACCAATTGAAATATTTGACTCCAGGTCAGATGAAATTGGTGGAAGATATGGAAAAGAAAATTTCTAAAATTGGTTTCAAAACTAAAATGCGTGGTGTCTATGTAGCGAGAAAAGAAGTATTCAAAACAGAAAGAGGAGTCAACGCTCTCAAAGGTGCTATTAATCAGTTCAATAGTCCGACTTCCAATTCTATTGTTGAAAAATCTTCTACTGGTGGTATTCGCAACCCAAAGAAAAAAGGACAAAAACAAACTGAGTTTATAAAGGCTTATCGTAAAAGAAAAATTGGTTATGCTTCAAAATGGTTTGTGTTAAATATTGAAGAATTAGCCACACTCTGGCATTTTCCTATGTCTCATGTCAAAACTCCTTTGGTTCAAAAAGCAACTACTAAAGCGGCAGAACCACCATCTGATTTACCTCTAGAAGTTTTTGCTAGTTTACCTGTGGAAGATCTTGAAAATAATGGTAATTTGGGTAATCGTAAAATTATTACAGACAGTGGAGATGAAGTTTATACCAAAGATTTTTAGTTATTAAATTAAAATTTAAATCATAGAAGAGGGGCTATGTCTAAATTATTGAATTCAAAAAGCAAAACATTTTTTATGTTTTGTTTTTCTTTTTTATTGTCTGTTGCTTTCCAATCTATTTATGATTCGCATTTTGATAAATTTTACTTGTATCTAATTTTTTTTGTTTTATTATTTTTGTTAGTTATTTTTTGGCAAAATAAAAAAACGCGTTTTGTTTTATTGTGTTGTTTGTTTTTTTCTTTAGGTATTTGGCGTTATCTGGTTACTATACCTAATAATAATCAAAATAATTTACTATTTTATTTAGGGGAAAATAAAATAGTAGAAGCTGTGGTAAGTGCAGAACCAGATATTAGACTAGATGGAGTAAGATATATTTTATCTGTAGAAAATATCTATGATCAAAATAATAAAAATTTTTTTATAAATAAAACAGAAGTAAAAGGTAAAGTGTATTTAAAACATAGTTTGTATCCACGTTATAATTACGGTGACAAATTGAAAGTAGCCTGTACTTTGCAAAAACCAGAACCAGTAGAATCTTTTCGTTATGACAAATATTTGGCTCGTTATGATGTTTTTGTGGTTTGTATGCCTAGTAGTATAGAAAGAATAGCTATCAATCAAGGTAAGTGGTTTTTTTCCAAAATATTTGCTTTTAAAAGTAGCATCGCTAGTAAAATAAATATTATTTGGCACGAACCTTATGCTAGTTTTATGGCTGGACTTTTGTATGGTTATCGTGGTGGACTGGGAGAATTGAATGAATTATTTAGTCGGACAGGTGTCACTCATATTGTGGCTATTTCTGGTTATAATATTACTATTGTTTCTTCTATTTTGATTTCACTTTGTACTTATTTGTATATCCCACGTAAGAAAGCTTTTTATTTGATTGTTTTTGGTATAATTACTTTTGTAATTTTTGCAGGTGCAAGTGCTTCAGTAGTGAGAGCGGGGATTATGGGAATTATTGTTTTACTCACAAAACAAATTGGTCGAAAAGCTCATATTGCCAATGTGTTGATTTTGACAGCTTTTATTATGGCTTTACAAAATCCTTATGTTTTGATTTGGGATGCTGGTTTTCAATTGTCTTTTATTTCTACTTTGGGTCTTGTTTATTTGTCACCAATTTTGGAGCGTAAATTTCAAAAAATTCCAGAATTTTTTGGTATCAAAGCATCTTTATTAACCACTATTTCAGCGATTGTAGCTACTTTGCCACTAATACTTTATCAATTCAATCGTTTGTCTATTGTCGCGCCTGTGGTAAATATTTTGATTTTATGGATTTTACCTTGGATAATGTTTAGTGGTTTTTTTGTTTTAGTTTTCAGTTTTATTTTTGCACCTGTGGCTGAGGTGTTGTCTTGGTTGTCTTTTGTTGCAATGAAGTATATTGTGGTGGTAGTAACTTTTTTTTCAAATTTGCATTTTGCGACGATTGATTTGTCTATTCCTTTGTGGCTCATGATTACTTTATACTTGTTACTTGTTTTTTATATAAAAAAATTTGACAAGAAAATTATAAAAAGATAAACTAAATAAGTCTTATTTTTAAATATTTTTATGATAAAAAATTTTAGTAAAATATTTGTATTTTTAATAATATTTTTGTTTGTTGGTGCTGGTTGTAGTTCAGTAGAAAACAATAGTGCAGAATTGCCTGTGTCTGAAAATTTAGTAGGTTGTCCTAGTATCACAACTATAGAAAATTTGATTTCATCAGATGTTTCTTTTGTGGAAGGTGGACCATTTGATGCGACAACTTTTGTCTATGCCAAAGCAAAAAAACAAAGTGGTAGATTGTATATATATATTTCTAACAAAGATTTTTCTATTAGTAAATTAACAGGTTTAAATAGTCCTGTAAAAGGTGAAGAAAATGGTGTTGGTGTCTTTGGCCTAGTGTTTAGTAATGCTAGTTCTGCAGTAGACGTAGCTATTTATGATCCAACTTCTGGTTATGGTAATTCTTATTGGGTAACAGCTGAAATGTATTTGCCAGTTGGTCCAAATGCTACTAATGCTCTTTTGGGTATGAATGCTGGTCAAGCAGAAATTTTGGCGATGAATGATTCTCAAGTTTGTGGTACTTTTGATTTGAGTAGTGCAAAGACAAAGGCCAAAGGAACTTTTGTGGCTAGTTTTAAATAATATTTATGAAAGTAGGAGTTTTTTTCAAACAGCACTAATGAGTGGTGTTTGTTTTTTATAAATTATATTTTAAAAAATATGAAAAAAATATTTTGGTTTGTCTTTATTGTTTTGTGTGTGATTTTATTTATGTTATTTTTTTTGAAAAAAGAAAAAATAACTGAAAATAACAAGTTAGAAGAAGTGGCAAGTAAAAAGATAACAGATACTTTGCAAGTAACTTATTTAGATATTGGACAAGGAGATGCTAGTTTTGTCAATTTTCCCAATGGTGAACAAATGTTGATTGATTGTTCTATGGATGGACGTGTTTTAGAGGCTCTGGAAAGAGTGATGCCTTATTATGACAAAGATTTGGATTATTTGATGATTACTCATCCAGATTTGGATCACTATGGTGGTTGTGAAGAAGTCTTGCAAAGGTTTAGTATCAAAAATATTATTTATAATGGTTTGGAAAAAAATTCTGATAAAATGTGGTTGTCATTTTGGCAAGCTGTGCAAAATGAAGGAGCAAATTATATAGAAGTAGACAAAGAAGAAGTCGTAGATATTGCTAGTACAACTTTGCATTTTTTTTATCCGGATCATTCCTTGAAAGAAAACAAAAATATTCCCAATACTAAGTCAGAGGCCAATGGCAATAATACTTCGATTGTTTTCAAATTGTTTTATTTAGACAAGAATTTACTTTTTATGGGTGATGCTGAAGAAGAATTAGAAAAGTATCTTCTTTCAATATATGGCAAACAATTGGATAGTGATATTTTGAAATTAGGACATCATGGTAGTGATAGTTCTTCTATTGAAGAATTTTTGCAGGTAGTAACTCCAGAACAATCTGTTGTTTCTTGTGGTTTGGAAAATAAGTTTGGTCATCCTTCTCGTCGTGTTTTGAAACGTCTGGAAAGAATTGTTACTTCTAGTACTATTTGGCGTACAGATTTGCAAGGTGATATATCTTTGAATTTGGATGAAAGTGGTTTGCAGATGTCTGCCAATTAATTTTGTTTAGTAATTAGTTGTAAAGATTGTTGTGTGTTTGTAGTAGTTTGTGATATAATACAAATATCTAATTTATTTTTTTATGTCAAAAGCAAAAAGTTATTTAGGTGTAGATATTGGTGCTCATGGTATCAAGTTGGTAGAAATCAAAAATACCAAAGGTCGTCCACAACTTTGGACTTATGGTATTTTGGACAAAAATCTAGATGTACATCTTAGTAGTGTTTATGTCAAAAATAAAGATATTGAAGAATTGTCTAGAATTTCTGATAATGTAAATCCTTTACAAGAAGTCAAAAATAATAATTCTAAATTAGATTTGAATGTTATTCAAGATATTTTATCAAAAGATACACGTATCAATGAATATGCTGAGATGCTAAAATTTTTGGTCAAACAAAGTAAAGTAGATACTAAGTATTCTTCTGCTAGTTTGCCTGTTTCACAAGTTTTTCATACAGTTATCAATTTGCCGAAAGTAGAAGAAAAAATGATCCCAAATATTATAAAAGCAGAAGTAGCGAAGATGATTCCTTTTCCTATAGAAGAAATGCAAATTATTCCCCAAAGAATTCCAACAGAAAATAACAATGGTAACATTACAATGCTAGTGACAGCTGCCCCAAAAATATTGATTTCTTTTTATTCTATTATTTTTCAAAAAGCTGGTCTTGAATTGATGGAACTAGAAACAGAAGCTTTTGCTTTGACTAGATCTTTGGTTGGTTTAGACAAGATGGTTACTATGGTTTTGGACGTAGGAGCAGAGCGTACTAATTTTTTTATTGTAGACAATGCTACGCCAATGACTTATAGAAGTTTGCATATTGGTGGTAATGATTTTGATAAAGTTTTAGCCACTTCTTTGGGTACTTCAGTAGAAGAAGCTAAAAAAATAAAAATAAGTTTATCAGGTATTCATAATCAATTGAGTTTGGATGATTTTTTACCAGTTTTGGATCCAATTATCAAAGAAATAAAATATAGTTTTGACTTGTATTTGCGACAAAGTGGTAATATTGGCAAAAAACCAGAAAAAATTATTTTGACAGGTGGTTCTAGTTTGTTTCCTTTGATAAAAGATTATATAGCCAAAGAATTTGATATGAAAATTTTTGTTGGCAATCCTTGGGCAAGAGTTATACATCAAGATGGAATAAAAAAAATGTTAGATGATTTGGGTCCAAGAATGTCTGTTTCTATTGGTTTGGCTTTAAGAAATTTTTAAAGTATTATCCACAGAAGACTTGTTGTTTATAGTTATATTTTGTTATAATCTAAATGTATATAGTTAAATAATTAAATTATGAAAAATACAGTTCCAACAGTACTTTTGGTAGAAGATGATAATTTTTTAGGAAATATCTACAAAACTAAATTTGAATTAGAAAAATTTAAAATAATTTTGGCCAAAGATGGACAAGAAGGATTGGAAATGGCAAAAAAGAAAAAACCAGATATAATTTTGCTTGATGTACTAATGCCAAAGATGGATGGTTTTACTGTTTTAGAAAATTTGAAAAAAGATAAGAATACTGTAAATATACCTGTTATATTATTGACTAATTTAGGTCAAAAGGATGATGTAGAAAAAGGTCTTGAGTTGGGTGCTGTAGATTATCTAATCAAGGCTCATTTTAAGCCTTCTGAAACTGTAGAAAAAGTCAAAAAGATTTTACAAATTTAGTAATAAGTTGTTATGAATTTATTATATAAAACAGTGGAAGGGGGTGATAAAAATGAATAAAAAAGGTTTTACGTTGATTGAACTTTTGGTTGTTATCGCTATCATAGGTGTTTTGTCTACTTTAGCGGTAGTTGCTTTGGGTTCAGCACGTCAAAAAGCTAATGATGCTAAACGTCTTTCTGATGTTAAGCAAATTCAAACTGCTTTGGAATTATTTTACACAGATCAAAATTCATATCCTACAAGTACTAACTTAGTGTTAGGAAGTGCAACAGCTAGTTCTGTATGTTTAGACTCTAGTGGTTTTGCAGCTACTTGTACATCACCTGATGCATCACTTTATATGGGTCTAGTTCCTGCTGATCCTGATGCTGATAAAAGTTATGTTTACAATTCAGTAAATAATGGTGATTCTTATACTATTTCTGTTGATTTAGAATTGGGTACTGGTGGTTTTGATGCTGGTTTTGTTACAGCTACTGAATCAGGTATGATGCAATAATATTATCATATTATACTTGTTAAAAAAGTCCTTGAAAAAGGACTTTTTTAAGTTGAAAAAATATGTTATAATTTGTTAGTCAAAAGTGCTGATTATTTATTATCTTTAATTTATGTTTGTTTATACTTTTTTAGGTTTTTTATTATTGTTTGTACTTGGTATTGTTTTTGGGAGTTTTCTCAATGCTTTGGAATGGAGATTGAAAAATAATATTTCTCTGACTACTAGGTCTATGTGTCCAAATTGTAAAAGTAATATCAAATGGTATGATAATATTCCGTTATTTAGTTTTATTTTTTTGCGTGGTAAATGTCGTAATTGTCAGACCAAGATTTCTTGTCAGTATCCTAGAGTCGAATTGATTTTGGGTTTATTGTTTTCTTTTGTTTTTTATTATTATACATTTATTGGTGATTTTTCAGTTTTGTCTATTGTGAGAGATTGTTTGGCTATGTTTGTCTTGGTATTTATTTTTGTTTATGATATGAAATATTTGGAAGTCTCAGATATTATGACAATGGGAAGCGCTGTAATATTTTTTGTTTTAGCTTTGTTTTTGGGTTCTAGTTGGTTGTCTATGTTGCTTGGGGCGATGATTGGTGCTGGTTTTTTTCTTTTGCAATTTGTAGTTTCCAAAGGTAAATGGGTTGGTGGTGGTGATATTAGAATTGGCTTTTTGATGGGTATTTTATTGGGTTGGAAATTAGTTATTTTAGCTCTCTGGCTTGCTTATGTCATTGGTGGTATTATTAGTATATTCTTGGTAATGCGTAAGAAAAAAGAAATGAAAGCAGAAGTAGCTTTTGGAACATATTTAACTGTGGCTACTATTATTACTATGTTTTTGGGTAATCAGATTTTGGAGTGGTATTTACGATTGATATTTTGACATTCGGTACTAATTACACATTAAATTTATCTCGACGTATCTCTATTTTATCTCAATTTTATTAAAACATTAAAACATTAAAACAAATAAATATATTTATATTGAGTATGTTAGACTTAAAGAAAATTGAAAAACTCCGTGAACAAATCGATGATTTGCGTTATCGTTATCATGTGTTGAATGACCCAGAAGTGACTGACCAGATGTATGATGGTCTGATGGATGAACTTCGTAAAATAGAAGCCGAGCATCCAGAAATAATTACGCCTGATTCACCAACTCAGCGGGTTGCAGGTAAACCTTTGGATAAGTTCAACAAAATTACGCATACCGTCACGCAGTGGTCTTTTGATGATGCTTTCAATCTGGAAGATTTGGAAAATTGGCAAGAAAGAAATTTGAAAATTTTGGAAAAAGAATTGGGCGCTAGACCAGAGGATTTGGATTATATGTGTGAATTGAAAATTGATGGTTTGCACATGGTACTTACTTACAAAAATGGTATTTTGGAAACAGCTGCGACAAGAGGTGATGGCAAAGTAGGGGAAGATGTGACGGTCAATGTTAAAACAATTCATTCAGTACCACTAAAGTTAAGGCAAGAAATAGATATGGTAGCTGAAGGCGAAGTTTGGTTGTCAGCCAAGATGTTGGCAGAGATAAATAAGCAGAGAGAAAAAACTGGTGAAGCTCTTTTTGCTAATCCTCGCAATGCGGCGGCTGGTACTATTCGTCAGCTTGATCCACAGATTGTTTCGGATAGAAAACTTGGTCTTACCACTTATGATATTTCCAAAGTTGATGAAAATGTTTTACAAATAAATTCTCAAGAAGAAGAATTGTTACTTTTGGATAAGCTTGGTTTTTTGACTGACAAACATTGGCAAGTATGTAAAAATATAGATACTATTTGGGATTTTTATGAAAAATTACAAAAGAAAAAAAATAGTTTTGGTTTTTGGATAGATGGAGTTGTCATAAAAATAAATCAAGTAAAGTACCAAAAAGCTTTAGGTTTTACTGGTAAGTCTCCTCGTTGGGCGATTGCTCTCAAGTTTCCAGCAGAACAAGGGACAACAAAAATAAAAGAAATTTATTGGCAAGTTGGACGTACAGGAGCTTTGACACCTGTTGCTCTGATGGAGCCAGTCAAGCTCGCAGGTACGACAGTGACACATGCGACACTACATAATTTTGACGAAATAGAAAGATTGGGAGTTCGTGTTGGCGACACGGTCGTTGTCGAAAAAGCAGGTGATATTATTCCAAAAGTGGTGCGGGTTTTGGACAAATTACGAACAGGCGAAGAAAAAAAGGTGCGACAACCAAAGACTTGTCCTGTTTGCCATAGTGAAGTGCAAAAATATGGTTTGGCTACTGGAGATAGTAAAGAAGGTGTGGCGCTTATTTGTAGTAATAACAAATGTTATGCCAAAGAATTGGAAAATATCATTCACTTTGTTTCCAAAAAAGCTTTCAATATTGATGGCATGGGAGAAAAGATTGTGGAGCAATTACTTGATGAGGGTTTGATAAAAAATGTAGCCGACATTTTCACTTTGAAACTAGGGGATTTGGAAGTGTTGGAAAGATTTGCAAGTAAATCTGCTCAAAATCTTATTGAAGCAATTGAAAATGCTAAAAAAGTTACTTTTGCTAGATTCATTTTTTCTCTTGGTATTTTGCATGTAGGTGTCGAGACTGCTGAAAAATTGGCAGATCATTTTTCTAATTTACAAAAATTACAAGAAGCTTCAAAAGAAGAATTGGAAAATTTGAGTGATGTGGGACCTCGTGTAGCTCAATCAATTTTTGATTATTTTGTTGAAAATGATAACAAAAAACTTTTGGAAGATTTGCTAACTAATGGTGTCAAAATTCAAACTATCAAAAAACAAAAAGATTCAGAAAAATTAGCAAACATGACTTTTGTGCTTACTGGTACTTTGCCAAATTTGTCTAGAGAAGAGATAACTGAAAAAATAAAAAATAATGGCGGACAAGTGATAGGCTCAGTTAGTAAAAAAACAAGTTATGTGATAGTTGGAGAAAGTCCAGGAAGTAAATATGATAAAGCTCAAGAGTTGGGAGTGAGTATATTAGATGAAGCAGATTTTTTAGCAATTTTAAAATAAACATATGATACAAAAATTATTTGTTGCCAGTAAGGGGATAATTATACATGATGGTAAAACTCTTGTTTTGCAAGAAGGAAAAAGCGACAGAGAACATGTAAATGATGGTAAATGGCAATTTCCTGGTGGACGTCTGAATTTTGGAGAGCATCCTTTCGAAGGATTAGAGCGTGAAGTATTTGAAGAAACTGGTTTAAAAGTAAAAAACTATAAGCCATTTTTTGTGGATCATTGGATGCCAAAACCTTTTCCAGAGGAAAATTGGCAGATTGTTGGAGTTTATTATTTATGTGAATGTGATGATGTCTCAGAAGTTAAGCTGAGTCATGAACATAAAAATTATGCATGGGTAAATATGGATAATATGGAAGAATATAATTTTTTGCCTCAAGACAGGAAAGCAATACTTAGTGTAAAAGAATATTTGAAATAATTAAGATTTTGATAAAAAAACATTCCTTAAATAAAAAGGAATGTTTTGTTTTTAGAGATTTTTTTCAATATATGAAGGGGGCACGGAGAGAAGTGGTGAGTGGGTACTCAATCGATGGGGGTCGATTATACCACCTTTCTCCGTGCTGTATTTATCATATTATTTTATACAGAATCAGTCAAGTTTTTGTTATCTTGCAATATCTATACCATCTTGTTATAATATTTCTATTATAAATCTTATTTATGAATCTAGATAAAGAACAAATACAGCAAATAGCTACTTTGGCTCGTTTGCAGTTAGAGGAGGAAAAAGTAGAGATGTATAGTGAACAATTGTCCGCTGTTTTTGGTTATATCAATATGTTGTCCGAAGTGAATACTGATGGTGTCAAAGAAACTACCCAAGTAACTGGTCTAGAAGATGTGGTTCGTGAAGATATTGTCATTGAATCATCTGAAGAAAAGAGACAAAAATTGATTGATCTTTTTCCTAAAAAGTCTGGTGATTTGTTGAAGGTGGATGCCGTTTTTGTAGACGCGGAATAATTAAGATACAAACGCGGATAGACGCGGAAATTTTTATATTATGAAAAATTTGAATGAACTTACAATCAAACAAGCTTACGAAGGTTTGAAGAGTGGGGAATTTACCTCAGTTGAATTGACTAAAAGCTGTTTGGAAAGAATAAAAGAACGTAATGGAGAAATAAATGCGTTTATTTCAGTTTTTGAAGAAAGTGCTTTGTCGGAAGCTGCGAAAGCCGATAAGATGATTGCTGATGGTCAACAACAAATATTGACTGGTATTCCTTTTGCGGTCAAAGATGCTATTGATACTCTTGATTTACGTTCTACTGGATCGGCGAAAATTTTGGATAATTATATTCCACCTTTTGAAGCTACTGTCATTTCCAAAATTCGTGCTCAAGGTGCAGTGCTACTTGGTAAAAATAATTGTGATGCTTTTGGACATGGAGCTAGTAATGAAAATTCGATGTATGGACCAGTCGCCAATCCACATGATCTGACCAAAGTTGCTGGTGGCTCTTCTGGTGGTTCTGCTGCTGCGGTAGCTGATCATCAGTGTATTTTTAGTATTGCCGAAGATACTGGTGGTTCTATTCGTCAGCCAGCTAGTTTTTGTGGAATTGTCGGACTTCGTCCTAGTTATGGTCGTAATTCTCGCTATGGTATTATGCCGATGGCTAGTTCACTAGATACTGTTGGACCGATGGGTAAGACGGTGGAAGATATTGCGATACTTATGGAAGTAATAGCTGGAATAGATGCAAAAGATGCTACGACTGTGTCAGATGAAGTGCCAGAATATAGTAAAAATTTAAATAAAAAAGAAAAATTTGTTATTGGTTTACCACAAGAGTATTTCAACATTGATGGTATGAATGAAGAAACTAGAAAAATTGTTGAAGAAAAAATTGAAAAAATAAAAGCTCATACAGAATTGGAAGTAGAGTTCAAAGAAGTTTCTTTGCCATATACTAAATATGGTATTCCTGTTTATTATATTATTGTGCCTAGTGAAGACAGTTCGAATCTTGGTCGTCTTGATGGTGTCCGCTATGGTGTAAGATCAGAAGAAGCCAAAGATTTGTACAATATTTATGCAAAATCACGTGGAGAAGGTTTCCCAGAAGAAGTGAAGCGTCGTATCATGGTCGGAACTTATAGTTTGTCATCTGGTTATTATGATGCTTATTACTCCAAAGCGCAAAAAGTTCGCACGCTTATTATTGAAGATTTTAATCAAGCTTTTGCTCAAGTAGATTTACTTATTACTCCGACTTCACCTTTTACTGCTTTTGGGATTGGTGCCAAAAAAGACGATGTGATGGCGATGTACTTAGCTGATATTTTTGTTAGTCCTTCTGCTGTTGCTGGCTTACCTGGTATTTCTATATCTGTTGGTAAAGATAGCAAAAATCTACCAGTTGGTATGCAAATCATCGCACCAAGACTTGGTGAAGAAAAATTATTAAATTTTGCGAGTTTGGTGGAGGGGGTCTAATTTAAAATATTTTAATTTAGGAAAGATCCCTCGCTGTGCTTTCGCCAGCTCGGGATGAGAAAACTCTATGAAAAAAGAAACAATAGAAAAAATTCAAAAAAACGCCAAAAAAGATTTTAGTTATTCTTTGAATGAAAGTGGAGATTTTCGTGAGTCATGGCGTATTTTTCGTATCATGTCTGAGTTTGTTGAAGGTTATCAATTTTTGTCATCATTGAAAAATGAAGTAACTATCTTGGGTTCTGCTCGTTTGAAACCGGAAAACAAATATTATCAAGTGGCTGAAAAGCTTGGTGCTTTGTTGGCCAAAGGTGGATTCACGACTTTGACAGGTGGTGGACCAGGCGTTATGGAAGCTGCCAACAAAGGAGCTTTTGAAGCAGGTGGAGATTCTGTTGGTATAAATATTCAGCTTCCTTTTGAACAACGTATCAATCCTTACGTAAAAAGTTCGACGGCTTTTTATTATTTCTTTACTCGTAAAGTAATGCTTATTTCACCGTCCAATGCTTTTGTGCTTTTTCCTGGCGGTTTTGGTACGATGGATGAATTTTTTGAAGTAGTAGATTTGATGGAATTGGGACATATGCAACATTCACCAATAATTTTGGTTGGAAAAGAATTTTGGCAACCTTTGGTAGATTTTGTAAAAGAAAAGTCTATGAAATTTGGTTCTATCAAAAACAAAGATGTAGATAGATGGCACATAGTAGAAACAGCCGAAGAAGCTTTTGAATTTATCAAAGATCAAAAAGATATAGAGAATATTTGTGAACTTGACCCTACCAATTTTCGTTGTGAAACTGGTGGTACGGATTGGAAAATTTTCAAAATCATGGCTGAGCTAGTAGAAGGCTTTGAATTTTTGACAGGCCTTGTTGAAGATGTAACTGTGCTTGGTACGAGATCTATGAAAAAAGATTCACCGTATTATGAATCAGCTTACCAACTTGGTCGAGCTTTGGCTGAAAACAAATTTGCTACTGTGACTGGTGGTGGTACTGGAATTATGGAAGCTGCCAACAAAGGTGCTTTTGAAATGGGAGGTGATTCTATTGGTATCAATATGAAACATGGTGTCAAAGAAAATTATAATGCTTATGTCAAAAAAGCGATTAGTTTCAATTTTCCTTTTACTCGCAAGCTGATTATTACCGCGCCATCAAAAGCATTTGTCTTTTTTCCGGGTGGTTTTGGTACTTTGCATCAATTGTTTGAAGTATTGACTCTTATTCAAACCAAAAAAATGGAGCGTATTCCAGTTATTCTTTTTGGTCATGAATTTTGGGGACCACTTCATATTTTTATCAAAAAAATATTTGTACATAAGTTTGAAACAACAGGGGATGAAGATGATGAGCTTTATCAGATAGTAGATAATGTGGATAGCGCGATAGATTTGATAAAGGAGTTTAGAAAGTAACGTAGTTTGTAAAGTTCATAAAGTTTGTAAAGTTATAAAGTAATTTGACCCTGATATATTTCAGGGTTTTTTATTGAGATTGACAAAAAGGCTTAAATTGGTTAAAATTCTCACGTACTTTATAAACTTTTAACTTTATAAACTTTATAAACTTTATAACTAGTACCTGGAGAGTTCGCATAGTGGTCGAGTGCGCCGCCTTGCCAGCCCGAGGCTGGTCCGCCTAGGGCGGAGAAAGGTGGTTGTTTATCTAGACTAATCATATTTTTATTATGTATTATGTTTATATATTATATAGTCATAAATTAAATAAAAAGTATATTGGTTTTACAGAAGATTTGAAGAATAGATTGAAAGAACATAATAGTGGAGATGGTTCAATATTTACTAAGAAAGGAAGACCTTGGAAATTGGTTTATTATCAAGCATTTTTAAATAAAAAAGATGCACAAGCTGAAGAAATGTTTTTGAAGACTGGACAAGGTCGTGAAAGATTAAAATATTTGTTAAAAAATTTTTTAGAAGAAAATAATAAATAATGGAGAGTTCGCATAGTGGTCGAGTGCGCCGCCTTGGAAAGGCGGTATACGGGAAACCGTATCGAGGGTTCGAATCCCTCATTCTCCGCTAGTTGAGAACCTTGCCAGCCCACAGCCCAAGGCGTGCTTTGCGAGGTTGGTCCGCCTAGGGCGGAGAATCCCTCATTCTCCGCCAATAATTTTTATTCATACACTTTAAATAAAGTACTATGGAATTTATTATTTTTCTTATTTTATTTGTTTTGGCATTTACATTTTTTTTGTTTGCTGGTCTTCTTTTTTTAGTTTCAAAACTTTTCAAAATAGAAAATCTAACTTATAAAAAGTCATTTGTAATTCATCTTATCGTAGCGCTTGTAAATGCATTTCTTTTAGCTATCTTTTATGTTATAGGTCTTGGTTTTTCTTATAGTATTCTAATAAGTGTTGTCACATTTTTTGTATTTCATTACTTTTACAAAAAATATTATTTGTGTAATTGGAAGAAATCTTTGAGTATATATGTAGTATTTATTTTATTTAATATAATTTCTACTATAATTATCGTTAGTTTTATTCGTTTTTATGTATTTACTCCTTTTCTTGTTAATGGAGTAAGTATGAGTCCTACATACAATAGTGGTGATTATCTTTTGGTAGACAAAATTAATCAGGATTTTGCTAGAGAAGATATCGTGGTATTCAAATCTAAAGCAGAACAAGGAGCATTTCATATTAAAAGAATAATTGGTCTTCCTGGAGAAAAAGTAGAAATCAAAGATAACAAAGTTATGATAAATGGACAAATATTGAATGAATCTTATGTAGAAGGAGATACTGTCGGTGATGTTTCTATACAACTAGAGCAAGATCAATATTTTGTTTTGGGTGATAATAGAAGTGAGAGTTTTGATTCTCGCAAATTTGGATTTGTAAAAAAATCTAATATTCAAGGTGAAATATTTTATAAAATTTCTGGATTAATAAAATAAGTTTGTCATTTTTTATTATTATGTCCCAAAATCAATCAAAATTACCTGAAAAATTCCTTACTCGTCTCCAAGAAATTTTTGGCCGCAGTGAAGCCGACAAAATTGTCAGTACTTTCAAAGCACGTCCGACTACTTTTCGTGTGAATACCATAAAAAACAAGAGAGACGAAGTACTACAAATTTTGCAACAAAAAGGTTTCAAGGTAAAAAGAGTGCCTTGGTTTGCTGATGCTTTTATTTTGGAAAACAAAAGTCAGTCTGAATTGATGAAAACAGATTTGTTTACTGACGGAAAAATATATTTGCAAAGTCTAGCTAGTATGGTGCCAGTCGTGGTGCTCGATCCAAAACCAGGAGAAAAAATATTAGATTTGACTTCAGCTCCAGGCAGTAAGACCAGTCAAATTGCTATGATGATGGGCAAAGATGGTGAGCTAGTTGCCAATGAACTCGACAAAATTCGTTTTGAAAAGCTTGCTCACAATATGAAGTTGCTCGGTGTAGAAGATGCGGAAAAAGAAGTTTGGAAGTTTGAGCTAGTAAACGAAGATGGAATCAAGATTTTTGAAAAATATAGTAATTATTTTGACAAAGTGTTGCTTGATGCGCCATGTAGTGCGGAAGCGAGAATTGATTTGTCTGACAGACGCAGTTATAGTTATTGGAATGAAAAAAATATCAAAGATCATGCTTTTTTACAAAAGAAATTGTTATTTTCGGCTTGGACTTGTCTGAAAGTTGGTGGCACACTTGTCTATTCTACTTGTACTTTTGCGCCAGAGGAAAATGAAGGGCAAATTGCTTGGCTAAAAGAAAAGTTTGGGGCAGAAGTAGAGATTGAAAAAGTAGAGCTAAATGGTTTATTAAAAGGAAAGAGTCTAGGAGAGTGGAAAGGGGAGAAATTTAGCAAAGAATTGGCAAGTTCTTTACGTATTTTGCCGGACAAGTATGTTGAAGGGTTTTTTGTGGTGAAGATTAAGAAAAAATAGATATTAAGAAACTACCTGAGAAAGGTAGTTTTTGTTTACAAAGAAGGCTTTTTTTGTTAAAGTGTAAGCGTTATTTAAACACATATTTTATGAACATAGATATTAGTGTAATTGTGCCTGTATATAACGAAGAAAAGACTCTACTACTACTTTTGGATAAATTGTTTGTATCACTAGAAAAATCTGGTTTGATGTATCAGGTAATAGCTGTTGACGATGGTTCGTCTGACAAGAGTATAAATATTTTGTTGGATTACCAAAAACAAATTAATAATTTGGAAAATTTCAAGGTTATTTTGCATGAAAAAAACCAAGGCAAAGGCGGGGCTATACATACGGGATTGAAAGAGTCTGTGGGTGAATATACTATCATACAAGATGCTGATTTGGAGTATGATCCTGATGATATCATAAGATTGTACAAATACGCTAAAAATGAAAATTTGCCAGTAGTTTATGGTTCTCGAAATAAAGAAAATAATAAACGTGGTACTTTCTTTTTTTATTGGGGTGGCAAATTGGTTACTTACGTTGCCAATTTTTTGTTTGGTCAAAAGATGACAGATGAAGCGACTTGCTACAAACTGATAGCAACAAAAAAATTGCAAAGCATGCCACTGTGTGAAAAGGGTTTTGCTTTTTGTCCTGAAGTGACTTCTTATCTAGCCAAAGATGGTATCAAGATTCCAGAAATTGCTATTTCGTATAATCCAAGATCGAAAGATGAAGGCAAAAAAATAAATTGGCGTGATGGGGTCGTAGCTATTTGGACTCTTTTGCGTCTTCGTTTTCCAAATATTTTGTTGCATTTGCAGGCTTTTTTAGTTTTTATTTTTGTTTTGTTTCTTTTTACTTTGACTTGGCAAATGAATTTTGGTGGCTATGAACAAGAAACAGCTGATTCAGCTATGTCATTGTTTTCTGGTGAATATGCGGCGAAAAGAGCTGGAATATCTTCTTTGTTTTTGTATGTTCCTTTTATTTTAATTTTTAAATTATTTGCTTTTTCTAATTTTACTTTTTTGAGTATTGTACCTATTTTTTATTCTGCTTTGACTGTTTGGTTGCTAGTTTATGTAGTTTGGTATTTGCGCAAAAAGTTGTATCCGTCTTTGTTGCTTCCTGTGGTGATAGCTACTGGTTCCATTATTTGGCCTTATAGCAATTTGGGTATGGAATACCAACAAACTTTTTATTTGACATTATTATTGTTGATGTTGCTCAAGTGGAAAAATAACAGAGTTTCTTTGTGGTGGGTGGCTATAACTTTTGCTTTACTTGTCACGGCTAAATCTTATGCCATAATTTTTGCTTTGCCTGTGCTACTGTTTGTTTTTTTGGTAGATAGACAAAACAAATCTTTGACAAAAAAAGATTATCTGAAGCATTTCATAATATTATTTTTACCAGCTTTTGTAGCTATCTTATCTGTCTTGCTTGCTCAATATTTAGTATATGGTGCTTGGACTGGCGTGTATTCGCTTAGTCATGAATTCCAAATTTGGACTTGGTGGGAAGGATTTTATGGTATATTTTTTTCTATAGGCAAAAGTATTTTTTTGTTTAGTCCTTGGCTTATTTTGACTTTGTTTGTCTGGAAAAGATTTTGGCGTGAACAAAAAGAAACGGCTGTTTTTCTCTTGGTGTCTTTTTTATTGCTTTTGCTGATTACTGCTCCTTTTAGTTATTGGACAGATGAGACTTGGTCTGTGAGGAAGCTGGTCGCTATTATGGTATTATTGCATCTTCCTTTGATTTATTTTTTTGAAGAAAAGGTCATGTCAGTTAGCAAAAAAATAGTATTTTTATTTTTGTTTGTTTTTTCTTTTTATGTTCAGTTTTTGGGAGCTAGTTATTATTATGGCAAACAATTGGATATCTTGCGAGAAGCCAATTTGGATACTTTGCAAAATATGCGTTTTGTACCACAACTCGGACATATACAAGTCAATCATCAATTATTTTCTAGCTATTTCACCAAAGAAGAATCGTTGTTGGTCTATTCTGAACAGACTTGGTTTCGTTGGCTAAGAGGAGAAAAGGATGTTAGTTTTTATGATGTAAAAATGAATATAGAGAAGTATAGCAAAGTGGATATCGCTTGGTTTCAGCCTGACAAAAGTAATTTGAAATTTGTTTTTTATAGTTTGTTAGTATTAGAAATTTTGCTTAGTATTTTTTTGTTATGGTGGTACTCCTTGGTAAGGAGGAAGTAGGGAATTAAAAATAAGTGAGTTGGTGACAATTTGTCACCGGTTGAAAATTTTTTTCAAAAAATCATCTGAAAAAGGTGGTTTTTTGTTTTTTACAAAATTACTAAATTTTGCTATAGTTTATATATAAAATAATTTACAAATTTATGAAAAACAAAAAATTAAAAAATGATGTTGTAATTTATCAAGCAAAAGATGGTTCTATTGAATTACGCAATGATTTTTCAAATGATACAATTTGGGCAAATTTAGATCAAATAGCTACTGTTTTTGAACGTGATAAATCTGTTATTTCACGTCATTTGAGTAAAATATACAAAGAAAAAGAGTTAGATAAAAAGTCAACTGTTGCAAAAAATGCAACAGTTCAATTAGAAGGAAATCGTCAGATTAGACGTAATATAGAATATTATAATTTAGATGCTATAATTTCAGTTGGCTACAGAGTAAATTCTAAAACAGCAACTAATTTTCGTAAGTGGGCAACAAATATTTTAAAAGAACATATAACAAAAGGTTATACTATCAATCGCAAACAGATTGTAAAAAATTACAATTCTTTTTTGAAGACTGTAAATAGTATCCAAAATTTATTGCCAGAACATGTAGCTCTTGATCCAAAAATGGTTTTGGATTTAATAAAAGAATTTGCTAGTACTTGGGTGGCACTGGACGCTTATGACAAAGACAAATTAAATAAGATTGGAAGCAGTAGAAAAGCAGTAAAATTGACAAGTCAAGAATTGACAGAGGCTATCTCCAAACTTCGTCAAGAACTTATCAAAAAAGGTGAAGCCTCAGAGTTATTTGCTCAAGAAAAAAATGTGGCTAGTGTAGAAGGTATTGTTGGTAATGTGATGCAGTCTTTTGGTGGTAATTCTTTGTATAAGACAGCTGAAGAAAAGGCATCTCATCTATTATATTTTATGGTCAAAAATCATCCTTTTACCGACGGCAATAAGCGTAGTGGAGCTTTTGCTTTTGTTTGGTTTTTACGTAAAGCTAAGATAAAAGGAAGAGTAAATATCAATCCAAGTGCGTTGACAGCTCTTACTTTGCTTATTGCGGAGAGTCATCCAAGCAAAAAGGATCAAATGACAAGTTTGGTTACGACTTTGCTCAATATGAAGAAATAGTTTATCTTCAAAAATTATTGAACTATATTAACTTTAGTGTGATTTTTTATTGCTTAAATAACTAAACTAGAGTAGTATGATAAGTATCAAAGGTTGTTATGTTTTATTCTAATCATTTGTATGTCTCGTAATAAAAAAATTAATATATATTTGGGAGGTGGTATCATTTTTTTGGTGTTATTTTTTTTGATAATGAACAAATTTTTCTTTTCAAAAGATGTTTTGAATTTGGAAAAAGAACAAAATCAAGATGTTATGTTTTCTGAAAAACAAGAACAATTTCCACAAGATCTAGATGCTTACAATAATTATTTGGAATCAAAACCTTTGGAATCTAATCAATATCGTGAAAAGGCAGAAGATCTAAATGGTGATGGCAAAAAAGAAAACATTAGTATTGAATTCAAACAAATAAATTATAGTTATGTCGCAATATTACATATTGACGATATGGGGACTACCACACCAGGAAATGTGCCTGCGGGATATTTTGGTATTGTGGATATAGACAAAAGTGACAAGCTAAAAGAGATTGCTGTCACTGACGAAGGTCCTAGTAGTGATTATGCGACAACTTTTTATCAATATGACGGAAAAAATTTGAAGTCATTAGGAACTATACAAGGTATTTATGAAAACATGCTTTTTGATGGTAAAGGAAAATTGACAACCCAAACTCGTGGAAGTATTTTGGATACTTGGTTTTTTGCTGATGATTATAGTCTTTCTACAAATAATATATTGGTAAATATTCCAAAAGATTTTTATGCGAGAGATACAGAAGTAACACTTTTGCAAGCCTTAGCTCTTAAGAGATCACCACAAGACGACAGTACTATAATCACAACACTTCAAAAAGATGAGATAGTAAAAATCATTGCTTGTGACAACAAAAAATGGTGTCAGATTGAGAAGAAAGATGGTCTGAAGGGTTGGTTTGCTGTCAAAGATTATGCGACGATGGTGGATTTTGCCGAAGTGGTCTATGCTACTGAGGTATTTGAGGGATTGTCTAATGCGGATTAGGTGAGTCGGTGACAAATTGTCACCAACTGAAATTTTTTTAGCAAAAATCATCTTAAAAGGTGATTTTTTGTTAGATTTACAAAACCTCTGATCTCTGTTAAAATAGTATCACTAAAACAATAAAAAACTATGTTTGAACAATCATTCAAAAGCATTGACAGTATACTTCATACTGACTCTGGTTGCGGAACGGAGTTAGATTATGTAGAACAAACTTCTTGGATTTTATTTTTGAAATACCTTGATGATTTAGAAGAAGACAAAAGAAAGTCGGCCATTTTGTCAGGTAAAAATTATGAATATATTTTGTCTCCAGAATATCTCTGGAATATTTGGGCTTGTCCTAAAAATGGTGATGAAAAATTGGATTACAATAAAGCACTTGATGGTGACGATTTGAGAGACTTTGTAAATAATAAACTTTTTCCTTATTTAAAAAAATTTAAAGCTGAAGATCCAAATACTATTGAATACAAAATCGGTGAAATTTTTAGTGAACTCAAAAACAAAATTTCTAGTGGTTATAAATTACGAGAAATTTTGAACGTGGTAGACAAAATGCATTTTCGACTTTATGAAGAAAAACATGAACTTTCACATCTTTATGAGTCAAAAATAAAAAATATGGGCAATGCTGGGCGAAATGGTGGTGAATATTACACACCACGTCCACTCATCAAAACAATTGTTAAAATAGTAGATCCAAAAATTGGAGAAACAATTTATGATGGTGCTTGTGGAAGTGCTGGATTTTTGGTGGAGGCATATAAATATTTGACAGAAAATCAAGCCAAGCTTTCTTCAAGTCAAATGACAACTTTGCAAAACAAAACTTTTTACGGAAAAGAAATCAAATCTCTTGCCTACATTATTGGTATTATGAATATGATTTTACATGGTATTGAGGCACCAAATATCCGTCACATGAACACACTAGCAGAAAATATCAATGACATACAAGAAAAAGACAGAAAAGATGTTATCTTAGCAAATCCACCTTTTGGAGCAGGTATTGGTAGAGAAATTCAACAAAATTTCCCGATAAAAACTGGCGAGACAGCATTTCTCTTTTTACAACATTTTATCAAGATGCTCCGAGCTGGTGGACGAGCTGGGATTGTCATCAAAAATACTTTTTTGAGCAACACTGACAATGCCAGTGTCTCACTACGCAAAGAATTACTTACGACTTGCAATCTGCATACTATCCTAGATCTACCAGGTGGTGCTTTTCAGGGTGCGGGTGTGAAGACTATTGTCTTATTTTTTGAAAAAGGCGCTCCAACAAGAAAAATCTGGTATTATCAGCTCAATCTAGATAGAAATCTTGGCAAGGGCAATCCATTGAGTGAAGTGGACTTAGCTGAGTTTGTGAAGCTTCAAGAAAAGAAGGAAAGTAGTGCTAATTCTTGGATGGTGGATGTGAAAAATATTGATCAAGCTACTTTTGATTTATCAGTGAAGAACCCAAACAAGAAAGAAGAGGATGTTTTGAGGGAGCCGAAGGAGATTTTGGAGGAAATAAAGGGTTTGGATGAGGATAGTGGAGAAATTTTTGAGAAGATTAAGAATATATTATGAAGTCATTTTTAAAATATTCAAAAAAGGAAATAGATAAAGCTGGGGATGTTCTTGCTGGTATATCTGATGAAAAAATAACACAAGATTTAGCTATTGAAATTTTAGAAAACTTTAGATCAATTCATATCCATCCATTGATTGTTTTTAGAATGTCTTTAATAAGAAAATCTAAATCAATAAATAGTAACGTTTTAATTTCTCAGAGATTAAAGCGAGCACCATCGATAATCAGTAAGTTAAAAATTCAAGAAAACATGTCTTTATCTCAAATGCAAGATGTTGGTGGTTTACGTGCAGTTGTTGATAATTTAGAAGAGGTCTATAAATTAAGAGATTTATTAAAAAAAGGAGAACAAGAAGCAGCTTTCAAATCAACTTTTTTAAAAGAAAAAGATTATATAAAAGAACCAAAAGAAAGTGGATATAGAAGTATCCATTTAATTTATAAATATGACAAAAAAGTTTCTATAGATTGTCAATGCAGAATTGAAATTCAATTAAGAACAAAAATACATCATGCCTGGGCAACAGCGGTTGAAGTTATAGGAACATATTTAAGACAACCATTAAAACAAAGTTTTGGTGATGCAGAATTACTTGATTTATTTAAAGAAATTAGCAAAGCATTTATCATGTTGGAATATGATGATATTGATATAATATTTTTTCAAAAAATATCTAAAAGAATTAAAGAATTAAAATTAAGAGATAAAATAGAAGGTTTTTCGGTTGCTACTCAAATTTCTACTAAAGAAACAAAGAAAGAAAGAGGTAAATATTACCTTATTTCTTTAAATTTTAAAAATAAATTATTAAATATTGAACGATATTCTGAGTCAAAATTAGATCAAGCAAATAATCAATATACGAAGTTAGAAAAAAAGTATCTAAATGATAAAAACACGGAGATTGTGTTAGTTTCTGTAGATGATATAAATAATTTAGAAAAACTTTATCCAAATTATTTTCTTGATACACAGGAATTTGTAAAGTTATTAGATGTGATTGAAGAAAAAATAATAGATTATGAAAAATAATAATAAAATTCCCAACATTAAAATTGATTTTCCTTTAGTTAGTAGGTTTTTACCTATTATTTTAGTCGGATCTGAAAAAGTTTTAGATGAAAAAAGTAAATTGTATATAAGATTACTTTTTAGGTTAGTTGATAAATCTTGGTTTAAATATGAAGAAGTAAAAGAATCTTTAGAAGAAGAAATAAAAACAGGTGACAAATTAATTTATAGAATAAATATTATAAATAATTTAGAAGATTGCCTTTATGCTATAAATAGATTTATAAAAATTTTTGATATTATAATAAATGGTAAGAATGATGATAAAAGAAAAATAAATCTATTAAAATATATAGATAAAAAAACTATAAATAGACTAAAAAAATATAATGTCTCTAAAATACGTAATAGAGTAGAGCATATAAATGAAGATATTTTTTATAATACTTTTAAAAAAGATTTATTTTTGGATGTAAGCGAAGATTATAAAAGTATATGTATAAATAATAGATATCTTTTAATATCTGACTTAATAAAAATTATTGAAGACTACCATGATTTTGTATTAGAGATATTCAATAATTTACCTAATAGAATAGAAAATGGAAAGTTTTACTATGACAAAAAATAATTGGCAAACAAAAAAACTTAGTGAAGTTTGTGATTTTCAAAATGGATTTGCTTTTAAGAGTAAATTATTTAAGGAGAATGGTTTTCCTGTTTTAAGAATTTCGAATATTCAAAATGATGGAATTTCTTATAATAGACTTGTATTTTTTGACAAAAAAAGTTATAAAGAAAATTTTGATAAATATCAAGTTTTAAAAGGTGATCTGGTAATTGCAATGTCTGGCGCAACAACTGGAAAGTTAGCTGTTTGTGATACTGATGAAATATTTTATTTGAATCAGCGTGTAGGAAAATTTAAACCAAAAAAAGATTTAGTGAAGGATTATTTATATTATTTTTTATCAACTAAAATTGAAGAAAATTTAAAAATATCAATGGGCTCAGCCCAACCAAATTTGAGTACAGAACAAATAAAAAATTTTGAAATCCCTCTCCCTCCTCTCCCCACCCAACACCACATCGTAAAAATACTCGACGAAGTCTTCGCTGGCATTGAAACAGCCAAAGCAAATACTGAAAAGAATTTGAAAAATAGTAAGGAGGTCTTTGAGAGTTATTTGAATAGTGTTTTCACAAGTCAAAAGTCAAAAGTCGAAGGTCAAAAGTGGGAAGAAAAAAGTTTAGGAGATATTTGTGATGTAGAATATGGTTATACTACCAAAGCTAAAAATAAAGGAAAGTACCGATTTGTAAGAATTACAGATACTGATGAAAATGGTTTACTTACAAAAGAAAATAAGATGTATGTTGATTCTTTTAAAGAGGCTGAAAAATATCTTTTAAATAATAATGATTTGTTAATGGCGAGAACAGGAGCTTCTGCTGGAAATGTTTTGCTTTTTGAAAATGATGAACCCTCAGTTTTTGCATCATATCTTATTAGAATGAAATTTAAAAAAGAAATTTTTAGTAAATTATATTGGCATTTTTCAAAATCTAAAATCTATTGGGATCAAGTCAATCAACTTTCTGCAGGTTCAGCTCAACCTCAATTTAATGGTGGTGCTTTAAAACAAATTATTTTAAATTATCCAAAATCTCTCACCGAACAAAAATCCATCGTCGCCAAGCTCGACGCACTTTCAGCTGAAACTAAGAAACTAGAGGAAATATATATGAAGAAATTGGCTAGTCTCGAAGAACTCAAGAAATCTGTTTTGAAAAAGGCCTTTGCAGGGGAGTTGTAAAAAAGATGTTAAATGTCTAAAAAGATAAATGTTAAATGACAATAATCTATCCACTTGACAAAATAGCTAATATAAGCTAATATATAGCTATATATGTTAAATAGTCTATATGACTTCTGAAAATAAGCCAAAATTCAAAGATATTCCTTTTAAGCTTTATGAGCCAAAATGGAATAGCAAACTGGCCAATACTATTATTGAATTAGAAAAATTGCGTGTAAAACAACTTGGCGGTCCAGTTCCTCCTTATATATTCTTTCAATTAAAGAATATTTTTCAGATTTTAGAAAGTATAGGTTCTGCCCGTATTGAAGGAAATAGAACTACTTTGGCTGAATATGTAGAAAAGATTATTGAAAATAAAGCAAAAAATAGTAAATCCGAAAAAGACAGAGAGATCTCTAATATTGAAAGAGCTATTGAATTTATAGAAAATAATGTAAATAATAAAACAAAAATAGATAGAGCTTTGATTTCTGAAATTCACAAGATATTGGTAGAAGGTCTCACACCTTCACCAAATGGTGAGGGATCAAGATACCCAGGTCAATTAAGACCAGTAAATGTTTCTATTGGTAAAGCAGAACATGTTCCTCCTGATTTTATGAAAGTTCCAGATTATTTTGAGGAATTTATAAAATTCATAAACCAACCTCTGGATTCTCAATATCATCTTTTGGTTGTTGCTTTGTCACATCATCGTATGGCTTGGATTCATCCTTTTGACAATGGCAATGGTCGTCTTGTGAGAATGTTTACTTATGCACTTTTGATAAAACAACGTTTTCAAGTAAAAAATGGTAGGATTTTGAATCCAACAGCTGTCTTTTGCATGGACCGTGATAAATATTATCAAATGTTATCTTTGGCAGATACAGGAGAAGAGGAAAAAACTTTGCAGTGGTGTTCTTATGTTTTGGAAGGTTTGCGTGAAGAAATAGAAAAAATTGATAAATTGTTAGACCTTTCATATATGACAAATAATATTTTGTTACCTATGTTGTCTTTTGCTTTGGATAATGAACATATTACAAAACGTGAACATGAAATACTTGCATACTTGGTTAAAAGTAAAGATATGATTATCAAATCTTCAGATTTAGAAAAAATAATTGGAGAAGAATCTTCTGTACAGCGTTCTAGAATTCTAAAAAGGCTTAAAGACAAAAAAATGCTTATTTCTATCAATCCCAAAGGAAGAGTATATACTTTAGGATTTGCCAATAATTATTTATTGCGAGGGGCTATACATATACTTGAAAAAAATAGTTTTATTCCAGCATCTTTAAATAATAAAAATTAACCATATGGACAAAAAATGTAAAAAATGTGGTAGTAAAAATATTATTTATGTAGAGTACTCTTATGACAGTCCTGAACGTTATGATGGTGTCAGTGAAATTGATTGTAAAGACTGTGGGGCACGTTTTGGCAGATGGTCTGGCAAAGAATTAAAAGAAGGAGAAGCAGAAAAAAGATACGGAGGAAAATAATTTTATTTATGAATGAAGCCGAAACACGGGCTGAGTACATCGACCCAAAGCTCAAGGAGGCTGGCTGGGGAGTATTAGAAAATTCAAAAATCTTGCGTGAATTCCGCATTACTAATGATCGTGTTGGTAGTGTTGGTTTGTTTAATAATAAAGCGGAAATAGCCGACTATATTTTGGTATACAAAAATCGTAAATTGGCAGTCGTAGAAGCGAAGTCTTTGGAGATTGCCGTTGGTGAAGGTGTTGCCCAAGCCAAAGCTTATGCTCACAAATTACAAATCAATTATACTTACGCTAGCAATGGTCGTGAAATTTATGAAATGTCGCTAGAAACTGGTGAAGAAAAAACTGTTTTGCATTTTCCGACACCTGAAGAACTTTGGCACAAGACTTTTGGTGCAGAAAATACTTGGAAAGAAAAATTTGATGCTGTACCGTTTGAAGATGCTGGTAGTGGCAAAACTCCTAGATATTACCAAGAAATTGCAGTCAACAATGCTTTGTCTGCTGTGGCTGAAGAAAAAAACAGAATACTTCTTACTTTGGCAACAGGTACTGGTAAGACTTTTATTTCTTTTCAAATAGCTTGGAAATTGTTTCAAAGTCGTTGGAATCTAGAAAGAAATGGTAAACGTCGTCCTCGCATTTTGTTTTTGGCTGATAGAAATATTTTGGCAGATCAAGCTTTCAACTCTTTTTCAGCTTTTGAAGAAAATGCTCTCGTACGTATCAACCCACTAGATATTCGTAAAAAAGGCGGCGTGCCAAAAAGTGGTAGTATATTTTTTACTATTTTTCAGACTTTCATGAGTGGTCCAAATGGCGCACCATATTTTGGCGAATATCCTAAAGACTTTTTTGATTTTATTATTATTGATGAGTGTCATCGTGGCGGAGCAAATGACGAAAGTACTTGGCGTGAAATTTTGAATTATTTTTCACCTGCTGTGCAACTTGGTCTTACCGCTACACCAAAAAGAAAAGACAATGCTGATACTTATGATTATTTTGGTAAACCAGTTTATACGTATTCTCTCAAAGAAGGTGTCAACGATGGTTTTCTTACTCCTTTCAAAGTAAAACGTGTACAAACTACTTTAGATACTTATGTTTATACATCTGACGATCAGATTATTGAAGGTGATATAGAAGAAGGTCGTATTTATGAAGAACCAGATTTCAATAGAATAATACACATCAAAGAACGTGAAGCCAAAAGAGTGAGAATTGTTTTGGATGAAATAAACAAACAAGAAAAAACAATTATTTTTTGTGCCAATCAAGATCATGCTTTGGCTGTTCGTGATTTGATAAACCAAATGAAAGATAGTAAAGACCCAAATTATTGTGTGCGTGTCACTGCCAATGACGGTGCTCATGGTGAACAATTTTTGCGTGAGTTTCAAGACAATGAAAAGACTATTCCAACAATTCTTACTACATCACAAAAACTTTCTACCGGCGTCGACGCGCGCAATGTCCGCAATATTGTCCTGATGCGTCCAGTCAATTCGATGATTGAATTCAAACAAATTGTCGGACGCGGTACCAGACTTTTTGATGGCAAAGAATATTTTACTATTTATGATTTTGTCGATGCTTACAAACATTTTTCTGATCCAGAATGGGATGGTGAACCAATTGAAGTGACTATAGACAAAAAAATAAAAGAACCAAAAGATAAAGAAATTGCTAAAATAATTACTGAACCAGAACCACGACAAGAACCAAAACCAAAATTGAAAATAAAGCTTCGTGATGGTAAAGAAAGAGAAATTCAACATATGATTTCTACTTCTTTTTGGAGTGCTGATGGCAAGCCAATTTCTGTCGAAGAATTTATGAACAATATGTTTGAAAAAATGCCAGACTTTTTCAAAAGTGAAGAAGAACTGCGAAAAATTTGGTCAAATCCTACGACTAGAAAAGCTTTTCTTGATAGTATTGCTGAACTTGGCTTTGGTCCAGTAGAGCTGGAAACTTTGCAAAAAATCGTTGACGCTGAAAATAGTGATTTGTTTGATGTCCTCAATTATATTTCTTTTCTCAATCCAAAAGTTTCTCGTGAGGAAAGAGTATCTAAAACAAAAGACAAAATTTTGGAAAAACTTGATGATAAGCAAAAAGACTTTATAGATTTTATTTTGGATAAATATACTGAAAAAGGTGTGGAAGAACTTGGTGAAGATCAATTGCCAGTTTTACTTAATCTCAAATATCATGCTTTGGCTGATGCTGAAAAACATTTGGGCAATGTGGATCAAATTCGTAAAATGTTTTTCACTTTCCAAAAAAATCTTTACGCGAAAATTGCTAAATAAAATATAAACACAAAAAAACAGACCCATCGTCTGTTTTTTATTTTCTCCAAAATCTTTAAAACCTCTTCCTAAACAAAACCAACAATAAAATAGAAATCAAATAATGTAAAAATGAAAGTAAAAGACCATAGACAAATATGGCGATAAATAATCCAAGAAATTGACTAAGATTCAAAATATAAACAGTGATGTCCACGCCAAGTAGGAGAGTGATGATGTTGACTATAATCATCAGTAACACAATCCAGAAGAATCCACTCCACATCCCACGTCTGTCCGGCTTGCTTGGCGCCATGTGAGAGGCTACAGCAAGAGATAGATAGAAGAATAGCCAGAAGTTCCATTTGTTGATATTGTCTATTGCAAAGAGATTTTTTAGACTTTCATAAATTGCTTTTAGAAATTCTAGAGGATTGTTGAAACTAGCAAAAAGGGGATTGAAGATTTCTTTGGCATTTGGTACGAAGAAATAGAGAAAAATGACAAGCACGATTGACCCAAAGATCATGGGCGCGGCGCCGATAAAAAAATTGCCAAGTCTTTGGTAAATACTTTTGGTGTTGTAGCTGTGGTCAACATGCCCAAGATTGCCAGATTCTTCATTTGGCGCAAAAATGCTTACTTTGTCCACTCGATGATGAAATACTTTGGCAAAAAAATAATGTCCCATCTCATGAATTGGAGTACCCATCCAGGCGGTCCAGAGTATTCCTTTCCAACCAAGACTGCGCTGATAATTCTCTAGTGTTTTTTGTTGAATGATTGATTGGAAGAAACCAATGATAAAAAAGATACCGAATAAACCGGTTAGTTGGAGGAGAACGGCTTGGAGGAGAGTTGTGAAGAATTGAAGCATAGTTGTATAGAATAAACAATACTAAATAAACAAATTCCAAATAAATTACAATATACAATAATAAAGTAATTTGAGATTTGTTATTTGTTTATTATTTGGAATTTGTAATTTTGAGGTTGTGTATTATTTGTATTGTATCACAAATCTCTCAAATAATAAAAAAACGGCCCATTTGATAAGGTCGTTTTTTGAAATATTATTTTACTTCTTCAGGAACAACATGTAAATATTTGGCAGTTTTTAATTTGCCGATGAAACTCATTCTTTTTTTAGTTTGGAATTTTACTTTACCGTTTGATAGAGTAAACAAAGTGTCATCTTTACCTTTTTTTACATTTTTTCCTGGGTGGATTTTACTGCCACGTTGACGAACTAAGACCATACCTGTTTTGACTGTTTGGCCATCACTGACCTTAACGCCTAGGTACTGTGGATTTGAGTCTCGTCCCAACCTGGTGGTTCCACCGGCTTTCTTATGTGCCATAATGGGTTTATTATTACTAAATTTTAAAAATTTATATAAAAAGTGAATCGGGGACATTATATCGTAATTGAACTTGCTTGTCAAGAGATTAAATGTGGGGTATAATTTGTACAGGCTTGAAAGGCTTAAAATGCTGGAAAAGCCAGAAAGGCCTTTTGTTTAAAGAGCCTTTTAAGCCTTTTAGGCATTTTAAGCTTTTTAAGCTTTTTTTATGAAATTACGTCTTTATCCATTGAAACTTTATTTCTTCTCTTTCCCTATCATGTTGATGGTTAGTTTGTCATTGCTATTGAATTTGTTTTCTTGGTTTTGGCTCAAATTCCAATTGCCAGTTTCAGAATCTGATTTGTTTTTGCATTACAATGTTTTGTTTGGTGTAGATTTAATAGGTGAAAGTTGGAAAGTCTTTTTGGTACCGTTTATGGGTCTGATGATTATTCTTAGTAATTTTTTTATGGGTTGGCTTTTGTTCAAAAAAGACAAGTTTATGTCACAAGTTTTGAATTTTGTAGCTTTTGTTTGTCAGGTATTTATTGTGATGGTGACTTTTATTTTGGTATTTTTGAACGTATAGCTTTATGAGTACTACTTCAAAAAAAGCTGATTACAATTTTATTTCACTTTTTTTTATCCTGCTGATTTTTGGTATGATGGTACTTAGTTCTGCTTCAGTTGCTGTGGGGATAAATAGTTTTGATGATCCTTATTTTTTTGTTAAAAGACAATTTTTTCTTGGTTTTTTGCCAGGATTTTTTTTGTTTATTATTTTATCAAAAATAAATTATAATTTTTGGAGAAAATTGTCAGCGCCAATATTTTTGCTTGGTTTGTTTTTATTATTTTTGGTTTTTGTGCCAGGAATTGGTTCTACCAATAATACTAGTAGTAGTAGTTGGATCAATTTGTTTGGTTATTCTTTTCAGCCAGCTGAAGCAATGAAAATGTCTTTGATTATTTATATGGCAGCTTTTTTTGCCAAGATGGGTGACAAAATAAAAGATTTCAAAGAAGGTTTTTTAGTAGCTTTGGGAGTGGGAATGCTTCCTATTGCGATGGTAATTTTACAGCCAGATATTGGTACAACAGCTATTTTATTTAGTATTTTGTTTGCAATGCTCTTTTTTGCTGGTGCCAAATTTTCTCATATGTCTGGTTTGGTTTTGGCAGCGGTAATTGGTTTTATTTTTTTGGTTATTATCGCACCATATAGAGCACATAGACTTACCACTTTTTTGCATCCAGAGCTTGATCCTCAAGGACAAGGTTATCAAATCAATCAAGCTTTTTTGGCTGTAGGTTCGGGTGGTTTGTTTGGACTTGGTTTTGGTCATTCTAGACAAAAGTTTCAGTATTTGCCAGAAGTACATGGTGATAGTATTTTTGCGATTATGTCCGAAGAAATGGGTTTTGTCATGGTTGTAGGTTTTTTGTCTCTTTTGTTTTTGTTGTTAAAACGTGGGTTTAGTATTGCGGTAAATACTAAAGATGAATTTGGTAGATTATTGGTGACTGGTGTGATGTCGTGGCTTTTTGTGCAATCTTTTTTGAATATTGGCGCTATTGTGGGATTATTGCCTTTGACTGGTGTGCCTTTGCCATTTGTTAGTCACGGTGGTAGTGCGCTGATGATTGGTATGGCTAGTATGGGGATTGTGGTGAGTGTTTCAAAACATGCTGACATGAAAGCATAAAAACACAAGAACATAAAAACAATTTTTATCTAAAATTTTGTTTTAATGTTTTCATTTTTTCAGCCCCAGGCTGATCCGCCTTGCTTAGCACGCCTTGGGCTGTGGGAGGAAATGTTTTTATTATAATTATGAAAATTATTTAAAAATAGTAGAATATTGTCTGTGTAATCAATTTAATCAGTTTAAATCAGTGTATTATGAAGGTTTTATTTTCCGGTGGAGGTACTCTTGGTCCAGTAACACCACTTTTGGCTATTCGTGAGACTATCAAAGAAAATTATTCAGATTTAGAGTTTGTTTGGGTTGGTACTAAGACTGGTCCTGAACAAAAATTGGTAGAAGAAAATAATGTAAAATTTTGTAGTATTACGTCTGGCAAATTTCGTCGTTATTTTTCTTTTTTAAATATTTTTGATATTTTTAGAATTATTGCTGGTTTTTTTCAAGCCTTCAAAATTTTGTGGCGAGAAAATCCAGACATGTGTATTTCAGCAGGTGGCTTTGTATCTGTACCATTGCATTTTGCAGCTTGGATATTGGGTATTCCGACGTGGATTCACAGTCAAGATATTGTAATTGGACTTTCTAGTAAACTTATGGCACCTTTGGCAAGAGTGGTGACTACTTCAGTAGAAGCCAATGTCAAAAATTTTAAAAAGAAAAAAACTTTTTGGTTGGGCAATCCAGTGAGACAAGATATTTTGCAAGGAAGTAGGGAAGAGGCTTACAAAATATTTTCTTTGAAAAAAGATTTGCCAGTAGTTTTTGCTACCGGTGGTGGTACTGGTTCTATTCGTGTCAATCAAATGATTGTAGAAGCAATGGGACATTTGAAAGATAAAATACAAATTATACATTTGTCTGGTAGAGACAGACCTCAAGAATTGGTAGAACGTGCACAAAAATATTTTGCTGATTATCATGTTTATCAATTTTTTACGAGTGAAATGAAACATGCTTATGCTGTTTCAGATATTGTGGTGTCTCGTGGTGGTTTTGGTACTTTGTCAGAAATAGCGGCTCTTGGTAAAACAGCTGTCATTATCCCAAAGCCTGGTCATCAAGTAGAAAATGTTAGATTCTTGGAAAAAAATAATTCAGCAATTTTAGTAAATGAAGTTACTTCAGATGGATTATTTTTGGCTAAAATTATCAAAAGAATTTTGGATGATAAAGAAGAAAATAATATGTTGTCTAACAACTTAAAAAGACTTTTACCAGTAGCCAAAAAACAAGATATTTTATCTATTGTGGAAAAGTTGTTAAAATAATTTTGACCTTAATGATATTAATTGTTATAATTTGGATAGTTTAAATCAGTTAATTATAAAAAACTATGAAAGTAAAACTTTCTTTGTTAGCTAGTATGGGGGTAATAGCTTTGGTTGGTGCAGGTTGTTCTTCTACTACAGACACTACTCCAAATGTAAGTGTTGAAACTTCTTCTGGTGATGTTGTGGTTTCAGAAGTGGATCTAAATGTAAAAGATGTAGAAGTAGTAGCTCAAGCAGAAGCAAAATTCAAAACAGGCGAAAATGTGCTTGTTGACTTAGGTTATGGTTGGTATGAAGGTAAAGTAGAAGAATTTGCTTGTGAGACTGGTTTTTATGTAAGATACAAAGGTCTTAGTGCAAGTTGTATCACTGAAGATAAATTAGTAAAACCAGTTACACCAAGTGCTGAATCTTTAGTAGTAGGTGCAAAAGTCATAGCTAATATTGGCAAAGGTGAAATGTTTGGTGGTAAAACTATCTATCCATATTATAGTGCTGAAGTTATGGCTGTAAATGGTGAAAAATATACAGTAAAAGATAACAGTAAAAAAGAATACGAATTGACAATTGACAAAATTTATTTAAAATAATTTATTAATTTATTTAATTAACATAATATATATATTATGAATAAAAAAGTTTCTATCGTAGCCGCTTTGAGCGTGCTAGCTTTAGTGGGAGCAGGTTGTTCATCTACAACAACTTCAGATACTACTAGTACAGGTAGTAAAGTTGAAGTAGGAAGTGAAAAAGCACAAGGCCTTGACGGCACTTGGGTTATCACTGAAGCTGTAGGTCAATACGCTGAAATGAACAAAGGTACAAAATATATCTTTGCTGGCGATAAATTGACAACAAAGCTTGGTATCATTGAAACTAAAGGTACTATCACTTCAAAAACAGATTCACAAATGACTGTAGCTTTTGAAGGTATGACAAATCCTTTTGTTTACAAATATAGTATGAATGGTGCTAAATTGGTACTTGAATTAACAAGTTCAGGTGGTCAAATTTTCACATTGGAAAGACAATAATTTTTTTCCTCAAAAGCACTCCTCGAAAAAGGAGTGCTTTTTTAGTAGCCAAATTTTTTTGTTTGTGATATAATTTCTCCATAATAAAATACTATATTATGCCTAATATTCATTTACAACAAAAAGGTCAAGAAAAAGAAAAAAAAGATGATATTTGTCTTTTTGGACAAACTAATTATCGTAATCAATTGCGTAGATTTGGTATCAAAACTGATGATAGAAGACGACATATGTATATCATTGGTAAGACTGGTATGGGTAAGACTACCATGATGGAAAACATGGTTTTGAATGATATTTACAAAGGGCATGGTGTGGGTATTGTGGACCCTCATGGAGATTTTGCTGAAAAAATTATCAATTACATTCCGCCACATCGTATCAATGACGTGGTTTATTTCAATCCTTCTGATGTAGAATTTCCAATTGGTTTCAATATCTTGGAAGTACGTTCTGAAGAACAAAAACATTTAGTAGCTTCAGGTTTGATGGGCATTTTCAAGAAAATTTGGCCAGATGTCTGGAGTTCCAGAATGGAATATATTTTGAATAATACTATTTTGGCTTTGCTTGATTATCCAGGTTCTACTTTGCTTGGTATCAATCGTCTTTTGGCTGACAAAGATTATAGACGCAAAGTCGTCAAGCAGTTGAAAGATCCTGTTGTCAAAGCTTTTTGGCAAACAGAATTTGCAAGTTACAATGACAGATATGCTCAAGAAGCTGTCGCTCCTATCCAAAACAAAATTGGTCAATTTTTGTCTGCTTCTGTTATTCGTAATATGGTAGCTCAAGTCAAATCTACTATCAATGTTCGTGAAATTATGGATAGTGGCAAAATTTTTATCATGAATTTGTCCAAAGGTAGAATTGGAGAAGATAATAGTCGTTTGCTTGGTGGTATGCTTATTACCGAAATACAGCTTGCCGCTATGGAAAGAGTAGATACTCCAGAAAATGAACGTAAAGATTTTTTCTTGTATGTTGATGAATTCCAAAATTTTGCTACACCTAGTTTTGCTAATATTTTGTCAGAAGCTCGTAAATATCGTCTTAGTCTGATTATGGCGCATCAATATGTCACACAGCTGGATGAAATAGTATCTGGTGCTGTTTTTGGTAATGTGGGCAGTATTGTGACTTTTCGTGTTGGTGCTTCCGATGCTGAAATTTTGGCCAAAGAATTTGCACCTAATTTTATAGAGCAAGATATTGTCAATTTGGCAAAATACAAAATATTATTGAAACTTATGATAGATGGTTTGGCTTCTCATCCTTTTTCAGCGATGACTATGCCACCAATTGCACAAGAAACTGGTTCAGCACAAAAAGTTATCAGAGTTTCAAGAGAAAGATATGGTCGTCATCGTGATATTATCGCTGACAAAATTTTACGTTGGAGTGGTATGGGTGGAGATGAACTTGCTAATGATGAAAATGATGTTGTATATGAAGAAAAAACTAGTACCAAAGAAACAATAAATAGAGAAACAATAAGTGTAGAAAAAAATGTAGAAAAAGAGGTGGTAGTAAAAGAAACAGTTGCCGAAGTTCCAGAAAAAACAGAAAATGTAATTGATCTAAATCAAGTAGAACCAGTAGTAGATACACAAGTATATAAAAAAGTAGAGACAAAATTAGATATACAAGATGAAAATTTGGATTTATTGCCAGGTTTGTCTCCACAAAATATTAGTGATGCTAATTTTGAAACTCAAAAGAAAAAAAGAAAAAGAAAGAGAAAGAAAAAAACAAATAATGAAAATGTTTCTGTAGAAAATAATGTAAAAAAAATGAATGAAGATGAATTAGTAAAATTTGATTAATCATCATTTATGATGTTAAGATTAATACAGAATAAAGATACAAGAGTCGCTATTATTTATAGTATTTTATCTTTAAAATAATAAATTATCCTTATTAAGGATATAATTTAAAATTATATGAAATATTTAAGAGCTGGTTTGTTTGGTTTATTTTTGTGGATTTTTATTTTTGTGATAATTTCTGTTTTGATGTTTTTGCCAGGTGTCAAAGATTCTGATTTGTTTCAAAATCTAATTTTGTGGGTATTACTAATTCCTTTTGTAATGTTACTTGCTAAATGGTATTTTCGTAAAGACGAGCCTACTAGCAAAAAAGGTTTAATGTTGGGTATTGTGGCAGTACTTGTTGGTACTTTGTTGGATATGATTATTACAGTACCAGTTTTTGTAAAATCATTTAGTGTTTATTATTCTGACTGGACATTATATATTGGTATGTTGGAAGTATTAGTTTTGACTACTTACGCTGGTTATGAATTTGATGCTACTTTTACTGTGGATACTGATAAATAATTTATACTTCATATGAAATTGCAAAAAGTTGTCACGGCGGTAATTATTTTGTTAGTAATTTCAGTGATTATAAATAATATTGGTTTGTTTTTATTTTTGTTAGTAATATTATTATTTTTGACAAGAAAAAAAATAGACAAAAATGTTTTTTTTAATTTACAAAATATATTTCCTAATTTCAAAAAAAATAATTTCAAATCAAATATGGAAACAATAAATCCAAATAAATATAGTATGAAAAAAACCTTGGTTGTAATATTTTCTATTTTTTTATTTTTTATTTTACTTAGTTTTGCTAGTTCATTTTGGATAGTAGTTGGAGCAGGTGAGACAGGTGTCAAATCTTTGTTTGGTAAAGTGATGGATGAAGAACTTTCTTCTGGTTTTCATTTCAAGAATCCTTTTGTAAAAATTACCAAAGTAGGTATTCGTACTCGTGATTATACAATGAGTATTGCCCAAGGTGAAGGTAATAGATCGGGTGCTGATGCTATTACTGCTTTGACCAAAGAAGGTCTTAGTGTGGATTTGGATATTACGGTTCTTTATCATTTGGTAGAAGAAAAAGCTAGTGATGTTTATCGTGATCTTGGTCTTTCTTATGAAGAGAGTATTATTCGTCCACAAATTCGTAGTGTGATTCGTGAAGTAGTGGCTAATTACAATGTCAAAGATATTTATTCTGACAAGAGACAAGATGTTGCAGCTGAAATTGAAAAAAGGCTAAAAGAACGTATGGATCCAAGAGGCATTTCTCTTGAAGAAGTCTTATTTCGTCATGTAGAGTTACCAGCTAATTTGGCAAGTAGTATTCAACAAAAATTACAAGCAGAACAAGAAACTGAACGTTATAATTTCTTGTTGGAAAAAGAACAAAAAGAAGCGGAACGTAAACGTATAGAAGCAGAAGGACAACGTGATGCTCAAAAGATTATCAATGAAAGTTTGTCAGATCGTTATTTGGAATATTTGTATATCAATAGTTTGAAAGATAGAGAAGGAACTATTTATGTGCCAACTGGTAGCAATGGTTTGCCTGTTTTTAAAGGACTTTAGTATAAAATTATAATTTTTAATATACAAAAAATTATTGTAATTTGCTTATTGTATATTACCTGTTTATAGAATAATTGACTAAAAATAGTAAATTTGCTATTATATTTATGGGTAACGAGATTTTTAATTCCCTTTATGTTTTTAGAAAAAAATAGTACGTTCCCAAAAGGTCGGAAAATTTATTAATAACCAATTTGGAACGTATACTATGTATAATCAAGGACCAAGAGAAATGTTCAACGTTGATCTAAGTTGTGCAAAATGTGGTACTCACATTTCACAATTGCCTTTTCAACCTTCAGGAGACCGTCCAGTTTTCTGTCAAGATTGTAATCGCGCTCATCGTGATGAACGTAATGGCGGAGCTCGCCCTCAAAAAAGAATGTTCGATGTAGATGTAAATTGTGCTGGTTGTGGTACTCACATCACACAATTGCCTTTCGAACCTAAAGCAGGTAGTGACATTTTCTGTCGTGAATGCTATATGAAAAATAAAGAGTAATCTTTACTTTGAAATTCAAAAAGAAATCTCATTTTGTGAGATTTCTTTTATTTTTAAGAATTATTTTTTGAGACAGTTTTGTTTTTTTGTACTTACAATGCGTATAAGCCTCGTAAGCCTTGTAATATACTTTTGACAAAAAGACTTTTTTCCGCTAAGATATGCTTATTATGTTTCAAAATATTGATAAAAATAAGAAAATTCTCGTCGCTATGTCTGGTGGTGTAGATTCTTCTGTAGCCGCAGCTCTTTTGGTTGAAGCTGGTTTTGATGTGACCGGAGCGTATATGATCAACTACGAGGAACGAGGAATGAGGAATGAGGAATGGGAAAAAAACAGTGAAGAAAACATGGGTAATATTTGTTGGGTACCGGATTATAGAGATGCTTTGAGAGTTTCCGCTAAGCTTGGAATTCCACTTTTGAAGCTTGATTTTCAAAAAGAATATAAAGAAAAAGTTTTGGATTATATGTTGGCTGAATATAAGAAAGGCAACACTCCAAATCCTGATGTGATGTGTAATAAGTTTATTAAATTTGGTGTTTGGCTAGAAAAAATACAAGAATTGGGTTTTGATTATATTGCGACAGGACATTACGCGAAAGTAGAGGCACGAGGAATGGGGAATGAGGAATATAAATTAATGCAAGCAAAGGACGATAACAAGGATCAGACTTATTTTTTGCATCAACTAAATCAAGAACAACTTTCCAAAACTTTATTTCCTTTGGGTGATTATACCAAACCTGAAGTTAGAGAATTAGCCAAAAAATTTGATTTGCCTACAGCTACGAAAGAAGAAAGTATGGGAATTTGTTTTGTGGGTGAACTTGATATGAAAGAATTTTTGCAGCGTGATTTGAAGAAAAATCCAGGTGAAATTGTAACAGAAAGTGGAGAATTAATAGGTGAACATGAAGGCTTGGCTTTTTATACTATTGGTCAACGTCATATTGGAGTTCAGAGTTCACAGTTCGGAATTAAGAGTGATAATAAACCATTGTTTGTTGTTGCCAAAAATTTTGAGGCTAATCAATTGGTTGTTGGATATGAAGATAGTGAGTTATTGAATAAAGATGAAATTGATGTTGATGATATAAATTGGATAAGTGGACAAATACCAGTTTTTCCGTTAAAATGTACAGTAAGATTACGTCATAGACAAGCTTTGCAAGAAGTGATTGTTGAGAAAAATGATAATATTTACAAATTAAAATTTTTAAACAAACAAAGAGCTGCTACTTCTGGACAATTTGCTGTTTTTTACAAAGATGGTGAATGCCTTGGTGGTGGTGTAATTATCTAATTTTATGGAACCTACAATGAATTTAGGTGGATTTATTTGGTCAGCTTTACCAATTTTGTTGGTAGTTGGTGTTTTGTTATTTTTAGGTTTGAAATATTTTAAATAAAAATTATATGTTTGCTATCTTAAATGAAAATTTATCTAGAAAATCTCGTTTGATTTATCTAGCTTTTGCATTGTTAATAGCTTTGGCTTTTGACTTTTTCTTTTGGGATGTAAACGTTTTTGGTTTGGGTTTCTTTTTGTTTGTTTCAATTTATACTTTAGGTTTTACGCTTATTACTTTTTTGAGCAAACAACTACACCAACCTAAGGCACTGTGGCTTTTGTTGCCAATATTTATTTTTTCTTTGGATATTTTGTTACTAAACAATGAATTTGTGACGGGTTTGGTACCTTTGTTAGTCGCTATTTTACTATTAGTCTATCCTTTTCTTTTGACTTTACGTAATCCTGATAAATTAAAATTTGATTTTTTTAAGTTGAGTTTGTCTGATAATTTTAGAAAAGGAGTAAATAAATTAAAACAAATTTTTAGTGATTTGGGTTCTTCTTCTAAAGTAAAGAATAGTGAATTATACAAAAAAATATTAATAGGTGTTGTGATTTCTGTTCCAATTCTTTTTATCTTTTTAGCTCTTTTTCTTAGTGCGGATCCAGTTTTTGCCAAAAAAGTACATAGTTTATTTAATTTTCACGTTGAACCAGATTTAGTTTTTAGAATTTTTAAGACTTTGTTTTTGACTTTGATTCTTGGTTCTTTTTTCTATATTTTGGTGGATAATTCACATAAATTGGAATATAGTAAAAAACTTGTTTTGAAAATTGACAAAGCAGTCGCTATAGTTGTCTTGTCTCTAGTGAATTTTCTTTTTGCCACATTTGTGGTAATTCAATTGCAATATTTGTTTGGTTCTACCAACTTTGTACTTGAACAAGGTCTAGTCTTTGCTGATTATGCTAGACAAGGTTTTTTTCAACTTGTTTGGGTAATTATTTTTTCAGCAATTTTTTTAGTTATTTTTTATCGTTCAGCTTCTGAACATGGTAGTCATATTGCTCTTAAATTGCTCAAAATATTTTTGATTTTGCAAGTGGCTGTGATTGTCATGTCAGCTTTGAAGAGAATGAATCTTTATCAAGAGGCTTACGGTTTTACAACGATGCGTCTTTATGTTGAGTGGTTTATTTATTTTTGTATTGCCATTTTGACTTTCACGGCTGTTAGTTTATCTATTGATTTTGAATTTAGAAAATTTTTCAACATGACTGTATTATTAGGAATAGCTGCTCTTTGTGTGGTTAGTTCAATAAATGTAGACAGGATGATTGCAAGTAAAAATGTTGATAGATTTTTATATGAAGGTAAAAGAATTGATACACATTATTTAGTGAGTTTATCTACTGATGCATTTGAGGAAGTGAAAAAAATAAATAAAAAAATAGATGAAAAAGATGTATCTGTTGAAAGTATATATTCTGGAAATTTTGGTTACAATGTCAGTAATGTCATAATTTCTGAATGGAAAGAAAAATATAAGATTAAATCATGGAAAGAATTTAATTTTAGTGTAAATAAACTTTGGAAAACGAATAATTAAAACATTTTTAACAATTTCAACATTTAGAACATTTATTTTATGTTAAACGCACAAGAACTTAGAAAAAAATATTTAGAATTTTTTGCTAGTAAGAATCATGCTGTGATTTCTTCAGCATCACTATTGCCTGAAAATGATCCAACAGTACTTTTTACTACTGCTGGAATGCATCCACTTGTCCCATATTTGCTTGGTGAAAAACATCCAGCTGGAGTGAGACTGACTGATGTCCAAAAATGTGTACGTACTGGCGACATTGACGAAGTTGGCGACAGAAGTCATTTGACATTTTTTGAGATGCTTGGTAATTGGTCACTAGGGGACTATTTCAAACTAGAAGCTATTGAATGGAGTTTTGAATTTTTGACTTCAAAAGATTATTTAGGAATTGATATAAACAAATTGGCTGTCTCAGTTTTTGCAGGTGACAGTGATGCACCTTTTGATTCAGAATCATTTGAAAAATGGAAATCTTTGGGAATTAGAGAAGAACGTATTGCCAAATTACCAAAGAAAAATAATTGGTGGGGTCCGGCTGGTATCACTGGTCCTTGTGGTCCTGATACTGAAATGTTTTTTTGGGTAGGAAAAGAAGAATTGCCACCATCTGGTAGTAATCCAGGAAATGATGAAGACAATTGGTTAGAAATCTGGAACGATGTTTTTATGCAATATTTCAAGCAAGAAGATGGAACTTTTAAATTGCTTGAAAAACAAAATGTAGATACAGGTATGGGTCTTGAGCGTACGACTGCCGTCCTCAACAAATTTTCGGATGCTTTTGAAGTAGATACTTTGAAACCTATTATAAACAAAATTGAAGAGCTTAGTGGCAAGAAATACAAAGAATCAGACAGTGTGACAAAGTCTATGCGTGTAGTAGCTGATCATATTCGTACTTCTACTATGATTATGACTGATGATAGGGGAGTAGCTCCAAGTAATGTGGATCAAGGCTATATCGTGCGTCGTCTGATTCGTCGTGCTGTTCGCCATGGACGTAATTTGGGATTGCAAAATAATTTTTGTGTAGAATTGTCAAAAGTTGTTATCAGTATTTTTGCTGATGTTTATCCAGAGGTTAATCGCAATCAAGAATTTGCTTTGAATGAAATGGAAAAAGAAGAAACAAAATTTCGTGTGACACTTGAACAAGGTATCAAAGAATTTGAAAAATTACTAAAAGGTTTTCAAATGGCTTTGGAAAAAACTGGTCGTGCTATTACGGAAATTTCTGGTAAACAAGCTTTCAAACTTTATGATACTTTTGGTTTTCCAATTGAAATGACAGAAGAACTTGCTAGTGAAAATAATCTGACAATTGATAAAGCTGGTTTTGACGAAGCTTATACAGCTCATCAAGAACTTTCTCGTCAAGGTGCTGAACAAAAATTCAAAGGTGGTCTAGCTGATCATGGTGAAATGAGTGTAAAATATCATACTGCTACTCACTTATTGCACGCTGCTTTGCGCCAAGTTTTGGGTAATCACGTAGAACAAAAAGGTAGTAATATTACAGCTGAAAGACTTCGTTTTGATTTTTCTTATACTGACAAAATGACAGATGAACAAATAAAAGAAGTAGAAAATTTGGTCAATTCTGCTATAAAAAATGATTATCCAGTAACTTTTTCTGAAATGAAAGTAGAAGAAGCTCGTACCAAAAATGCGATTGGTCTTTTTGGTGACAAATATGGTGAAATGGTAAAAGTTTACACTGTTGGTGATCCAAATGAGATTTCAGCCAAAGCTAGTGAGAATAGTCTTACTTTTAGTCGAGAAATTTGTGGTGGTCCTCATGTAGAGCATACTGGTGTAATGGGACATTTCAAAATTATGAAAGAAGAATCCTCAAGTGCGGGTATTAGGAGAATTAAAGCAATCTTAGAATAAAATAAACAATACTAAATAAACAAATTCCAAACAAATTACAATTTTCAATATTCAGTGATTTTGTTATTTGTTTATTGTATATTATTTGTAATTTGTAATTTTGAAATTGTTTATTAAAAATTTATGCAATTTAAAAAAATAGTTTTATACGCTTGGTCCGTCCGTCACCAATTCACCAAATACTTCATCGTTGGTTTTTCGGGATTATTTTTGGATTTGGCTACTTTGATTTTTTTCAAGGAATTTTTTGGTTTAAATGCGACTATTGCTGTGATATGCAATCAAGTTATAATGCTTACTTACAATTTTCTATTGAATAAATACTGGTCTTTCAAAAACAAAGAAATGCCACACAAACAAATTGTGCGTTATTTAGCTTTAGCAGGTTTTAACTATTTATTTTCCGTGGGTGTGATGTATCTATTCAATTATATTTTAGAATTTGATTATCGTTTAGTTCGTATTGCGACAATTGTTGTGATGGTATCTTGGAATTTCTTTTTGTATAAGTATTGGGTGTATAGAGAGGAATGTGGAACGGGGAATGTGGAAAGAGAATAGAGGAACGAAAGGAATGACAAGCGCCAGCTTGTCCAATGTATAATTTTATCTGGTTTATAAAGAAATTAAAAATGTATAAAATTAATATATATTATTTAACTATATAATTTATATGAAAAAATTAACACCACAAGATGAATACCTTATAAATGAAATTAGAGGTATATTGAAAAATAGAAGGGGTTCTATTGAAGAATTTAAGAAGCTTGAAGAAAAGGTAGTTGTTTTATCTGAAAAGGCACAAAAATTTTTACAAAGTAAAAATAGTGATGCTACTGATATTAGGGAAGAAGCTTTTTCTTTTTTGTTACAAATGCTTCATCATATAAAAAGAGATGGTGTCTTTTCTGATAAATCAGATGACGGAACAAAAGTTAGAGAACGTATTAATCAGTATCTGTATGCTCATGAATTTTTGAAAGGTAGGTTTGAAATAGATGGTAGTTTTGAACATAGAGTAGATTTTAGAAAAGTGAAAGATGAATTGTGGACTTTTTTGGACTGGGTAAAAAGTGAATGTTCACCAGAAGATAAAAATACTGATGATATGAAGAGAGAAGGTTCAAATAGTGAAGGTCCAAGAGTTTACCGTTTTTAGTTTTTTTGTAAATAATAAAGGGTAACGATAGAAAGTTGAAAGGATTGTATTGGCAATTGTAAGTCTGCCAATTTTAAGAGTATTAATATTAGTAAATTAATAATATTTTATAAAATTTAAAAGACATTTTATAGATTTTTGACTTTATGGACTTTAGAAACTTTATGAACTTTTAACTAATTCCTTGCATTTTTAGCCAAATATTGATATAGTATGTTTCGTGATATTTGTCTCGTACTATGTGCTAGACCTTATCCACTAATTAAAACTTGACAATATTTTGACTTTAGGTTAAAATACCGTCGTTAATTTGATTTACATGGGTAACAAACAAGACGTTATAGAAGTCTGGGGTAAAATTATCGAACTTCTACCAAGTGCTAAATTTCGTGTAGTTTTAGAAAATGAACATGAATTAGTTTGTCATTTGGCAGGAAAACTTCGTATGAACAACATTAGATTAAATGTTGGCGATGAAGTCAAAGTAGAAATTACTCCTTACGATTTGTCCAAAGGACGTATAACATACAGATTTTAAAATAAATCTCAATCAGTGCGGTGTAGCCTTTTTTATAAGGGTGTCGATATCGCGGCAGTGATTGATGATTTTTTATTAAAAAATATATTTATTTGAAGTTTTATTAATATGAAAGTACAAGCATCAGTTAAAACAAGATGTAAAGATTGCAAGATTGTCATCCGTCGTGGTGCACGTTTTGTAATTTGTAAAAATCCTCGTCACAAACAAAGACAAGGTGCTAAACAGCGTGTAAAAGCTGCTTAAATTTAATTAAAGTTTTTAGAAATAAGATATGCGTATTTCAGGTGTAAATATACCAAGAGAAAAAAGAGTAGTAGTTGCTCTTACTTATGTGTATGGTATTGGACCTACCACAGCTAAAAAAATTATGGACTTGTCTCAAGTTCCATTAACTACACGTACCAAAGATCTTACACAAGATCAAGAAGATAAAATTCGTAATTTAGTAGAAAAAACTTATAAAACAGAAGGTGACCTACGTCGTGAAGTTTCTTCAAACATCAAACGTTTGAAAGATATCAAATCATACCGTGGTACACGTCATGCAAAAAGATTGCCTTCTCGTGGACAAAGAACAAAAACTAATAGTCGTACTACTCGTGGTAACAAGAGAAATGTAGCAACTAGTGGTAAAAAACCAGTTGCACAAAAGACTTAATGTTTGATAAATTGAATTAAAAAAAACGAAAAAATAATTTATTATGGCTACTAAAAAAGTAAAAAAAGCTAAAAAGAAAAGTTTGCGTTCCGTATCTCACGGCAAAGCTTTTATTCAAGCTACATTTAATAACACTATTGTATCTGTAACAGATCAAAATGGTGATGTTCTAGGTTGGTCATCTGCTGGTAAAGCAGGTTTCAAAGGACCTAAAAAATCTACACCTTATGCTGCTGGCGTAGTTGTCAAAGAAGTTGCTGAAGCTATCAAAGTTTTTGGTGTAAAAGAAGTTAGTGTATTTGTAAAAGGTATTGGTGGCGGCCGTGAAGGTGCTATCCGTGCTTTGAATTCAAATGGAATTCAAGTATTGTCTGTAAAAGATATTACACCTATTCCACACAATGGTTGTCGTCCACCAAAAAGAAGACGTGTATAATATAATTTGATATTTAAAATATGGGAAGAAATATTGGACCAAAAAATAAAATTGCAAGACGTTTCAAAACTAATTTAGGTTTGAAAACAAATTCTACAAAAGTAGCTCGTCGTCTTAACCAAGCACCTGGCGTACACGGACCAAAACAAAAACGTCCTTCTTTGTCAGCTTTTGGTAAGCAATTAGTTGAAAAACAAAAAGCTAAAGTTGTTTATGGTATTCGCGAAGGTCAATTTCGCAAATACGTAGAAAAAGCAAGTAACATGACAGGTGACTCTGGTGTAAACTTGCAAGAAATGCTAGAAATGCGTATGGACAATGTTGTCTATCGTATGGGTTTTGCTGTTACTCGTGCTCAAGCAAGACAATTTGTTAGTCATGGTATGTTTTTGCTAAATAGTAAAAAAATGAACATTCCTTCACACATTGTGCGTATTGGTGATGTTGTTTCTTTAAAACCTACAAAACAAAAGAAACAAATTTTTGAAAATGTTAGTGATAAATTACAATCTCAAGAATTACCATCTTGGGTATCTGTTGATTCTGCTGCTAAATCTGGTAAAATACTTACTAAGCCTAGTTCAAAAGATTTTGAAAAAGTCTTTGATGTTAAGCTTATCACAGAGTATTACTCTACAAGATAATTTTTAAAATGTCTGTTAATTTAAAAAACATATGGATTATATTCTTCTACCCTCAACAATAGAATTCAAAGATACAAGTAAAGCAAATACAGCTGAACTGATCATTACACCTTGTCACCAAGGTTATGGTACCACAATTGGTAATTCTTTGAGACGTGTATTATTGTCTTCTATTGAAGGTGCAGCTGTTGAAGCTGTAAAAATAGACGGTGTACAACATGAATTTTCAGCTATTGAAGGTGTAATGGAAGATGTGATTGAACTATCTCAAAATTTGAAACAATTATCTATTATATCTCATAGTGAAACTCCAGTTACATTGTCTTTAACAAAAAAAGGTAAAGGCGAAGTAAAAGCTTCTGATTTTGAAAAAAATTCAGATATTGAAATTGTAAATCCTGATTTGACTATTGCTACAATTACTGATGACAAGAAAGAATTAAGTTTAGAAATTATTATTGGTAAAGGTTTAGGTTACGTACCTGTATCTGAAAAAGAAAGTAAAAATTTAGATTTGGGTACTATTTTAATTGACTCTTTTTATTCCCCGGTAAAAGATGTCGGTTATAAAGTCGAAAATACTCGTGTTGGTGATATCACTGATTACGAAAAAGTAACCTTGACTATTGAAACAAATGGCACAATTGCACCAAAAGAAACTGTAGAACGTGCCACTAAGATTTTGATGGACCATTTTAGTTTGGTTTTATCTTCTTCTAGTACTATAAAAGTATCTAAAAAAGATAAAAAAAACAGTGATGAAGAATAATAAAAAAGAAATTTTGTATAAAATATGAGACACCAAAAGAAAAATATAAAATTAGGTAGAACCAAAGCTCCTAGAGTAGCATTGCTTAGAAATCTTGCAGAGAGTTTGGTATTGCATGATGCTATTATTACTACAAAAGCCAAAGCTAAAGCTTTGCGTACAGTAGTAGAACCATTGGTAACAAAAGCCAAAAAGAATCGCCCTGTGGATAGAGAAATTATAAATTCTGTATTGTATACAGGTAGAGCTGTAGCAAAATTGATTGATGTAATTGCTCCTCGTTATAAAGATAGACAAGGTGGTTATACTCGCATTATCAAATTAGGTACTCGTCCTACTGACGGTGCTGAAAAAGTAAAAATTGAATTCGTTTAAAAAGATAAAATATGCAAGAAATAAAACGTGAAAAAATTCAAATCGATGCCACTGATAGAGCTGTAGGTCGTGTAGCTACTGAAGCTGCCAAAATTTTGATGGGAAAAAACAAACCTACCTTTGTTCGTCATATCGATACTGGAGACTTTGTGATAATTAACAACGCAAAGTTGGTAAAATTTACCGGTAAAAAATTAGTACAAAAAGATTATTATCAACATTCTGGTCATCCAGGTGGATTGAAGACTACTTCAATGAAAAAAATTTTTGATATTGATTCAACAGATGTAATGCGTAGAGCTATTTACAGTATGTTGCCAAAGAACAAATTGAGAACTGGGATGATGAAACGCCTAAGTATCAATGCTTAAAATATAAATAATATATAATTATGGTACAGAAATCAGATGCTAACAAAGCAAGAGCCGTAGGTAGAAGAAAAACAGCTTCTGCCCGTGTTCGTATCACACCTGGTAAAGGTAAAATTGTTATCAACGATAGAGAATTAAATAATTATTTCACTACAAAATTATTACAAGAACGTGTTGTTTCTCCACTTGTGGCTATTGGCAAAGAAAAAGATACAGATGTTTCTGTAAAAGTTGCTGGTGGTGGTATTCGTGGTCAAGCTGATGCAGTCTGTCATGGTATTGCTAGAGCTTTGGTAGAATGGAATGAAGATTTCAAACCTACTTTAAAAGCTAAAGGCTTTATGACACGTGATTCTAGAGCAAAAGAAAGAAAGAAACCAGGTTTGCACAAAGCTCGTCGTGCTCACCAATGGAGAAAACGTTAAACACAAAAATTTCAAAATTCAAATTTCAAACTCCGGATTGTATTATCTGGAGTTTTTGTTTTCTATGGGCTTACAAGGCTTACGAGGCTTACAAAGCCAACAAGGCTTTTTGTTTATGATTGTAAGCCTTGTGAGCCTTGTAGGCTTTGTAAGCTTTTTATTATAAAATCAAATATTGTTTTAAGTAAGGTTTTATAGTAAAATATAAGTACATGAAAAATCATTCAATCGCCAAAAACACTATGTTTATGACAATGGCCTCTGTTTTGCAGAAGGTCATATCTTTTGTTTACTTTGCAATTGTTGCTAGACAACTGGGCGCTGAGAGTACTGGTAAGTATTTTTTTGCTTTATCTTTCACTACTATTTTTGTAGTTTTTGTAGATTTGGGTTTTAGTAATATTTTGATTAGAGAAGGTGCAAAATTAAAAGATAAAATACAAGAATATTTTTCAAATATTTTATTTATAAAATTATTTTTAGGTTTTGTTAGCTTTTTAGCAGTGGTAGTTGTCATAAATTTGATGGGCTATGAATTGGAAACAAAGCAATTAGTTTACATCTCAGCTATTACGATGTTGTTTGATTCGTTGCATTTGACTTTGTATGGAACTTTGCGTGCTTTTGGAAATTTATTTTATGAGTCTATTGCTATTATAGTAAGCCAAGCTCTAACTTTAATTTTGGGAACATTTTTTTTATTTACTGGCAAACCTCTTATTTTTTTGATGTATGCCTTTTTGATACCTAGTATTTGCAATGTGTTGTTTGCTAGTCTAATTGTGATTTTCAAGTACAATTTAAATTTTAAATTGAAATACAACAAAGAAGTTTTTACTTATCTTATTACATTAGTAATTCCTTTTGCTTTAGCTGCTATTTTTGCTAGAGTTTATTCTTTTATAGATTCTATATTTTTGTCAAAAATGGCAGGTGATGAAGTTTTAGGTTGGTATAGTATTCCATCGAAAATTGCTTATGCTTTGAATTTTGTACCTATGGCTTTGATAGCAGCTTTGTATCCTAAATTTAGTGAATATTTTTTGAAAGATAAAAATAAATTAAGTTTTGTTTTTCATCAAAGTATCAAGTATTTATTATTGGTTTCTATACCTTTTGTAATTTTAGTTTCTTTGCTTGCCAAAGACATTATAGTTTATTTTTTTAAGAGTGAATATTTGAATTCAGTATTGCCATTGCAAATTTTATTGGTAGGCGTAATTTTTGCTTATTTGAACTTTGTTTTCGGTTCATTGTTAAATGCTTGTGATAGACAAAAAACGCAAACTTCATTGATAGGTACAATTATGTTAATCAATATAGTTTTAAATTTGTTTTTGATACCAAAATTTGGGGCTGTGGGTGCTGCTTTGGCTGCTACAATTGGCAATATTGCTATGTCATTGTTTAGTATATTTTTTATAGCTAAATTTGTAAAATTTGATTTTGATTTTTTAAATAAATTATTCATGCAATTGTTTTTTATAATTATTTTCATAATTATTTTTACTTTTTTTACAGATAAATTTTTTGGATTTTTTTGGGCTTTCTTGATTGGATCTTTGATATATCTTGTAATGGTGTTTTTGACTAAGACTATTACCAAAAAACAGATTTTAGAAATGATGAGGTTAACTTCTAAATAATTACCTAAAACCTAATACCTAATAACTAGCATCTATTTTATGAAAAAAACATTAATAATTACTATGGAGTTTCCGCCACAAATAGGTGGAATTGCCACTTATGTGGATCAATTTGCTTTGGCTTTGAATCCAGAAAAAACAGTAGTTTTAGCTCCAAAAGATAATTCTTTATTAACACAAGAATTTGATAAAAATAGAAGTTACAAAATTATTAGAAAAATTTTTTTGTATCCAAAATTTATTTGGCCAAGATGGCTCAAGTTATTTTGGCAAGTAAAAAAAATTGTCAAAGAAGAAAAAATTGAAGTGATTTTGATAAATCATGTTTTGCCTGTTGGTTATATAGGAAAACTTATAAACTTTTTTTATAAGATTCCTTTTTTGATAATTTCTCATGGTACAGATGTTTTGTATGCAACTAGAACAAAGTGGAAAGAAAAAAAATTGAAAAAAATAATAGCCAAAAGTGAACAAGTTGTTTTCAATAGTGAATCTTTGAAAAGAAGATTTTTGGAGAAATTGCCAGAATTTCAAAACAAATCTTTGGTTTTGTATCCTTGTCCAGACGCTGACTTCTTTTTACCTCCACCTGAAAAAGAAATTATATCTTTGCGAGAAAAATTGGCTTTGCAAGGTAAAAAAGTCATTTTGACAGTGGCTCGTATGGAAGATGGCAAAGGTTTCCCTCATTTAGTTAGAGCTTTGCCAGAAATTTTGAAAAAAGAACCTCATGTTGTGTGGATTATAATTGGTGATGGACCAAAAAAAGAAGAAGTAATGAAAGATATTCAAAAATTTTCTTTGCAAAATGTTGTGCGTTATCTGGGTAATGTACCTCATAATGAAATAAAAAAATATTATTATTTGGCTGATTTGTTTGTCTTGTTTACGCATCCAGATGAAGGACGTGAAGAAGGTTTGGGTTTGGTTTTTTTGGAAGCACAAAGTTGTGGTTTGCCTGTTGTCGCTGGCAAAAGTGGGGGAGTAGAAGAAGCTGTTTTGCATGCACAAACTGGTATTGTGATTGATATTCGACAAAACGCTTTGGCGATGGATGAAAGTGTCGTTGCGATGTTACAAGATAGAAAATATGCGCTTTCTTTAGCCAAAAATGCCAAAGAAAGGATAGAAAGTGAATTTATTTGGCATAGACAATTGGCAAAATTGAAGCCATATTTGTCAGATATAAAAAAATAAAATTATTTTTTATTAAAAAATATGCTTGATATAAAATTAAAAGAACAAGAAAAAGTATTGGATGAAATTTTGCAGTATGGTGTAACAAAGATTTGGCAATATTTAGTAGGTTTTTTGTTGATTACTTTAGCCTTCTTTTTTATGTTTTGGTTTTTTGATAAAGGTCTGTATGGGAGTATTGCTTTTGGTTTTTTAATTGTTTTGGGTTTTTTTATTATTTTTAGAAATTATTATCTTTGGAAAAAAAATGTTTTTTATATTACGACGCATCGTTTGATAGATATAGAACAACGGGGTTTTTTTGAAAGAATTGTGTCAGAAATTACGTATGATAAGATAGAAGATGTCCATGGCAAAATAACTGGTTTTTGGGGGATGATTTTGCGTTTTGGCAGTGTAGTCATACAGACTGGTGCTGGACAAGTAAAAATTGTTTTACCAAAAGTCAAAAGACCATTGGTTTTGCAACAACAGATCAATGAAGTACAAGAGAGATATTTGACTAAATATAGTCAAGATTTTCGTGGTGATGTTGCCAATGCTATTATTGACAAATTGTATGAATTGGAATTGCCAGATTTATACAGAGTAAAAAAAGTCTTAGATAATCTTGTGAGCAAAATGTTGAAAAAGTAGACTATTTTACTTTGCTTTTTTATGATATAATGTAATTGTAATAAATCTCAAATTACATGTCTATTGATAATAAAGAACAACAAAGTTTGAAAAAGCGTTTTTTTAGTTCTCGCTTGTTTTTGTTTATTTTGTTTGGTATTACGTTACTTGTGGCACTTGGTTATGCACGTGCTTATTATCAGGCTTACAAAATAAATCAAGAAATAAAATCTTTGCAGAATGAAGTAAATTCTTTGAAGCAAAAGAAAATAAAAACAATTGATTTATTAAAATATGTGTCTAGTAGCTCTTATGTAGAAGATCAAGCTCGTATTGAACTTAATATGAAAAAACCTGGTGAAAATGTATTATTTTTGAATAATTCTTTGGATGAAAAAAACGAAGGTAATGTAGATAATAGTGAAAGTGGACAATTTATAGCAAATCCAGTAAAATGGTTTTATTATTTTATTCATAAGCCTCTAAATAAAGAGGAATAATTTAAGTAAATTTATTTATGTCAGAAGAACAAAAAATGACTCCACAAGAGGAGTTGTCAACACAGCCTGTCCAATCTGTAGAAACACCAAATAAAAAAAATCCTTTAATTATTATAGGTGGTGGTTTTGTTGCCGCTCTTATTATTGGTGTCGGTATTTTTTATGCCGTAACTTTTAGTCAAGTCAAAAATTTATCAAGAGGGGAAGTAGTTTTGAAAACAGCTGATTTTTTTGCTATGCCTGTAGCTAGTATCAATAATCAAAAAATAAAATATAGTGATTATATTGATAATATTCAAGCAATGGAAAAATTTTATGCTACAGATACTTCTGGTGAAGTAGCTCCAAAAGAAGAAGAAAAATCAGATTTTGTTTTGAGTCGTTTATTGATAAATACATTAGTAGAAGAAGTTGCCAAAGAAATGAAAGTTTCTGTAAGTGATGAAGATTTACAAAAGATTGTAGATGAACAAATTTTGCCAAGTTTTGCTAGTAAAGAAGAAGCTGAAACAGAAATAATGGCTAGATATGGTTGGACTTTGGATGAATTTGTTTCAAAAATAGTTTATCCAACAGAATTAGAAAAGAAGTTAGCTGCTAAATATGTAGAAGAAAATCCTATTGAAAATAATGATGAAGAAACAGTTCGTATGCAAGCTTTGGAAATTTTGAAAGCTATCAAAGAAGGAGAAGATTTTGCAAAAATGGCAGCTGAATATGGTACTGATGGTACTGCTACACAAGGTGGTGATTTAGGTTGGTTTAGTCGTGGTATGATGGTACCTGAATTTGAAGAAGTGGCTTTTTCTTTGAAAAAAGGTGAGTTGAACGAAGATTTGGTAAAAACTACTTTTGGTTATCATATTTTACAAGTTACTGATAAAAAAGTAGAAAAAGATGAAACAACAGGTGAAGATGTAGAACAAGTTAAAGCTAGACATATTCTTTTCCCATTTAGTGGAATTGAAGATGCTAATATGAACAATTTCCGTACTTTTATGAATGAAAAATTGATGTCTGCTAAAATTGAAGTTCTTTTAAACATTCATAATCCTTTTGCAGAATTATTTGCTGATCCACAAGTAGATAATGTAGATAATTTGGAAAATCTAGAAGTTTCAGAAGAGGTGGTAGAAGATACAGAAGCTCAAAAATAGAATAAAAATATACTCTAAAAGTTTAGAGTATATGCGGGTATAGTATAATGGCATTACGTTGATTATAGAAAAAATTTTTTTGTAATCAAAAATAGAAGTTCGAATCTTCTTATCCGCACTATAAAAAATTACAATTAAAAATAAAAAAATTTCAATTATTATAAAAGTATTTTATAAATTGTAATTTGTATTTTTTTACGCCACTCTAGCTCAGCTGGTAGAGCAATTGTATCGTAAACAATAGGTCACGAGTTCGATCCTCGTGGGTGGCTCAATTTTAATCAAAAAAATTTATAGCGTAAAATTTTTTTTTATGTTATAATATTTTACATATGATTACTTTAAAAAGTGTAACAAAAAAATATTCTGCTGATAGTATTGGACTAAATGGTGTAGATCTTCATGTTGAAGCTGGAGAGTTTGTTTCTATTGTTGGACAAAGTGGTACAGGAAAAACTACCATGGTCAAATTATTAATTGCAGAAGAAAGACCAACTTCTGGTTTTATCGAAGTTGGTGGATGGGATATCACCAAAATATCTAATGCGGATATTCCACTTTTGCGTCGTCAAATAGGTGTTATTTTTCAAGATTTCAAACTTTTACCAAAGAAGACTGTAGCTGAAAATGTTGCTTTTGCTTTAGAAGTTGCTGGTGAAAAAGTCGCCCGTATCAAACAGGTTGTACCAAGAGTATTAGATATTGTAGGTTTATTTCATAAACATGACAGATATCCTCATCAATTATCTGGTGGTGAACAACAGCGTGTGGCTATGGCACGTTCTCTTGTACATAGACCAAAAATATTATTAGCTGATGAACCAACAGGAAATCTTGATTCTATAAATACTCAAGAAATTATTGATATTTTGAAAAAAATAAATGAATTTGGTACTACTATTTTGTTAGTTACTCACAATAGGGAAGTCGTAAATCAACTTAAGCGTCGTGTCGTCACTATTCATGATGGTAGAATCATTTCTGACGAAGACAACGGTAAATATAGATTATAATTTTATGTTTGCAGGATTTTTTCGTATTATAAAATTTTCTTTTCAAGAAATTGTACGCAATATGAGTTTGTCTATTATGACAGTACTTATTTTGGTTTTGATGCTTTTATCTATTAATACTTTGGTGGTGGTAAAAATTTTGACCGATGAATCTATCATTGCTGTAAAAAAACAAATAGACGTGAGTATTTATTTTGATCCAGAAGCAACCGAAGAAGAAATTACTGAAATTAGAGATTATGTTGGTTCTTTTCCAGAAGTAGAAAAAGAAACTTTTATGACAAGAGAAGAAGTTTTTGAAAATTTCAAAACAGTTTATGCTGACAATCCAGATGTTTTGGATTCTTTGAATGAATTGACAGAAAATCCTTTGGGTCCAACTTTGATTATCAAAACTCGTGAGCCAAAAGATTATGAAAAAATAATAGAAGCTTTGAGTGTGCCAGAATATGAAAATATTATTGAAGCCAAGACTTTTGGAGACACTCAGACGGCTATAAATAGAATTCATTCTATCACTACCAATGTACAAAAATTTACGTATTTTCTAACAATTTTATTTGCGATAATTTCGTTTATAATCATCTTTAATACTATAAGAGTCGCAATATATACCCAACGTGCTGAAATAGGCATAAAACGCCTTGTAGGGGCTACAAGTTGGTTTATTAGAGGCCCTTATTTGATAGAATCTTTTATATTTAGTGTTATTAGTGTATCTTTGACTTATGTGATGGTAAATTTCTTTTTGAAAATTTTGGATCCATATATTGGTGTTATCTTTGAAAAACAAAATTTGTTGTCATCATATTTATCAGAAAATTTACTTTTTGTTTTGGGAGGAGAATTTGTGATAGTTTTGTTACTCACTATGATTTCTAGTGGTTTTGCAATGAATAGATATCTTAGGACGTAACTCATAAAAACATTAAAGCATTAAAACATAAAAACACCCCGCTTTTCGTGAAAGACGGGGTGTTTTTTAAATTTTGATGGATTGGTGCATTTTTACTAAACAATTTTGCAAATAGTGTTTAAGTTTGTTTTAATGTTTTAATGTTCTAGTGTTTTCATGAAATTTACCACAACTTTATTTTCTGAATTTTCGCCATCACTAATCTAATTTGTTCATAACTAATATTGTCTGGTAGTTTTGTTTTGATAGGGGAGAGCTTGGTATAATCTTCAGCTTCACTCATAGCTTTTAGAATTTGTTTTTCTTCGTCAACTGTAACAAAATTTTCAATGTTTAGTTCGCCATCATCTTCTACATACCAGCGTATTAAATGTTGCAAAATGGTATTAACACCGAGCGAACGTATTTTGGCAATTTGTTCTAGCGTTTTTCCTTCTTGGTACATTTGAACACTTTCAAGGACCGTATTGGAAAGACTTTGAAAAACAGTTGGAGATTTTTTTGTATCTTTGGTTTTTATTTCTTCCCATTCAAAATTCAGACAAATATCGCAATTGTTACAACCACCATTTTGACGGATGCGAATGACATCAGGATCAGAAAAATAGCTAAGGATTGTATCTCTACGACATTTATTATTTTCAACATAATTGGTAATAGCTTCCAATTTGTCATATTGGGCATTGGTAATTTTTTCTATCTCTGCTATATTTTTGCCTTGTTTTTTCATTTCTTCTCGACTTTTGCGGATGAAAAAATGACGAAGTCCGACATCAGCTCCACTGTGCAAAAGAATACAATAAGCTTTTTCACCATCACGTCCAGCACGTCCAGCTTCTTGATAATAACCTTCCATACTATTTGGCATGCCAGAGTGAATAACAAAGCGAATATCAGCTTTGTCCACGCCCATACCAAAAGCAACCGTTGCAACAATGACTTTGAATCTATTTTCCATGAATTTTTCTTGGACTTTTTTTCTTTCGTCAGGCAAGAGTCCAGCATGATAAGCTACAGCTTTGATATTTTCGGCATTCAAAAAGTTGGCAATTTTTTCGGTTTCTTTGCGACTAAGGGCATAGACAATACCAGAACCTTGCATAGATTTTATTAGTCGTAGGACTTCGTGTTCACGAGCTTTTTTCTTTAGATTTTTTCTGACAAAAAATTTCAGATTTGGTCTATCGAAACCACGTATGAAAACTTGAGGTTTGATTAATCCTAAATTTTTTATAATATCATCACGGACTTCTGGCGTGGCTGTGGCAGTAAAAGCGGTGACAGTAGGTCGTGTTGGCAGAGAATCAATAAAATTTTTGATAAGTCTATATTGTGGACGAAAATCATGTCCCCATTGTGACACACAATGCGCTTCGTCAATAGCAATAATATCTATTTTTATTTTTTTTAGTAAATCTTGTAGTAATTTGTTGTTTAGTCCTTCTGGTGCTAGATAAACAATGTGTGTCTTACCATCTGCTATTTCTTTTAGATAACTTTTTATTTCTTGCAAATCCAATGAGCTGTTGATAAGTACAGCATTGAGTCCTCGTGCTTTTAGACTGTCTACTTGATCTTTCATCAGAGCGATAAGAGGGGAGATTACGATAGTCATTTTTTGACTAGCTAAAGCAGGAAGTTGGTAGCACAAAGATTTGCCACCACCAGTAGGCATGAGGGCTATGACATCTTGTCCATTTACAATAGCTTGGACTATTTCTTCTTGACCAGGTCGAAAAGATTTGAAATTGAAGTATTGTTCTAGTTTTTTGGTGAGCACACTATATTTATTAAGCAGATTCAGTTTTATAACTATTGTATTTTACTATATTTTGGGTAGATCGGCAATTGTGGGTGATTTATGAAAATATGAAAACACACCATCGTTATGGTAGTGTGTTTTTTATAATATTTGTTTTTTTATGTGGTTTCCAAAAATCTATCTAAAATAGGTCCAATTCTTCTTTCGAATTCTTCCGCAGATAGACCTCCTTTCAAATGTCTACCCATTTGGTTTTTTTGTTTGTCATTTTCTAAAAGTGTTGCACCAAGTGAGCCAATTGCTCTGTAGCTGTATTCATCTTCTCCATTTCCCCAATTTAAATTTAGTCTTATCATAGCATTATGAAAAGGTTGTGGGGCCACAATGTATAATGCAGTATGTATTTGTCTTTCTTGTTTAAAAATAAGATTATGCCAATTTTGTGCATCGGCTAAAAGTAAACTTGTCACTAATAAAAGTTGAGCATCTTCTTTGCTAAATTGTCCATTATCTGTGAGGTATTCTAGAGTCTTTTTCAAATCACCATTATTATTTTCAATGATTTTTTTTAATTTTAAACCTTTTGCAAAGCTATATAATTTTTTACCAAAATCAGTCTCTTGAAGAAATTTTAGTCCGGCATTTTCTTGTGTAGGTACTTGTTTGACAACATCTTCTGTAAATATGGTTGAATCAGTAAAACCTGTTAAAATTAAAGCGTAATCTTGATTTGGATCTTTTATATCATTCATTCCACGAAAAGATTCTGTTTTTATTACAAGGGAAGTTTCTTCAGGTATAAATTGGAAAAAATTGTCTATAGGGACTACGACAGGTTTGACACATGCATCTTCTTTTTGAGTAAAACATCTGGCTACAAAAGTAGCTGATTTCAATTCTTTTTCTCTATCATAATCGGTAGAAGAACTTAGATAACCAAAAATTCCTGAGCCAGTTTGTAAATTTATTCTTAAATTAATTTGTAAAAATCTTGCTTTTTCTTTGTCAGATAATTTTACATTTTTTAGATCTTTTACAAAAGGAACAGCACTGTTTTCTATATCACTTTGTTCTAACAAATTTGTATGTGTCTCCCACTTTTTTTGTTTTCTTTCTTGTATTTCTTGTGTTGCTTGTAGCTCTGGATTAGTTGTTTCTCCCATATATTTGTTTTAATGTTAATTTTCAGATATAATTCATTATATTATCTTTTATCTTACTATGCAAACACCTTACCGCAAACCAGGCAAATATGCACTTCAACCAAATGATCCTTATCTAAGTCAAGATAAGTTTTTGTCTTTGCAAAAAGATTTGGATAGATTATTGAAACAACGTCCTTTTTTGGCATCAGAAGTAAGCAGATTGGCAGAATTGGGTGATTTTTCGGAAAACGTAGAATATCAGCTTGCCAAAGGTAAATTGCGTGGCTTGAATAGTGCTATTAGTAAAATTGAAAATCAATTGCGAAATGCTGTAGTGATAAATAATAAAGATAATAAACATTTTGTAGATTTGGGTAGTATTGTGATAGTGAGAGTAAATGGTAAAGAAAAACAATATGAAATATTAGGTTCATCTGAAAGCGACCCAGACAATGGAGTTATTTCTCACACTTCACCGATTGGACAAATTTTGATGGGTAAAATAGTTGGAGACAAAGTTGTTTTGAAGTTGAAGGATAGGGAAGTGGAGTATGAGATTTTGGAGATAAATTGATTCTCTTAAATATTAAATATAAAAAACATCCTTTTTTGAAGGATGTTTCTTTTTGTGATCCGGGTGGGGTTCGAACCCACGACCGTTAGCTTAAAAGGCTACTGCTCTACCAGCTGAGCTACCAGACCATAATTAGGTTGAAAATTACGCTTTATATGATATAATACTCTTGTACAAAAGTCAAGTCTCGGCCTGTGGTTTTCTCAAAAATATTACTTGCATATTATAGCACATAATATCTAAGGTTTATAGTATTTATTGATGTATTTATCCTCAGCTTAAAAAATTTGGCAATTTTATTCTTATTTAAGACAAAAAACTATGTTGGACAAAAAATATTTGAGTGAATTAAAAAAGCATTTATTAGTTTATGCAGAAGTACGTCGAGATATTATCAAATCATCTGATGATGCTTTGCACAATGCCAAAAGAGCTATTTTTGCTATGCATAGAGATGATATGAAAGAAGCAACCGAAAAATTAGACAATAGTAAAAAGTTGTTGGAAGGTATTATGAAAAAATATTCTAAGCATACAGAAACCGAAGAAGAAGGTTCTTTCAAAGCAGCTTTGGAGGAATATGTTGAAGCTACATTGTTTTATCAGTTTTTGACTAATGGTAAAATTGGTAAAGTGATGGGGATAAAGATTCCAGAACGTAGTTTTGTTGGTGGTCTTTGTGATGTGCCTGGTGAATTATATCGTTATGCTATCAAATCAGCTACTGAAAAAAATATGAAAAAAGTAAAAGAGTGTGCTAGAATGGCTGAAGAAATTACAGGAGAATTGATTGAATTTAATTTGACTAGTTATTTACGCAACAAGTTTGATCAAGCAAAAATGGCTGCTCAAAAAATTGAAAAAGTGGTTTATGAACTTAGTTTGAGAGACACTGAGTAAAAATGATTAATCATATATTACACTGAGATATTTACAAAGAAAGTTAATCTAATTGTTAAATTATAAAAAAATCAGTATAATCAACCTAATAGGTTATAATCAATGTAATCAGTTTTATGAAAAAAATTGTAAAAAAATTAATACCAAAAAAAATATTAAATTTGCGTCATTTATTTTTTGCTTGGTTAGGTGCTTTCAAATATCATCACCCTTCAGAAGAATTAATAGTTATTGGTATTACTGGTACTAGTGGTAAATCTACGACTGCTTATTTGTTGCGACAAATTTTGGAAAGTGCTGGTATGCGTGTGGGTTCACTTTCTACTATTGATTTTTATGTGGCAGGTGAAGAAAAATTGAATGACCAAAAGATGACAATGCTTGGGCGTATGCAAATTCAAAAATATTTACGTGAAATGGTAGATAAGAAATGTGATGTTGCTATTGTTGAAACAACTTCTGAAGGTAGATTGCAATATCGTCATAGTTTTATTAATTATGATATGATGATTTTGACAAATTTGTATCCAGAGCATATTGATTCACATGGTTCTTTTGAGGCGTATAAACAAGCAAAATTGGATATTTTTGAATATGTGGAAAATTATAAATCAAAAATTATAAATAAAAAATCTATTGGTAAGACTGCTATTGTAAATGGGAATTCTGAATACAAAGATGAATTTTTGCAATTTAATTTTGATAAAAAAATTATTTTTGGTACAAATATTTTAAATCAACAAACAAAAAATGATGGTTTGCATTTTGAAATTGAAAATCATAAATTGCAAGCGCCTATGTATGGTGAACATAATATTTATAATATAGCAGCGGCGATTGCTGTTGCACGTGATTTTGATATTATTTGGGATGTGATTATAAAAGCTGTAAGTCATTTCAAAAATGTTCCAGGTAGAAATGAATTTATCTCTGAAGCTAAAGAAAAAGGTTTTGATGTAATAGTTGATTATGCTTTTGAGCCAGTTGCTATGGAAAAACTTTATCAAGTTGTAGCTTTGTTGAAACCTACGGGTAAAATAATTCATGTTTTTGGTTCGACTGGTGGTGGACGTGACAAAGATAGACGTTTCAAACTGGGTGAGATGATTGGCAAGAGATCTGATATTTGTATTGTTACTGACGAAGATCCTTATGAAGATGATCCACAAGAAATTATTGATGATGTCGCTACTGCTGTTAGCAAACAAGGAAAAGAAATTAATAAAAATCTTTTAAAAATTTTGGATAGAAAAGAAGCCATTTGTAAAGCTGTTGAGATGGCAGAAAAAGGGGATTTGATTTTGGTTACTGGCAAAGGCAGTGAACAAGGAATGTGTGTGGCTGGTGGTAAGATGATTGCTTGGGATGATAGGAAGATTGTTAGAGAATTTTTAGCTAAAAAATAATTGTGTGATTGAAAAATATTTCAAAATTTGGTGGTTGCAAGCTATCTACATGATGGTTCAAGCTGGATTTATTTCTATTTTGTATGTTTATTTTGTCAAAAATGAAATAAATTTTTGGCATATTATACTAGCTGAAGCTTTGGGTTATCTGTTTGCGGTAATCTTTATTTTTTTTAAGCGTAATTTCGCTACAAAAAGAGATATTCTTATTGGTTATTTATTGATATTGTGTGCTCTGTTAGTTTTGTTATTGCCTTTTTCTGCGTACTATTTGTTGATACCCTATATGGTTTTAAAAATAGCTGGTGCTATCATGTTTTTTATACCTTACAATATTTTATTTTTTGAGAGTACTAATCAAGATAAAAAAGTTCACAAGATGACTGTTTATTGGGCCATTGGTACTGTGGTAGGAATTGTTGCCCCTTTGCTTGGAGGTTATATATTTTTAAGATTTGGATTGTTAGGTTTCATTATTTTGGCAATCTTGGTTTTGTTGATTGGTTTATGTTTGATACATTATGTTAAAAATGCTACTTACAAATATAAATTAAAAGATATATTAGTGCATATAAAAGGTGTTCGTACTATTACCATGTTGGATGGCGGACTACAAAATGTTTCACAGTTATTGATTGCTTTATTTTTACTTAATTTTATTAAAGATGAATTTGATTTTGGTAAAATATTATCAATCATAGCTTTAATTTCTATTGTCTTTTCTTTTAAACTTGCCAAAATTTCTGATAAATTCAAAAAAAGAATAGAATTTATTTGGCCTCTATCCTTTTTGTCTGCTTTGGTGATGATATCTTTTTATTTTGTGAATAGTTTGTTTTGGTCTGTTGTTTTGATTGTGTTGTTTAGATTTATTACTATACTGTTTAATCCTCTTAGATCAAATATTTTGTTTGATAAAGTGTCCAATGGTCCGATAACTTGGATTTCAAGAGAGCTGTATTTAAATATTGGACGTTTTTTTATACTTGGATTAGTGGCTTTTATTGTTTATTTAGGTTTTTTGAAAGAAGCTTTTGTAAGTGTAGCTATCTTATATTTAATTTTTCCAATTTTAGTTAGATACAAAAAAATATATGTCAAAATTGATTAGTATTATTATCCCAGTTTATAATCGTGCCGAGATTTTTGATAAGTCTTTACTTTCGGCTACACAACAAAATTATGAGAATAAAGAAATTATTGTGGTGGATGATGGCAGTGTCGAGGGGAATGTGGAAAGGGGAATGAGGAATGTGAAAAAAAATATAAACGTAAACATTAGTTATTACCGTCAAGAAAACAAAGGTGCTCCAGTTGCTAGAAACAAAGGTTTTGAATTGTCAAAAGGAGATTATGTTATATTTTGGGATGCAGATATTGAAGCTGAAAGTAATATGTTAAATAAAATGGCTAAAATTTTGGATGAAAAACAAGATGTTAATTTTGTTTATTCTAGTTTTAATTTGGGTAAGAAAAAAATGTTGGCACAAAAATTTTCACCGATACAATTACAAAAAAACAATTACATACATACCAGTTCACTTATTCGTCGGGAGGATTTTCCAATGTTTGATGAAAAATTAAAACGTTTTCAAGATTGGGATTTGTGGCTTACTATGGTAGAACTTGGTAAAAAAGGAGAATGGATTGATGAATATTTGTTTACAATCATTTCTACGGGAATAATAAGTGGTTGGTTGCCGAAATTTGCTTACAAAAAACCATGGAAAAATTTGCCATGGTGGAGTGAAAAAGTAAAGAAGTATGAAAATGCTAGAAACATTATTTTAAAGAAGCATCATCTTTCTTAAAATTATATGAAACTTGTCTGCTGTCAGGGATCCTTCACCTTACTTCGTAGGTTCAGAATGACATTAGCTCTTTAGCAAATTGTTTGCCATAGCCATTTATAAATGCTTTGGCATCCATGATAGGTTTTCCTTCTAGCTGTAACTTTGATATTTTTATTGAACTATCAGCTGTACCAATATATATTATGTCATTTTCTATAATTACTTGACCAATTTCTATTTTTTTATCAGATTTTTCTGTTACCAAAAGTTTTAGTCGTTTGTCATTCCAAAGAGTCCAAACACCTGGCCAAGGTGTAAAAGCACGATATTGATTGTAAATTTCTGTTGTAGATTTTTTCCAATCAATTTTGCCATCATCTCTATCTAATTTTTTACAAAATGTTATTTCAGTTTCATTTTGAGTTTGTGGTTTTATTTCATCATTAATATATTTTGGTACAGTATCTAGAAGCAATTGTGAGGCGATTTGCGCCATTTTTGTATCTAAATCTATATAAGTTTCATCTGGTAATATTTTTACTGTTTTTTGACTCAAAATAGGTCCAGAATCCATACCTTTGTTCATTAGCATAATTGTCACACCTGTTTTTGTTTCACCATTTAGAATTGCTGATTGAATAGGAGAAGCTCCTCGGTATTTTGGCAGTAGGGAAGTGTGAGTATTTATTGTTCCAAATTTTGGAATATTCAAAATATTTTCTGGAATAAGCAGTCCGTATTGAGCAACTATGAAAAGTTCAGAGTTAATAGTTCTTAGTTCATAGTTCTTTAAGCTTTCTGGTTGGTCAATATTAAGATTATTTTCTTCGGCTAGAATTTTAACAGGAGATTTTTGCAAAATCTGTTTACGTCCCACTGGTTTATCTGGTTGAGTGATAACTTTTTCTATTTCAAAAAGAGGACTATTTATTAATCCTTGTAAAATTGTTTTCGCAAATTCGTGTGTTCCAAAAAAAACAATCTTTATTTTTTTTGTGTTTTCATTTTTTAATGGTTTCATAAAAATTATTCAACTTGGTAGATTCCCTTCGCTTTATCAATAAAAAGTACACCATCAAGATGATCTACTTCATGTTGGATGACGCGAGCAAAGAAATTATTGGCTTCAAACTTTATTTTTTCACCTTTTCTATTTAGGGCTTCTACATAAATATTTTTGTAGCGTTTTACTTTGCCATAAGTTTTTGGTACAGAAAGACAGCCTTCTAAATCAATGTTTGTGTTTTTTGTGGTTTTTTGCCACATAGGATTTATTAAAACCAAGTCTTTATTATTGTCTAGTTTATTTTGTTTGTCTTTTTTTAAAGCTTCTTTTCCAATCACACAAACACGAATATTTTTACCAACTTGCGGAGCAGCTAGTCCAATACCATCATCTTCATACATAGTTTGTATCATATCATCAAAAAAATCTTGATTTGATTCATCACGCACAAAATCAAGATCAACTTCTATGGATCTTTTTCTCAAGTTTTCATTTGGAATTGTAACAATTTTTAAATTCATATTTTAAGGAGAAAGCAAACTGATAGGATTAGGATCTATTTTGAAATTATCTGGTATATTTTGATTTATATCTTTTATTAGGTTCAAAGGATTTTTTTCGTTTATTTTGAGTACCAAACAATACCAATATTGTCTACGAAAGTACTTTGGTTGCATCTCGTAAGGACCCAGAATAGTAACATTTTTTGAGTTTTTTGTCAATAGTTGAGAAATGTTGTTTGTGGCTTCACTTAGCTTATTTTTGCTCAGCCAGTCTTGTTCGGCACCATAGTAATATTTGACTAAGTATTTGTAAGGTGACAAACCTAGTTTTTGTCTATTATTCAATTCTGTTCGGTAGATTCTATCTTTTTCATTCAAAGATTTGAATAGGGGATGCTCAACTTTGTTGGTTGGAATTACAAATTCGCTATTTATTTTACGATAATAATTTATTTCTTGAATAGTATGCCAAATATTTTCTATATTCAAATATTCAGGTATTGCTAATTGTCTGTCTATGTCCAAGAAAATAACTAGGGAAATTTTTTCCCATTGAATGTTTTTGAAAGCTGCGTCTGTGCCAATTATAATATTTTGTTTTTCTTCTTGCAAATCTATTTTATTATTTTCTTTGTCTATTTGGAAAATTTGATAATTTTCTTTTGGCAATAATTTGCTAATTTCGTCAGCCACTTGTTCAATTCCAAAACCATAATTTTTGACTAATTCATTTTGACATTTGGGACAAGTAGCTGAGTAAGTTTTGCTAAATTTGCTATAAGGTGAATATAAAATATTTTTTTCTTTGATATAGATGAGTGGCAAGCCTGTTTTTGGGTCGGTTTCTATATAATTACATTTTTGACAAATAGTGGTAGTGCTATAACCTTTGCGATTGATATAGATAAAAACATTTTCAGTTGTATTTTTTATTTTGTCTTCTAAATCTAGAGAAAAAATATTTTGTTTATTGGAAAAATAATTATAATTAATCAAACTTGGTAGTTTGTCATTTGTATTTTCAAACAAAGTTTTATTTGTATTTAATTTTTTATTGTAGCTAATTTTTTCTTTGCTTATTTCATAGTATTTTTCAAAACTTGGTGAAAAACTAGCAAAAGTGAGTTGACAATTATAAAGTTTTTGTAAATATTTTACAATGTCTTTGGCATGAAATTTTGGTGAGCTATCCCAACTTTTTATATTGTCATTGTGTTCATAATCTATAATAATATTTTTTAGATTGTTAAATGGCAAAAACAAAGTATTGCGTGTGCCTATAATAATAGTTTTTTCTTCATTTTTTATTTTTAGCCAATTTTCAAATTTTTGTTTTTCGCTAAGTTCTGAATACCAAACTATAGTTTTTTCTTTCAAGTTTTCTGGCAAAATTTGTAGGATGTCTTTTATTTGGCTTATTTCTGGTACGATTATCAAAGTATTCTCAGTAATATTTTTATAAACTTCCTGATGTTCTTCTGAATTTTGATAAAAAAAATAAGAAGTATTTTCATCTATCGTTTTTATATTATTTTTTTCTGCTAATTTTATTTCAATATTTTTCAATTTTCTTTTTTGTAATGGTAGCAAACTCATTTTCAAAAATATAGAAGTAGAAACTAAATAGACTTGTGATAATAGTAAAAATAGTTCCAATTGTTTTTTGCTAAATAGGGGAGTGTTATTTACAATATCTTTTATTTCTTTTAGCTTATCATTGTTTAGATTTTTTTCTATATCAAAAATGACACCAAATATTTCTTTGTTACGAAAAGGTATTTTTACTAGTTGACCTGTTTTGATTGAAGTTGCAAAATCAGCATTAACTTGATAATCAAAAAAAGAAAAAGTTCTTGGTAATCTTGTGAGTGGAATAATTTTGGCAATCACAATATAGGGATTATTTTTTTAAAATACAAATTCACCAGTTAGGTAACCAATACCTAAAGGACTTTCATAAGACAAATTTTTGAATTCATATTTAATATTTTTTAGGCAACCTAGTAAAATCAAAATAGAATTATAACCGCATTCTTCTGAATTTTTGATTAAATCTTTGTCCATTTGAGTAATACCTACTGTATTATGTGTTTCCAAAAGTTTGATAATTGTTTCATCAAATTCTTTGCCAGCTTTGTGGTATCCAGCCGGTGATTCATTTGTTAGTGCGTGAGACAAATCAGCTGAAGCAATAATCGCTATTCTTTTTTCTGAGTCAGCTAATATTTCATACAAAATTTTGCCAAAGTCTAGTAGTGTTTTTGCTTCAGTTTGTTGTGAGGTGTTTATTGGTAAAATTTTTATATTTGTTAAATTTTTACTTATTTTGGAAAGAGGTATAGAAGTACTGTGGTCTAATTTTTTTTCAGTAATGATTTGGATAGGAATATCTTTTTCTTGAGTTTTTTCTTTTATAATATAAGAAAGAGTTGTTTCACCTTTCCAAATATCGGTAGTTGCAAAATAACCAAATTTTTCATAATAAGAAACGAACTCAGTTGCCAAATTTATAGAAAAAATTTTTTCTGAAAAAGTATTGTGAGGTGAAAGTATAACTATGATGTCTGGTTTTGTTACATACAGATCTTTTTCCAAAATAGCAAAAGAATTGATTGTTTTGTTTATTTTTTCTTTTTGTTCTTTTCCTATACCTTCTATCAATATAGGAGGATGAGGTGTAATAGCTGCAAAAACTATAGGCATAAAGAATATTAGTTAGTAACTGTATCTAAATTATCAATTTCTTCAATTAATTGCAATGGTAAGCCATCTGGTATAGCTAAACCTGCATAAAAATTGATCCAGACAATGTTTTTCCAATTATAACCATAAGTATTGAAAGTTTTTTCATTTTTGATGTGTCTTTTTTTACCATTTTCTATGACATATATAGAAGAATCTCCTTCTACTCCAATAATTATACCATCTTTTGGTAAAATAGGATTTGTTTTGGTGAGAGTATCAAAAGTTGTACTTTCAACGGTTTCAATATCTAAGTTATTAAAATTTGTTTGTATAATTTTTTGGTCCAAAATAGGTGAATAGGTGTTATCTTTTATATAATAAAAATTTTGTGTATTTTTTAGTTTGACAATTCTACCAGTAAGATCTCTTACATCCGCACTAATATTTTCAGCTGGTAAATAACTTTCTAAATCAGATTCTTCTACTTCTATGATTTCATCTGGGTTATAGCCAAATTTTCTGACTACATCATAGCTATCAAATTTTCTTTTATAATCATAATCAAGTAAATAATAACCTGAAGGAGCTTGGACAATCGCATAATTTGGTAATTTTATTTCTTTACCATTTTCTAGTTTGTCAATTTCTGATTGTGGTACTGTTATTATCATTTTTGGATCAAATCTGGTGACAAGAGAAGTCATATTATCAATTTTTCTTTTTTTGCCATCTTGCAATAGATAAACTGTGGGATTTTCGTTTGTTTTGGCTAAAGTACCATCTGGGTAGCTTTGTTCAAACCAAGATTGCCAGATTGTCCAAAAATTTTGATTGCCGTGAATATGAGGTGTATAGGTATAAAGAAAAGCTGTCGCGTTGGTCGCTGGTGTGATTTTTTGACCATCAATATTATATGTTTGTCCTGCGCGTTTGATCCAAGCTTGTGTAGGATATTTTTCATAATAACTTCTCATGACACCAGCAGCACTATCTACTTGGTTGGTAAATCCTTTGTATTCTTGAATACTTGGATCATCCATAGCACAACTATCACAAACAGCGTAGCCTGTAGCCCAATCAAATTGTTTTTGACTAGGATTTTTGTCAGTTACTAAACTTTGTTCTTTTTGTAGTTTTACAAGTAAATATTTGGGATTTATATTGTATTTTTGAGCGGAGTTGTAGATAATTGCTGATGCTTTTTGTCGATTGCCATCTATATACTCAGTAATAAAACTTGCCAATGGGCTATTTTTTTCTTCCAAAAAAATCTGTATGTCAGATGTACTCATAGTATCTTTGTTTTGCAAAGTTTCATCACTGATAATATAGTTTGGATTAAAATCGACAGCCAAAGAAATTTGTGGAATTAATAGATTGAATAGTAATATATAAATTAGTGTTTTTTTCATAGTTTTTGTGAATGCCTGAAAGGCTTATAATTTTTAAAATCTGCTTGTTGATAGGCAGTGAGTTTGAAAGACAATGTTTTAAAAAAAAGCTTTTTAGCCTTTCAAGCTTTTGCATTATAACATAAAAAACAAAAAAAATCTTGTTTTTTGTTTATTATTGATTTTTTGGCTGAATTTGTTATAATAGCATTGATTCCGCCCAAGGCGGACAAGTTAAACAAATTTAAACAGATTATGACGACTGATTTTGGAAAATTGTATATAGTCGCTACACCGATTGGTAATCTAGGTGATATTACTTTGCGTGCTTTGGAAACTTTGAAAAGCGTTGATTTTATTTTGTGTGAAGATACTCGAGTCACCCAAAAATTGTTGAATCACTATGAAATCACTACTAAGACGATTAGTTATCATCAACATAGTGACGAAAGAAAAGTTTCTGAAATAAAAGAATTACTTGAAGAAGGTAAGAATTTAGCTCTTGTCTCTGATGCTGGTACCCCAGGAATTTCTGATCCTGGAAACAAGTTGATTTTTGAAATATTGGAAAATAATTCTGAAATAGAAATTGTACCTATACCAGGTGTTTCTGCTGTAGTGACAGCACTCTCTATTTCTGGTTTTCCTACTGACAAATTTATTTTCCTTGGTTTTCCTCCTCAAAAAAATGGTAGACAATCATATTTCAAAAATTTAGCAAATATTGAACAGACAGTTTGTTTTTATGAATCAAATCACAGAATTCTCAAAGCCGTGGCAAGTATGCAAGAGTTTTTAGCACCTGAAACAAAAGTTTGTATTTGTCGGGAACTTACCAAAAAATTTGAAACGATTTATCGTGGGACTGTCGGTGGTTTGGCTGAAATGCAGGTGAAGGATAAGGGGGAATTTGTTGTTATTATTAGACGCGGATAGTTATTATAAATATAAATATATATGTTTGGCGAGGGGAAAAATAAGGAGATTGGCAATGCCGATGGATTCAAATTTTACCTGTGCTGTTTGCGGGTATGATGGTGGTTATGAAGCTGTAAGGGAGACTCCTCAGGGAACGAAGAAGGGGCGTGTGCTTTACTATCGTTGCCAGGGTTGTACAGTACACTTCGATGATGTCGAGGCGTTCTCGGCTACTTCGTGTGATCCCCCCAACGATGAAATGGCTGACTAAGTAGTACAGCCAAACAATCGCTGTAGGGTTCAAAGGAGGTTGACAGTGTTTCTACCCTCGGCATTGTCTCCTCACCAAACTTATATATTACAAATAAATAATTTTATGAATAAATATTACATTTCAACCGCCATTCCTTATATCAATGGCAAACCTCATATTGGACATGCTCTTGAATATATTCAAACAGATGCTATAGCTCGTTACCAGAGACTTGTTGGTAAAGATGTTTTCTTTTTGTCTGGTACTGATGAAAACTCTCTCAAAAATGTACAAGCAGCTGAAAAAGCTGGCAAGGGTGTTCAAGAATTTGTTGATGAATATTACAAGGAATTTTATAATTTCAAAAATATTTTGAATATTTCTTTTGATGGTTTCATTCGTACTACAGAAGATAGACATATGAAAGGTGCCCAAAAATTGTGGAATAATTTCAAAAAAGAAGATTTGGAAAAAAGAAAATATAAAGGTTTGTATTGTGTTGGTTGCGAAGCTTTTTATAAAGAAGAAGAGCTTGAGGATGGTAAATGTTTGGAACATAAGACTGCACCTGAAGTGGTTGAAGAAGAAAATTGGTTTTTCAAACTTTCCAATTACCAAGAAAAATTGAAAGAATTGGTAGAAAAAAATATTATAAATATTACTCCAGAATTTCGTAAAAATGAGTGGCTTGCTTTTATAGATAGAGGATTGGAAGATTTTAGTATTTCTCGTAGTGCAGAGCGTGCTCACAATTGGGGGGTAAAAGTTCCGGGTGATGAAAGTCAAATCATGTATGTTTGGGTGGATGCTTTGTCAAATTATATAACAGGTTTGAATTTTGGTAGTACTGATGAAAGTTTGTTTACAAAATATTGGGAACAAAATGATCAAGAAAATAGGGAAGTCGTGCATGTAATTGGTAAAGGTATTGGTAAGTTTCATGTTCTTTATTGGCCAGCCATGCTTATTTCTGCAAGTTTGGATTTGCCTACAACAGAATTTATACATGGTTATTTGACAACTGAAGGAGAGAAGATGAGTAAATCTCTAGGAAATGTCGTGAATCCAGAAGATGTTGTTACTAAATATGGAACAGATGCTGTACGTTATTATTTGCTTGGAGCAGTTTCTTCAACTAAAGATGGTGATTTTTCAGTATCACGTTTTGAAAATTTTTACACCGCTCATCTAGTAAATGGTATTGGTAACCTTACTTCTCGTATTTTGACCATGATAGAGAAATATCAAGAAAATAAAGTACCAGCTGTTGCAGTAGATATTTTTGAAACAGAAAAATTTTGGTTAGATCATGAAAGTGCTTTTGCTAAATTTGATTTTGAAGAAGTAATAAAAAATATTAATTCCTTGGTTTCAAAAATAGATTTGAAAATTTCTGAAGAAAAACCTTGGGAAAAAGTGAAGACTGGTGAAAATATCTCTGTTTTGTTGTATCAGTTGGTAGAAGGTCTACGACATTTGGCTTTATCATTGGTACCAATTATTCCTGGAACTGCTGAAAAGATTTTGTCTCAATTGAATTTGGAAGTTTCAGACAATTTTGCTGAAGAAAAAAAATGGGGTTTATTGCAAGAAGGAAAAGAAATAAAAAAAGCAGAAATATTGTTTGCAAGATTAGTAAAATAGTTTGTGAAATTTATAAAAAACATTCTCAAAAAAAGAGAATGTTTTTATTTTGTTTATTTTTGTGATAAAATATTAATATAATTTTTATTCATAATAATATGAATCTTACAGATATCATTTTTCTTATAATTATCGGCGGTTTTGGAATTTATGGTTTTTGGTCTGGTTTTGTGCGTGCGTTTGGCTCACTCATTGGTACTTTTTTGGGTGTTTATTTGGCTGGTAGATATTATAATGAATTAGCTACTTGGCTAATATCTGTGACAGGTTGGCAAGCTAATACTAGCAAAGTATTGATGTTTATTTTGGCTTTTTTTGTTATCACAAGTGCGGTAGGTGTATTTTTCTGGTTTGTAGATAGAATATTTAAGATCATTTCTATTATTCCTTTTGTAAAAACTTTCAATCGTTTGTTTGGTTTAGGCTTAGGTTTGCTCGAAGGTATATTAAGTCTTGGTTTGTTTGTATATTTTATTGAGAGAATTCCTCTTTCTGAAAAAATAATGACAGGTTTGGCAAATTCAACATTAGCTCCAACTTTAAGTGATATTGCTTCTATTTTCTTGCCATTATTGCCACAGGCTTTACAACTTTTGCAATCTACGGTAGATTATGCTGAGAATATAATTCGTTAATAGGGATACGAAATAATATGTTGTTTGACTCTCACTGCCATATACAATTCAAAGGTTTTGATGAAGAGCGTGAAAAAGTGCTTGAAGTTTGTGCTGAAAAAAATATTTGGCTTCATGCTATTGGTACCCAAAAAGAAACGAGTAGAAAAGCGGTGGAGTTAGCTGAAAGTAATTCTAATATTTTTGCTTCAATAGGGATTCATCCAATACACTTATTTCCAACTTATGTCGATGAAGAAGAATCATCTTTTGTTTCTCGTGAAGAAAATTTTGATGAAGAATATTTTGCTGAACTTGCTAAATCAGACAAAGTAATTGCAGTAGGGGAATGTGGTTTTGAATTGTATCATGTTCCAAAAGACAAAACAGTTGAAGAAGTATTAGACAGGCAAAAGGAAATATTTTTGGCGCAATATCATTTTGCTGTAAAAAATAATTTACCACTGGTAATTCACGTTCGTGATGCTCACAAAGAGCTGATTGAAGTACTAGAAACTCTGGCAAAGCCAATACGTGGAGTAGTACATTGTTTTAGTGGGGATTGGGAAGTTGCTCAAAAATATTTGGATTTTGGTTTGTATCTGGGTTTCACGGGTATTATCACTTTTCCTAGTAAAAAGACAGAACCAAAAATTCAAAAAGATTTGTGGGAAGTGGTAAAAAATGTTCCTTTGGATAGATTTCTAATAGAAACAGATGCTCCATATCTCGCTCCACAAAAGTATCGTGGCAAGCGTTGTGAACCTTGGATGGTAGAAGAAGTCCTCAAACAAGTAGCTATTATAAAAGATTTGAGTGTTAAAGAAGTCCAAAATATTGTTTGGGAAAATAGTTTGAGGTTGTTTGATAAGATTAAAATATAACTTTTATGCCGAAATTTATACCTGGACTAAAACTTAGTGAAGATTTTTATAAGGAAATAGTCAAACCTTTGTTAGAAAAAGAGTTTGTTGGTTTAAAATACTCAGCTGGTTTGATAGATTTTGGATCAGAAGTTTTGGGTTTTGATACTGAAATTTCTAGAGATCATCATTGGGGTCCTAGAGTCTTATTGTTTCTCTCAAAAAAAGATTTTGAAAAGAAAAAAAGTATTTCTAATTTTTTGAGTAACAATTTACCAAATAAATTCAAAGGTTATTCAACCAATTTTGGTAGTCCTGATGATATAGGTGTTCAATTTCTTAAGGAAGTGGAAATAGGTAATAAAATAAATCATAGAGTAGAGATATATACAATAGACTCTTTTTTCAAAGAATATTTGTCCCTAGATTTAAACAAAGAAATTTCAGTTTTTGATTGGCTTACTTTTCCAGAACAAAAACTCAGAACAATAAAGAATGGAAAAATTTTTCATGATGATTTGGATTTAAATTTAATTAGAAAAAAATTATTTTATTATCCAAAAGATATTTGGTTATTTTTATTGGCATCTGAATGGATGAAAATAAGTCAGGAAGAAGCATTCGTGGGTAGAACAGGACATGTTGGTGATGAACTTGGCTCAAAAGTAATATCTGCCCGCTTGGTACATTCTCTTATGAATCTTTGTTTCCTTATGGAAAAAGAATATTCAGCTTATAGCAAGTGGTTTGGTACGGCATTTTCAAAGTTGAAATCTGCCAAAAAACTTACTCCAACTTTTAATAAAGTTTTATTAGCAGAAACTTGGAAAGATAGAGAAAAATATCTATCTAAAGCATATAGTGTATTAGCTAATATGCACAATGAGTTAAAGATAACCAAAGAATTATCTATAGATGTTTCTAGCTACCATGAACGTCCTTATTTTGTTATACATGCGGACATCTTTGCAAATGAAATTAAGAAAAAAATAAAAGATCCATTGATTAAAAAAATACGTTATGAGGTAGGATCGGTGAATCAAATAACAAATACTGCTGATTTATTGGAAAATAGTGATTTTTTAAAAAAATTAAAGATACTTTATAAGTAGATTTAAATAGAAAACTTCCTAAAAAGGAAGTTTTTTACTTAGAACATGTTTTGTAGCTTTGTCAAGGGTAGTCAGATTGACAGCATATGTCATAGTGATAAACTGATGGCGTTTCTAATCTGCCCAAGGCAGACTGAAGTTTTAGCCAAATTTTGTCTAGTTACTATTATTCACAACAAATTTGTTAAATAATTGACGAAATAGTTTAAAACAGTTATAATAGCACCGTTTTTCATTCTAGATACTCTTTCAAAAATATGTCTCTTTTACCAGAAGACCCAAAAGATAGAAAATATATGATGTTGGGTCTACGTATTGTGGGTGATTTTGGAGCCATAATTGCTGTACCTATTATAGTTTTTGTCTTAATTGGTCAGTGGCTTGAAGGTAAATATGGATACGCTCCTTGGTTTACTATTGGAGCTTTTCTCTTGGCTGCCTTTCTTTCTACTAAAATGATTTATAAGAAAGCTAAGTTGTATGGGGAAGAGTATAAGAAGTTAGATGAAAAAATAAGTGATAAATCAAAAGACAATTCCGTTAAAAATGAATGGGATGACACAAATACTCACAAATAGACACAAATATTTTTTAAAATTAATTGTTGTAAACAAAAGACTTCATAAACTTTTGACTTTACAAACTTTATAACTAAAGTTATGGCTGCAGAAATTCACATTCCTACACTTGCTCCAGAAGCAGTATTTCACATTGGTAATCTAAATATTACCAATACTATGGTAAATGCTTGGCTTGCGATTGTCATTTTTTTGATTTTAGGAATTTTTATAAAAAGAAGTATAAGTTTGAAACCAGGAAAATTACAAAATGCTAGTGAATTTTTCTTAGACACGCTACTTGGTTATTTTGATCAAGTTACAGGAGATAGAAAAAAGACTATTAGATTTTTGCCAATAGTTGGTGCTATCTTCTTTTTTATTTTGTTATCAAATTGGCTTGGACTTTTACCAGGTACAGGAAGTATTACTTTTGGACACAATATGTTGCTTCGTCCTGCCAACACTGATTTGAATCTTACTCTCGCTATGGCACTTGTTTCTGTGATTGGTTCGCATCTCTATGCTTTTGCTACTATTGGTGTTTTTACACATTTGGGTAAGTTTGTACAAATAAAAAATGTTTTCAAAAGTTTTAAAAAATTCAAAAATGGTATTGGCGAAGGGTTCATTGCTGTTTTTGCAGCTATCATTGAATTTGGTGTGGGTCTTATCGAAATAGTTTCTGAGGTTGCAAAAGTTGTATCTCTTTCTCTACGTCTTTTTGGTAATATTTTTGCTGGAGAAATCTTGATTTCTGTGATTTCGGCTTTAGTTGCGGCTTTTGTTCCAACACCTTTCATGTTACTTGAGATATTGGTAGGTGTGATTCAAGCTACGGTATTTGCGATGCTTACTTTGGTATATATGACGGTAGCCACTTCTGTTCCACATGGAGATGAAGAAGAAGCACATCACTAAAAGACATTTCAATCTTCAATCTTCTTGAAATTTTCAAGGGGACTAAGATCGAAAGGTCACTTAATTTATAAGATACTCATAAACGACTTAAAAAATCCAACTCCAGTCGTCAAAAAAGTATCAGTAAGAATAAGAATATGGATCATTTATCTGTAGTCGTACTAGCCAAAGCCATTGTTATGGGTATTGGTACTATAGCTCCTGCTTTAGCAATCGGAAAATTGGTTGCAAAAGCTATGGAAGCTATTGGACGTAATCCAGAAGCTGCTGGTAAAGTTTTTGTACCTATGCTTTTGGGTGCTGCTTTTGCCGAAGCTATTGCTATTTACGCTCTAGTTGTTGCTTTCACTTTAAAATAAATCGTTGTAGACTGAGTTTACTAGTTAAAAACTGGTAAACTTGGTTCCATTGGTTTGTTTGTTTGAAAATAACACAAATGTTACACAAATAAACACAAATAATTATTTACTTGTTTAATATTATTATGACAGAAGAAACATTAAATACACATGAGGAAACAGGCGTCGCTGAACAAAGTTTACCAGCATCTTTGGGTTTAAATGCTCAACTTTTTGTTTTTCAACTTATTAACTTTACTGTTGTTGCGGTTATTCTGTGGTTTTTGATTTTAAAACCTTTGACTAAGACATTGGCTGAACGTAAAAAAATGATTGATGATAGTATTGATAATGCTAAAGAAATTGAAACTAATTTAGCTCTTAGTGAAAAAGAATATCAAGATAAATTGAAAGAAGCCAAAGGCGAAGCTAATAAATTAATTGAAAAAGCACATACTGATGCTAAGCAACTTGGTGAGGATATGAAAGTAAAAGCTAAAAGTGAAGTCGAAGTGATTGTGGATCAAGCTAAAAAAAGTATTCAAACAGAAAAAGTACAAATGATGGAAGAGATTAGACAGGAATCAGCTACACTTATTGTAACTGCTTTAGAAAAAATCTTGAATGAAAAAATGGATGGTAAAATTGACAAAAAAATAATTGAAGATAGTTTAGCTAGTCTAAAAAAATAATAATAAATTAATTGAAAAAGTATTTTAGAATCATTTGATCGTTTAATCATTTATACTGAGATGTTGCCAGGAAAGATTCCTCGCTCCGCTCGGAATGACGTAAATTTATGAAAATTTCTAATAAACAATTTGCTGAAGCTCTTTACGAATTGACTATTGGTTTGAATGCTAGTGATTTAGATATTGTTTTGAAAAATTTTGTGGGTCTATTAGCTAAGAAACACAAAATAAAACAAACCAATAATATTATAGCTGAATTTGAAACTATTCTTAAGAAAAAACAAGGAATAGTTGAATTGGAAGTGACTTCTGCAAGAGATTTGGATACTGAAATTATCAAAAAAATTAAAGAATCTTTTGGTAAAGAAGTTTTTGTTCAAGAAAAGATTGATAAAAATTTGATAGGTGGTATTAGAGTGAAAATAGAAGATAAAATATTGGATGCTAGTGTGAAAACACAATTGGCAAATTTAAAAAAAAGTTTAACTATTTAAAAAAACATTTAAATTAAAAGAAGCGTTCGCAGGGTCTACAGATCTTTCGTTCCGCTCAAGATTAGTAAAAAAACATATGTCTACAAATCAAGTAATCGAAGAACTAAAAAAACATATTTCTGCTTTTCAAAAAACAGTAGAAGTAGAAGAAGTCGGTACTGTTATTGAAGTAGGGGACGGTATTGCTCGTATGAGTGGTCTGACAAGTTGTCAATCTCAAGAGATGCTTGAATTCCCAGGTGGTATCATGGGTGTAGCTTTGAATTTGGAAGAAGAGACTGTTGGTGCCATGATTCTTGGTGAATATGAAAAAATCAAAGAAGGTGACACTGTCAAAAGAACTGGTAGAATTTTGTCAGTACCAGTTGGTGAAAAAGTGATTGGTCGTGTGGTAAATGCTCTTGGTCAAGCTATTGATGGTAAAGGTGATATTGTTACAAAAGAATTTTATCCTATCGAAAAAACAGCTCCTGGTGTGATGAGTCGTCAACCTGTTGGTGTTCCTGTACAGACTGGTATCAAAGCTATTGACGCTATGATTCCAATTGGACGTGGACAACGTGAGCTTATCATTGGTGATCGTCAAACTGGTAAAACAGCTATTGCAATTGATGCTATCATCAACCAAAAAGGTCAAAACATGAAATGTATTTATGTAGCTATTGGACAAAAAGAGTCAAAAGTAGCTCGTATCGTAGCTAAACTTGAAGAAAATGGTGCTATGGAATATACAACTGTTGTTGTCGCTGGTGCATCTGATCCTGCTGCTATGTCTTTTATTGCTCCATATGCTGGTGTAACTATGGCTGAATACTTCGCTGATAAAGGTGAAGATGTCTTAATCGTTTATGATGATTTGACAAAACAAGCTTGGGCTTATCGTGAAATTTCTTTGCTTCTAAGACGCCCACCAGGACGTGAAGCTTATCCTGGAGATGTTTTTTATCTTCATTCCCGTCTTTTGGAACGTGCTTGTAACTTGAACAAAGAACATGGTGGTGGATCTATCACCGCTTTGCCTATTATTGAAACACAAGCTTCTGACGTGACTGCTTATATTCCAACCAACGTAATTTCTATCACTGATGGACAAATTTTCTTGGAAACAGATTTGTTTTTCAAGGGTATTCGTCCAGCTGTTAATGTCGGTATTTCAGTTTCTCGTGTAGGTGGTGCTGCTCAAACCAAACCAATGAAAAAAGTTTCTGGTAAAATTAAGCTTGCTCTTGCTCAATATCGTGAACTTGAAGCTTTTGCTCAATTTGCTAGTGATCTAGATGTCGAAACAAAGAAACAATTGGATAGAGGTGCTAGAGTAGTAGAACTTATGAAACAACCTCAATATAGTCCAATGCATGTTGAAGATCAAGTTGCTTCTATTTTTGCAGTAGATAGCGGTTATTTTGATGATGTTGCTGTTACTGATATTTTGAAAACAGAAGAAAAATTTTTGGATTTTGTTAGAGGTGGTCACCAATCTTTGTTAGAAAAAATCTCTAAAGGTGAATGGGATGATAGTATTATTGCGGATTTGAAAGGTGTTTGTGAAGAATTTAAGAAATAAGACGCAGAATAATCAGATAATGACGCGGATTAACACAGATACTTTAAACTTTAAACTTTTTATTAAATTATATGGCTGTAAGTGCTAAAGCAATCAAAACTAGAATCAAATCAGTTTCCAACACCAAAAAAATTACTAAGGCGATGGAAATGGTTTCGGCTGCCAAAATGCGCAAAGCTGTGCAGGCTGCTTTGGATACTAGAGAATACGCTACTACTGCGTGGGATTTGTTGATAAATCTGTCAAAGACTGAAAAGGAATCAATGCCTTTGCTCGAAATAAGACAAGTAAAAAGAATATTGTTAATTTTGATTACTTCCAATCGTGGTTTGTGTGGAAGTTTCAATTCCAATATTATCAAAAAAACTGCAGCTCAACTAAAAGATCCAAGAAATATTAGTTTTCAACGTGCTCGTAATAAACATACTCAGCCTAGTGAAAGTGTGGAAGTAGATGTGATTGGTATTGGTAAAAAAGGTGCTGATTTTTGTAAAAAACACGGTTACAACTTGATTGCTTCTTTCAATAGTATTTCAGATAAACCGGTTTTGGAAGATGTTATGACAGCTTCACAGATGATAATTGGAAATTATATAGAAAAAAAATATGATAAAGTTGTAGTATCTTATACAGATTATCGTTCAGCTGTGGCTCAAGAAGCTAAAATTCGTCAAGTTTTACCAATTTCAGAATTTGATTTGGAAAAAATGATTACTGAACTTGGTCGTGATGAAGACCTAAAAGATAGAACTTTGAATAAAGGAAAACAAGAACAATTGAATGAATACTTATTTGAACCAGGTAAGGCTGAAGTTTTGAAAACAATTTTACCTAGACTTGTAGAAATGCAAATATATCAATCTTTGCTTGAAAGCTCTGCTAGTGAACACAGTGCTCGCATGTTGGCTATGAAAAATGCAGGTGACTCAGCAAATGATATGATCAAAGAATTGAATCTTACTTATAACAAGACTAGACAAGCTGCTATTACTCAAGAAATCGCAGAAATTGCTGGTGGTGCTGCAGCATTAAATTAATAAATATTTTAAAAACAAATCAACTAATTAATAAAAAGTATGAGTGAAAAAAATACTGGAAAAATATCACAAATTATCGGCGTTGTCGCTGACGTCAAATTTGAATCAGGCGATCTACCTGAAATTTATAATGCGCTTGAAATCAAAATGCCAAATGGTGAAACTTTGATTTTGGAAGTTCAACAACATTTGGGATCTGGTACTGTTCGTGCTATTGCTATGAGTAGTACTGATGGCTTGAAGCGTGGTGCTGAAGTCACTGATACTGGCGCTCCAATCTCTGTTCCTGTTGGTCCAGAAACTTTGGGACGTATGTACAATGTAGTAGGTGAGACAATTGACGGCAAAGGCGAAAGTAAAACTAAGAAAAAATATTCTATTCATCGTAAAGCACCAAGTTTCAAAGAACAATCTACAAAGTCAGAAGTTTTGGAAACTGGTATCAAAGTTATCGACTTATTTTGTCCATTTTTGAAAGGTGGAAAAGTTGGTTTGTTTGGTGGTGCTGGTGTAGGTAAAACAGTTATCATTCAAGAACTTATTCGTAATATTGCTCAAGAACATGGTGGTTATTCTATGTTTGCGGGCGTTGGTGAACGTACTCGTGAAGGTAATGACCTTTATCGTGAAATGGAAGAATCTGGAGTTTTGGATAAAACTGCTTTAGTCTTTGGTCAAATGAATGAACCACCAGGTGCACGTGCTCGCGTGGCTCTTACAGCTCTTTCTATGGCTGAATATTTTCGTGATGAAGAAGGAAAAGATTTGCTTTTGTTTATTGACAACATTTTCCGTTTTACACAAGCCGGTTCAGAAGTTTCCGCTTTGCTTGGACGTATGCCATCAGCTGTAGGTTACCAACCAACTTTGGCAACAGAAATGGGAGCACTCCAAGAACGTATTACTTCTACTGACAAAGGTTCTATTACCTCTGTACAAGCTGTTTATGTTCCAGCCGACGACTTGACTGATCCAGCTCCTGCTACTACTTTTGCTCATCTTGATTCTACTGTTACTTTGAATCGTTCACTTGCTTCACTTGGTATTTATCCTGCTGTTGACCCACTTGATTCTGGTTCTACTATTCTTGATCCAAATATCGTAGGAGAAGAACATTATCGCACAGCTCTTGAAGTACAAAGAGTTTTACAACGTTACAAAGATTTGCAAGATATCATTGCTATTCTTGGTATGGAAGAATTATCAGATGACGACAAACTTACTGTTACACGTGCTCGTAAATTACAAAAATTCTTGAGTCAACCTTTTCACGTTGCTGAAGTCTTCACAGGTAGTCCTGGAAAATATGTCAAATTGGCTGATACTGTTCGTGGTTTCCGTGAAATCTTGGATGGTAAACATGATGACAAACCAGAGCAAGCTTTCTACATGAAGGGTGGAATCGAAGAGGTTAAATAAATAAAACCATATCTCTACATTATCTCCATTTATCTCCTTATAATAAGATAGAGATAAAATAGAGATATATTGAGATAAAATTTGTATCTATGTCAACACAAACTTTAAAATTTACAATAATCACACCAGAAAAAAAAGTTTACAAAAATGATGTTTTTCAAGTAAGTATTCCAACAACTTCTGGTGAAATTACCGTATTGCCAAGCCATATTCCTATGGTTTCTGTTCTTCAAGCTGGAGAAATGAGAATCAAAGATAAAGATGGTGAACATCCTTATGCTATCTCTGGTGGTTTTTTGGAAGTGAGAGCAAATAGTGAATTAGTCATCTTGGCTGATAGTGCTGAAAGAGCTGATAATATTGATCTTGCTAGAGCTGAAGAAGCTCGTAAGAGGGCTGAGGAAGAAATGGAAAAAGTCAAAAATACTGAAGATGTTGATTATGCTAGACTGCAAGCACTTATTGATAAAGAAATGAACAGAATCAGGGTTGCCAACAAATACAGAAAATTAAGATAAAAGGTAAGACCACTTTTCAAAAGTGGTTTTTTGATTTTTTCATGTGTATAATATAAATTTATTGGGTTGACAATTAGTTTATTTAGTGAGAAAATATGTCCTGTTATAAATCTGCTAATCGTAGGTATGTTCACATTTTAGTGATTTTTTGTAAAGTATAATAAAATATTATTTTAAGGTCTATATGTTGAAACTTTTTGTAAAAATATTCAAAACACCAAAAAATATAATTTCTATTTCAAAAGATGATCTTAACCAAAAGGATTTTTTTGAAATTGGAGAAAAAATACAAGATAAAGTAAAAAAATTATTTAGGGGTTCTTTGGCTATCAGACAAATTGATGCTGGATCAGATAATTCTTGTGAACAAGAACTAGTAGCTTTGTCTAACAGTTTCTATGATGTTGAACGTTTTGGTATTCATTTTGTGGCATCTCCAAGACACGCTGACATGTTACTTGTAACAGGTCCTGTGGCGAAAAATATGGCTAAGGCACTCAAAGATGCTTATGATGGTACACCTAACCCTAAAATTGTAGTAGCAGTAGGGGATGACGCTATTGATGGAGGAATATTCAAAGATTCTTATGCTGTTTTAAATGGTGTCGATTCAGTGATACCTGTAGATTATCAAATTCCTGGTGACCCTCCTACACCTACTTTTATTCTTCAATCCTTACTTAAAATTCTCGAAACAATAGAAAATAAACCTTCACAAAAAAAATAATATGTTAGAAATCATTACCTCACCAATTAGCTTTTTTATTTTACTTTCCTTATTTTTTGTTGGAGCTGTTGGTTCTTTGTTTTTCCTCAAAAATGATAAATACGCAAATGGTTGGAATAGTTTTTTTGCGATTGTTGGTTCTTTATGGGGTTTAATTTTTTCGATTACATCAATTTTAACAAAAAGTAGTTTGTTGTTTGACCTAAAAACATCTGTTTTTTCACTTTTCACTTTGTCTTTTCATATTGACTTGTTGTCTAGTTTTTTTGTTTTTGTAATTTCTTTGATAGCTTTGTTTTGTTCTATATATGGTATAGGTTACATAAGACATTACTATAAAAAATATAGCATAGGTGCTCTTGGATTTTTTTATAATATTTTTATTGCAAGTGTTCTTTTAGTAGTAACATCTTCTAATGCTCTTTTTTTCCTTATTTTTTGGGAAATAATGGCGGTGACTTCATATTTCTTGATTGTTTATGAAAAAAATGATCAAGATAATGTAAAGGCAGGTTTTTTGTATTTGGTGATGACTTATATTGGTACAGCTTTTATTATTTTAGCTTTTTTGCTTTTGTTTAAGTATATTGGTTCTTTTGATTTTCTAGTGATAAAAGAAAATATAGCTCTTGTTCCAGCATTTATAAAAAATATTATTTTCGTTTCTGCTTTTATTGGTTTTGGCTTGAAAGCTGGTATTATTCCATTGCATATTTGGTTACCAGCCGCTCATCCAGCTGCCCCTTCTCATGTTTCAGCAATACTCTCAGGTGTCATGATTAAGACTGGTATCTATATGATGGTAAGATTGTTTTTGGACATTCTTGCTCCAGCACCATATTGGTGGGGATTAGTAATATTAGTGATTGGTTCAATTTCATCTTTACTTGGAGTTTTGTATGCTCTTACTGAGCATGATATCAAGAGATTGCTCGCTTATCATAGTATAGAAAACATTGGTATTATCTTGCTTGGTTTGGGCAGTGCTTTGACTTTTTATTCTCTAAATTTACCAGCTTTGGCTTTGCTTGGCCTTGGTGCAGCCTTATTTCACACACTTAATCATGCTATTTTCAAGGCTTTACTTTTCTTGAGTGCAGGGTCAGTAATAAATCAAGTACATACTCGTAATATGGAGGAATATGGTGGTCTAATAAAGTACATGCCACAAACAGCTTTCTTCTTTCTTATTGGTTCAATTGCTATTTCTGCCTTGCCACCGTTTAATGGTTTTTTAGTGAGTGGTTGACTTACCAAGCTTTGTTTCAAGGAATAAATCAAATGCATTTTGTAACACAATGGATATTTATTTTGGCAGCAGGATCATTGGTATTTACTGGGGGATTAGCACTTGCTTGTTTTGTCAAAGCTTTTGCAGCTACTTTTTTGGCTCGTCCACGTAGTAAGGAAGTGAAACATGCCAAAGAATCTCCTTTTTCTATGCGTTTAGGTATGGGTGCTTTAGCATTGTTGACACTTTTGTTTGGTATATTTTCTGGATATGTAATTAGTCTTATCAATATCATAAGTCAAAGTTTGAGCATCTTCAAAGATTCAGCTTCTGCTGTAAATGTTTCTTCTAATCAAAGTATGAGTGTTTCTAATGGATTTTCTTCAATCTCTGGTATGTTTATTTTTCTTTTGCTTGTGGTTTCTACTTTTTTGGTAATTTTAATTTTCAAAAAAGTAATTAACAAAACACAAAAAGAATGTAAGACCAATACTTGGGATTGTGGTACAGATCTTACTCCACGTGCTGAAATAACAGCTACAGGATTCTCACGATCAATAATATTGATTTTCAAAGGTTTACTCAAACCAACTATTCAACATAACATTGAATATTATGATGATCAAAATAGATATTTACCAAAATCAAGAACAATCACTTTGAGTATTAGTAATATATACAATACTTACTTTTATCAACCTATACATATAGTAATCAATAAGTTATCTGTAAAAGCTAAGACTATACAGAATGGTAATATCGATCTTTATATCACTTATATTTTTGTAGCTCTTATGCTAGCTCTACTCGTAATATTATAATTTTATGTCAATATTTATTTGGATAATCCAATTATTTTTTGTACCAGCGTTGTCACCTTTGTGTATTGGTATCATTAGAAAAATAAAAGCTAAGTTACAAAATCGTCAAGGTGCCAATATTTTTCAACCTTATAGAGATATTTGGAAACTTTTACATAAAGATGAAGTTATAAGTAATGATGCTTCTTGGGTTTTTCGATTTACTCCTTATATTGTTTTTGCTGTAACTTTGGTGGTTGGCTTTAGTATACCTATTTTTTTTCCACTTATTGCAGGTTTTGTTACTAGTGATATTTTATTTGTTGTCTATACTTTAGCTATTGGTACTTTTTTTATGGCTTTGGCTGGTGTCGATACTGGTAGTGCTTTTGGTGGTTTTGGTTCAAGTCGTGAAATGACTATTTCAGCTTTGGCTGAAGGAGGCTTCATTTTTTCACTTTTAACTATGGCGTTGATAGCTGGTTCTAGTAACCTTTTTGACATTGCAAACTTTAGTCAATCAATTAGTGGTCAATACTTTTTGCCAGCAATACTTGCTTTCTGTGGTTTTTTCATTGTTTTGTTAGCTGAGAATGCTAGATTTCCTTTTGATAATCCATCAACTCATTTGGAATTGACTATGGTGCATGAAGCTATGATTTTGGAATTTTCTGGTAAACGTTTGGCACTTATGGAATGGGCTGCTGCCAACAAATTACTTATTTTTATGGTACTTGGTGCTAATTTATTTTTTCCATTTGGTTTTGATACTAATGTTGGATTTACTGCAATATTTTTGAGTATTTTTTATTTTTTAATAAAAATATTTTTATTTTGTGGTGCTATTGCTGTGCTAGAATCAACTATTGCTAAATTTAGATTTTTCAGATTGCCAGATTTATTATTTATTTCTTTTATTTTCAATGTTGTGGCAATTGGACTTATTTATTCAATTAAATAAAACATCTAACTTTGTTTTTTATAGTGATAACTTATGAATCTATTAACTTTACAATTTTTATCTGAGATAGTTCTATTATCTGTTGTCTTTTTGCTGATAATGAAGAAAAACTTTTCAGCTGTATATGCATATGCTTTACAATCATTAGTAGTTGTTATTATATTGTTGAATTCTTTTTTTGAGACCAAAGATTTGTGGATGTTATTAGTTATATTTGTGATGTTGATTGTCAAAGTTATTGTGGCACCAAAGTTTTTTATTAGTCTGATCAAAAAGTATGCTCTGTCTTTTTCTGTTAGTACTTATTTAAATACACCAATTACCTTAATTGTTATTGCTGTTTTAATTTTTATAGCTCATTCACATAAGTTTGTTCCTTTGACTAGTATCGTACCAGATCATCAAATGTTGTTGTCTCTTGCTTTATCATCGATGTTTCTTTCTTTATTTTTGATAGTCAATCGTAAAGGTGCTTTGTCACAAATTATTGGTATTTTGTCTTTTGAAAATAGTATTGTGTTGTTTGCTGTTTTTGCTGAGTTGGAACAGTCGGCTTCTCTTCAATTGGGAATTATTTTTAATATTTTTATTTGGATTATGATTGCCTCAATTTTTATTTCAATGTTGTATAAACATTTTGGAACACTAAATGTTTCTTCAATGAAAAAATTAAAAGATTAAAAATATGGAAATTTTTTTTATAATAATAACTTTGTTTATTGCAGCTATAATAAACCTTCTTTCTAAAAGAAAGGTCGTTATTGAAGTTGTTTCAGTTGTTTCTTCGTTAATTTCTTTGGTATTGTCTATTGTTGTAGCTTTGAAAGTGGCCTCATTAGGAATTTATATACCAGGTTCTGGAAGATTCTTTTCAATTGATTCTTTGGGTGCCATTATCGTCTTAGTTCTTGGTTTTGTTGGTTTTGCTACTACTATTTATTCTGTACAATATTTACGTCAAGAAATGCAAAAAAATATTATTGGTTTTACACGTGTAAAACAATATTTTGTTTTGTTGAATATGTTTTTTGTGGCAATGTTTTTGGCAATTACTTCTAGTAATCCTATTTTTGCTTGGATTTCTATTGAAGCTACTACACTGTCTACTGCCTTTTTGATAAGTTTTTACAATAAACCATCAGCAATTGAAGGAGCTTGGAAATATTTGATTATCAATTCTGTTGGCTTACTTTTGGGATTTTTTGGAACTTTATTATTTTTTACTTCTATTGATTTATCTAGTGCTGGTTTGGTAGATTGGCAGACATTGACTAACAATGCTGTTCATCTTGATCCATTACTTGCTAAGATTGCTTTCGTTTTTGTACTTATTGGTTATGGCACTAAGATTGGTTTTGTTCCAATGCACACTTGGAAACCAGATGCTTATAGTAAAGCGCCAGCACCTATAGGCGCTTTGTTATCTGGCGCTTTGTTACCAATTGCTTTTGTGATTATGCTTAGATACAAAGTTATTGTAGACACTGCAGTTGGAACTTTGTTTAGTCAAACTCTATTGATTGTTTTTGGTTTATTGTCTATCGTTGTCTCAGCTTTGATTATGTTCAATGCCAAAAATTACAAAAGATTGCTTGCTTATTCTAGTATTGAAAATGCTGGTGTAATGGCACTTGGTTTTGGTTTTGGAGGATTAGGTATTTTTGCAGCCATACTCCATTTAGTTTATCATTCTTGTGTCAAAGTTGTACTCTTTTTATCTTCAGGAAATTTGTTATTAAAATATAGTTCTGCCAAAATTTTCAATGTCAAAGGAGCTTTGAAAGTCTTGCCTGTGACTGGTGTACTCTCCCTTATTGGTTTTCTGATTGTGACAGGTGTACCACCATTTGGTATGTTTATGACCAAGCTTTATATTTTGTCAGCTGGTATAAAAGATTATCCTGTTGTTAGTTTGATTGCTTTATTTTTTCTCGCCTTAGTTTTTGTAAGTTTTTTGAAACATTTTACAGCTATGTTTTTTGGAGAAAAACCAGACAATATTGAAAAAGGTGAAAATAATATTTGGTTGTTTATTCCACAAATTTTATTTGTTACTATTATAGTTATTTTGAGTGTTTATTTACCACCATTTTTGCAGACTTTAATTAATAATGCTGTTTTGCAATACTAATATGATAAAAGAAAAAATACAATCATACTTTCCAAAGAATGCTAATGTAGAGTATCATGATAATTTGGCTATCTTCGAAGTAACTTCTTCACAAATAGCTGAAATTGTTGGAGAGTTACATAATCAAAAAAAGCTTTCACTTAAGTTGGTTACCGCTACAGACGAAAGAAAAGAAAAAGGAGCTTTCAAAATCTGGTATTTATTTGCTGTACCTGGTGATGATTTTTTTATCTGTCCTTTTATTGAATTGAAAAATACTACTGAGTTTCCTTCATTGGCTAACATTGTACCTGAAATATTAAACTACGAAAGAAGAATTCAGACTTTCTTTGGTCTAGTAGCTACAGATATTCCAGACAATAGACCACTTATTTTGCATGAAAATTATCCAAGTAATGTTTTTCCTCTTAGAAAAGATTTTGAATGGAAAACTAAATTAAAAGAAGTGACTGGTAAATATGAATTTCAAGAAGTAAAAGGTGAGGGAATTTATGAAATTCCTGTTGGTCCAATTCATGCTGGTATTATCGAACCTGGTCATTTTCGTTTTAGTATGGCTGGAGAAAGTATCGTACAACTTGAGCCACGTTTGGGGTATGTTCACAAAGGTAGTGAAAAATTATTTGAAGTTTTGTCTTTGGAAAATAAAATACGTTTGTCAGAAAAAATTTCTGGTGATAGTTCTTTTAGTCACTCCTTAGCTTTTTGTCAGACAGTAGAAAAATTGGCAGGAACTAATGTTCCAAAACGTGCCTTGTATTTGAGAACCATTTTTGCTGAACTTGAAAGATTGGCTAATCATTTTGGTGATATTGGGGCTATTATGATGGATACTGGTTTTAGTTTTGGTGGAGCTCATGGTGGACGTTTGCGTGAAATGATGATGCAAATAAATGAAAAAATAACAGGCAGTAGATTTTTGCGCCAAGTCAATGTTGTTGGTGGAGTAAAGAAAGATATAACTAATGAAAACAAAGATTATTTAAATAAAATCCTCAAAGATATTAGTAAAGACTTTGAAGAAGTTGTTGATATTGCTGAAAATAGTGCTTCTGTATTAAATCGTTTGAAGGGTACTGGTATCATTTCTCTTGAAGTGGCTAATAATCAAGGTACTCTGGGTGTTGCTGGCCGTGCAGTAGGTGTAAAACATGATACACGCGTAGATCATCCTTATGCTGCTTACGCCGAAGTTTCTATGGGTCAAATACCTGTAGAAGAAGATGGTGATGTCAATGCTAGATTTCAAATTCGTCTAAAAGAAATTCGTAAATCATTGGAAATAATACAAGAATCTTTGCAAAAAATACCTGAGGGAGAAAGTATTGTAGCCAATATTACTAGCCTTATTTTGCAAAAAAGTGCTTACGCTGTAAGTATGGTGGAAGGTTGGCGTGGAGAAATAGCCTATTTCGTAGCTACAGACGCACAAGGCAATATTAGTAGAGTATTTCCAAGAGATCCTTCTTTCGTCAATTGGTCAGCCTTGGGTGAGGCTGGTTTAAACAATATAATCCCTGATTTTCCTCTAATTAATAAGAGTTTTAATATGTCATATACGGGAAATGACTTATAGAGGCAAATTGACTTTTAAAGTAAAAAAATAGAAAATACCAGATTATAAACTGGTATTTTTATTGTTTGATTATTTATCCACTGTTACCCTTGAAATTATAGTAAAATTAGCATATAATATTGTCTGTCTTGATACAAAATCAAAGCAAAAAGTAATTTAATTTATATATAATATATAGAATATATGACAGAACAAGAAAAATATCTTGTTAGAAACAACATGCAAAATGTTGTAACATCGATAAATATTAATGCTACTTTTAGAGAAGCATTGCAAAAAATGGTTGATGGTCGCACCAATGGAGTGGTTGTTGTTGACGATGAAAATTATGTAAAAGGAATTTTGTCTAGTATGGATTTGATTCAATATGTAGTTCCAGATTATTTGGAAGAAGACAAACACTTAGCTTCTTTTGAAGCTGCTGAAGAATTTAGTGTTAGAATCAAAGAAGTTGCTGATGAACCTATTACCAAATTTATGACCAAAGAAGTTCACACTATCAAAGAAAGTCATACTTTGATGGAAGCTGCTACTGTTCTTTCAGAATTCAAGATTCGTCAAATTCCAGTAGTCGATGCTGAAGAAAAATTGGTTGGTTATATCAATCGTACTGATATCAAAAAAGCTATCGCTCGTGTACTAGGAATTCATTAATAAATATAATAAAGATCTATAAACTATATGGGAATCTTTTTTTGGATTACACTTGTCGTCTTTATTACTACTTACGCTATTATCATCTCTGAAAAAATTCATCGTACTGTCATTGCTATGGCTGGTGCTGGATTGATGGTTTTGCTTGGTATTGTGACACAAGAAAAAGCAATTGAGGGGATTGACTTCAATACTCTAGGCCTTTTGATTGGTATGATGATTATTGTGGGAATAGCCAAACACAGTGGTATGTTTCAATATGTGGCTATCTGGGCTACCAAAGTTGGTAAAGGTAACCCTGTAAAAATATACATATTATTATTGTCTATTGTTGCTGTTTTTTCTGCTTTACTCGACAACGTAACAACTGTACTTCTTATGATACCAGTCACTTTTGTGGTTGCTCATAATTTGAAAATTCACCCTAAGCCATTTTTGATAGGCGCAATCTTGTTGGCCAATATTGGTGGTACAGCTACTCTTATCGGAGATCCACCAAACATTTTGATTGGTAGTGCTAGTGGACTTACTTTCAATGATTTTTTGGTTAATCTTGCTCCTATTTCTTTACTTATTTCTGCTGTCACTATTGGTCTTTTGGTTTTTATTTATCGCAAGCAACTTGTGGCTACTGCAGAAGCACAAGCTACTATCGCAAAATTCAACCCAAGAGAAGCTTTGTCTGACGTAAAATTACTAAAAAAAGCATTGTTTGTCTTAGCTATAGTTTTGGTTGGATTTTTTACCCATAGTGTAACTCATTTAGAAGGTGCTACTATCGCTCTTGGTGGTGCTGCTCTTATGTTGCTTTTGACCATGCATGATCCAGAAGAACATTTGAAAGAAGTAGAATGGACTACAATATTTTTCTTCATGGGACTTTTCATCTTGGTTGTAGCTCTAGAAGAAGTTGGCGCTATTCGTATGTTGGCTGAAGGTTTGCTAAATCTTACTGGTGGAAACATGACAGCTACTACTTTGAGTGTTTTGTGGGGTTCAGCTATATTTTCAGCTGTAATTGATAATATTCCATTTGTAGCTACTATGATCCCACTTGTCAAAGATTTGGGAACTATTGCTGGATTACCTTTGGCACCAATTTGGTGGGCATTGGCTCTTGGTGCTGATATTGGTGGAAATGCGACCTTGGTTGGTGCTTCAGCCAATGTTGTAGTAAGTGGTATTGCTAGTAAAGAAGGTCATGGTATTGGTTTTTGGGAGTATATGAAGATGGCATTACCTTTGACTTTTGTAGCTTTGGTGATGTGTACTGTCTATATTTTCTTACGTTATCTTGTTTAGAAATTAAAATAAATTAATTAAAATACACCTAGAAAATAGGTGTATTTTTTTATATAAATAACTTTTACAAATAGAACGACAAATTGAAATTTGTCAAGGGTAAAGTAATTGACAGTGGATATGTCAAAGAGTATTATTTTGTGCGTGCCAAAAAATTCAGTTGCTGATTTTTGTCTATTTTTTAGATAGAAACTAGCGACTGAATGGCGTGGGAAGTACTCACGTTGCGAAGTCGCCGTTTCGGAGGCTCACATGAGCTTTTTGGAGTTTTTGGCGGGAGTGTCTCCCGTCATTGTGTTGTTGATGGTTTCCGGCTGGCTAAACAGCCGCCGGAAATCAGGGGCTTCAGGTGGAGATTCCCGCTATTGGGGATCCGCTTGAGGTAATTGCCCAACCATTCACATACACAAAGGAGGAAAGGAGGGGCAAAAAAAATACATCTATTAAATTAGGTGTATTTTTTTGTATAGAGAACTTTTACAAATAGAACGACAAATTACACTCTGTCAAGGATATAGTAATTGACAGTGGATATGTCGGAGAGTATGATTTTGTGCGTGCCAAAAAATTCAGTTGCTGATTTTTGTCTATTTTTTAGATAGAAACCAGCGACTGAATGGCGTGAGAAGTTCTCACGTTGTGAAGTCGCATTTCTAGGAGGTCCAGGTGGATCTTTTGGCAACAGTGCCTTTCTTGGTGTTGTTTTTATTTGTAGCTGCCGCGACAGAGTCGTGGCGGCGCAATACAGCTTTTTTAGGGAGGTGGGTTGGTGCTGTGAACAGTGGAGATATCAAGACTGTTTGCAGACTTTATCACCTACGTAGTATCTCTTTTCTTCCAACTTTTTGTGGTCAACACATCAAAACGCATGAAGGCGTTTTGATGTATATGATTCACTTTTTGGCTAAGCGGCCACAGTGCCGAGTAGTCGAAGAAGTGCATCATAATTTTCTGTTTATTTTTGTTACGTCTGGTATATACGAGTTTAAAGTGGAGGGTTCCGATCATCCTCTTGTAGCTCGGTTCAGCTTTGTGGTGGTGTTTGGCAGAGCCATTCAACACCATTCTTCGGTAAAGCCCCCATTGTGAGGGCTCATCGAAAAAAAAGAAGAACAAAAGGAGGATTGAGATTACTTTAACAAAGGAGGTACGTCGTCTCAATCAATCTAAGTTTTGGTTTTTTGAAACAAAAATTTAGATTGATTTTGACAAAAGATTTGTTAATTATTGTAATTTGAATTTTTTATAATTTATTTTGTAAATAATAATTATAAGATTTTAAAGATAAACAATAATTATTTTTTATTATTGTTTTTTATTTTTTAAAAAAACTATTTTAAAAAAACGTCAAAAGGTGTATAATACTATTGACGTTTTTTTATTGCAAAAAAAATAAATTACTTATGAAAAATAATACCAAAATAACTTTGAAAATTTATTGGCAACAAGCTTGGAAATACAAATGGAGCTTTATGTCTATGTTTTTGTTGTTATTGATTGGTGATGCTTTTTCAATATTGGCTCCTTATTGGTACAAAAAGTTTTTTGATGTCTTGTCTACCAATCCTAATGTTGAGATTCTCTATACCACATTATTTATTATTTTGGGTATAAAAATTTCACATTGGTTTTTTATTCGTGTCATGGCTTTTTTGTACATAAAATTTAGTACAGATAGTCTAAAAGATTTGAATGATGCTTGTTTTTCCAAAGTTCACAAACATTCTTTTTCTTTTTTCAACAACAGTTTTGTAGGTTCTCTGGTAAAAAAAGTTGGTAGATTTGTACAAGCTTTTGATAGAATTTCAGATAGAATAATTTGGGATCTTTTGCCTATCATTGTCAATGTTACACTTATTTCTATTGTCTTATTTAGTCGTAATAAATTTTTTGCTTTAATAATACTTTCTTGGATATTCATCTTTGTTTTGACTAGTTACTTTTTTAGTAAATTCAAATTAAAATATGATTTTGAGAGAAGCCAGCTTGATTCTAAAGTTGGAGCTTTTTTGGCTGATTCTTTTACTAATAATACCAATGTAAAGTTGTTGGTTGGTTATGGTAGAGAGTGTAATGAATTTGAACAAAAAACAGAAGATCTAAGGAAAATAAGAAAATTTTCTTGGGACATTTCTACTTGGTTTGATGGTGTACAATGGATGCTGATGATTTTGTTGGAAATCGTGATGTTGTTTTATGCTGTCAAAGTTTGGCAAGCTGGTAGTATTACAGTTGGTGATTTTATTTTGATTCAATCTTATCTTATTATTATTTTTGAAAAGTTTTTTGGCTTTGGTCGTGTGATTAGAGATTTTTATGAGTCACTGGCTGACGCTGAAGAGATGACCGAAATACTAAATATGCCTTATGATATACAAGATGTTAAAAATGCCAAAAAATTACAAGTTACCACAGGTAAAATAGAATTCAAAGATGTTTCTTTTGCTTATAACAAAACTAGAGAAATAATTAGAAAAATGGATTTGGTAATCAAACCTCAAGAAAAAATAGCTTTGGTTGGTTCGTCAGGTGCAGGTAAGTCTACGATTGTAAAATTGCTTTTACGTCAGCATGATATTTCTGGTGGAAAAATTCTGATAGATGGACAAAACATTGCCAAGTGTACTCAAGAAAGTTTGTGGCAAAATGTCAGTCTTGTCCCACAAGATCCGATGCTTTTTCATAGAAGTATTATGGAAAATATTCGTTATGCCAAACCAGACGCTAGTGATGAAGAAGTGATGTCCGTTGCCAAGCAAGCCAATGCTCATGATTTTATTTTGAATTTGTCAGATGGTTACAATACTTTGGTAGGAGAAAGAGGTATCAAACTTTCGGGCGGTGAAAGACAGCGTGTAGCTATAGCTCGAGCAATACTAAAAAATTCTCCAATTTTGATTTTGGACGAAGCGACTTCTAGTCTAGATTCTAAGTCAGAAAAGCTTATCCAAGATGCTTTGGGAAATCTGATGAAAGGCAAGACTGTCATTATCGTCGCACATAGACTCTCAACTATTATGAATTCAAATAGAATTTTGGTGATAGAGCAAGGTGGAATTCTTGAACAAGGTTCACACAAAGTACTTTTGAAGAAAAAAAATGGTATTTATCGTAATTTGTGGGATATTCAAGTTGGTGGTTTTATGGCTTGACATTTTTGTTCTGTAATTATAGTATATACTTATAATTTTTAAATTTAGAAAAATATGCAAAATACATGTCAAAATTGTGATTGTAAAGAAGATAAAGATGAAAAAGAAGTAGCAGAAGACGCTTGTTGTGAAACAGGTGAATGCGCTTGTGATGAGGAAACAGACAAAGAAGATAGTTGTTGTGGTGGATGTAATTGTGGAGTTTAAAAATGCAGATTAAACGGATATTTACGCGGATAGACGCGGAATAGAATCTCTCTTAGTTGGGGAGATTTTGTTTTTTTGAATAATTGTAGTAGAATAATACTAGCTTAAACAATTTTAATATAGATGAAGTTTTTTCTTATTATTGATATTTTTCTTAGGAAAGATACTTAGCTCTGCTCAGTATGTTAAATAAAAACCAAAAAGAAGCCATAGAATACAACGACGGTAATTTGTTGATCATTGCTGGAGCTGGTACTGGCAAAACTACCGTCATTACCAAAAAAATTGCTCACATTGTCGAGCAAAAATTGGCTATGCCCGAAGAAATTTTGGCTTTGACTTTTACTGACAAAGCAGCGCAAGAAATGCAAGATAGAGTAGACGACCTGATTGAAGCCAATTATACCGAAATGCAAATTTCTACATTTCATAGTTTTTGCCAAAAAGTTTTGGAAGAATATGGTCTTGAGATTGGCCTACCAAATCATTTCAAATTATTAAATGAAACAGATGCTTGGTTGCTTTTGCGAGAACATATTTATGATTTTAATTTTGATTATTATCGACCAATGGGTAGTCCCAATCGTTATATTCATGAACTTCTTACACACTTTTCCAAAGCCAAAGATGAAATGATAACACCGCAAGCTTATTTGGATTATGTAAAGTCTTTGATTTTGGACAAAGATGAAGCTGAAAAACAAGAAAAAAATAGATTGATTGAATTAGCTGATGCCTATAATAAATATCAAAAATTATTATTGGATAATGAGTCAATGGATTTTGGTGATATTATTTTTTATGCAGTCAAACTTTTGCAAGATAGACCAAACGTGCTCAAAAAATTACAAAAAAGATTTAAATATATAATGGTAGATGAGTTTCAAGATGTCAATTGGGCGCAATATCAATTGGTAAAATTGTTAACAGGAGAAAATAATAAACTAACAGTAGTAGGGGATGATGATCAAGCTATTTATTCTTTTCGTGGTTCCAATGTCGCTATCATCATGAATTTCAAAACAGATTATCCTGATGCTAAAAATATTGTTCTGACAGACAATTATCGTTCTGGTCAAGAAATCTTGGATTTGGCTTACAACTCTATCAAAAATAATAATCCACATCGTCTAGAAGAAAAATTACAAATTAGTAAAAGATTAGAAAGTGGCCTCAAAGATTTGTACACTCAAATAGAACATTTACATTATGAAACGCTTGATGAAGAAGTAGTAGGCGTGATAAACAAAATAGTGGAAATAAAAGAAAATGATAAAGATAGTAACTGGGATGATTTCGCAATTCTTGTTCGTGCTAATTCTCACGTAGAGCCATTTAGCAACGCTTTGGAAAGCTTTGGCATTCCTTTTGAATATCTAGCATCTGCAGGACTTTATCGTCAAGATATTGTGATTGATGCTTTCAATTTCCTCACACTTCTGACTAATATTTATGATGATAAAGCATTTTTTCGTTTGCTAAAAATGCCGTTTTTGGAATTTAGTCAAAACGATTTGCAAAAAGTGACAAGTACTGCCAAGAGAAAAAGTATGTCTTATTATGAAACACTCAAGCGAGCTCAAGAATTCTTTTTGTCTAATCACGCGATAGAAATGGCTAACAAATTATTGAACGCCTGTCACGAAGGAATCAAACAAAGTAAATTTGAAAAGCCAACCAGTTTGCTTTATCAATTTATGGAAAGCATTGGCTATTTGTCATATCTAACTATTGAAGAAAACAAAGGAAACAAAGATGTTATTAGACAAATTTATCATTTGAAACAATTTTTTGATCTTATTCGGACTTATGAAGAAAATGTACCGGGAGCTCATGTGGCTGGTTTTGTTGAGAATTATGAATTCATCATCGAATCAGGGGACGGTGGCAAAATAAATCAAATCAAAGATACACCAGACTCAGTTAATATTATTACAGTTCATGGTTCAAAAGGTTTAGAATACAAAAATGTTTTCATTGTGAATTTGGTGGAAGAAAGATTTCCAACTAGACGCAAGAGTGAAGGCATACCTTTGCCAGATGAACTTATTAGAGAAAAGTTTTTGGAAAATAATGATTTGCATTATCAGGAAGAGCGTCGTCTTTTTTATGTGGCAGTGACTCGTGCCAAACAAAGATTATTTTTGACCAGTGCAAGTAGTTATGGTGGTACTAGAGCAAAGAAAATAAGTCGCTTTTTGGCTGAACTTGATTTCGATAATAAAGAAAAAAAACTTGTTGAAAAAGAACAAACTCTAATGCAAGAAATCAAGAAACTAAATACGCAAATAGAAAATGCTGAAGAAGAAATAGAATACATTCCACCAAAAATATTTTCTTATTCTCGTATTAGTACTTACCAAAAATGTCCTTACAATTACAAGTTGGCTTATGTTTTGAATTTACCAAGTAAAGGTAGCCCTCATTTTAGTTTTGGTAATACTATTCACAGTACTTTGCAAGAATTTTATGAAAAAGTTCAAGATATAAATAGTGCTAAGCAAGTATCTTTGTTTGAGACTGTTACCGAAGACAAAAGTACTGGCAAAACAAAAGTACCAAGTCAAGAAGAATTACTCGCAATTTACAAAAGGAAATGGATTCCAGATTGGTACAAGAGTAAAAATCAAAGAGAAGAATATTTTGCCAAAGGTGAAGAATTGCTTAAAGAATTTTACAAATCACAAGAAAACAATTGGACAATACCCGTGACAATCGAAGGCGGATTTAAAATAAAAATAGGTGAGTATCTTGTCAAAGGTAGAATAGATAGAATAGATGCTGTGGGAGATAATAAATTGGAGATTATAGATTATAAGACAGGACAACCAAAAGATAAGCTGACGATTGATGACAAACAACAATTGCTTATTTATCAAATTGCTGTAGAAACTTTGCCACAATATCAAAATTTAGGAAAGATAGATAAATTAACTTTCTTTTATTTAAATGAAAACAAGAAAATGTCTTTTGTAGGCACAGACAAAGACAAAGAAAAGTTAGAAGCCAAGCTATTTGACGCAATGGAACGAATTCAAAAGGGGGATTTTAAAGCTACCCCAAATAAACATGTTTGTCAGTATTGTGATTTTAAAGAAATATGTGAGTTTAGACAACTTTGATGTTGGGCTTTGTTTATTAAGAATAATTTGGATTTTGAAATGATGTGTGGTAAGATAAAAGACGAAGAGATAAGATAGAGATACACTTGAGATGAGTTTTAACCGAAAAACTATTGTATCATCTCTATTTATCTCAAGTTTATCTCCATTTATTTATACAAAGAATTTATGCCCTTTTCCTCCCTTGGAGACACACTAAATAGTAGATTCGCTCAAAAAGGCCCACTCAAAAAACAATTGGAGGATTCTCAAGTAGTTGAGGAAGCCAAAGTTGTGTTATCAGAGATGTTTGGTGAAGAATTGGCAAATACCGCTATTCCACTTTTTCTCAAAAACAGAACTTTGACTATAAGTTGCAGTAGTTCTGCTATGGCTCAAGAGATAAGGCTTAATCAAGTACAAATAGTGGATAAATTGAATGAAAAATTAGGAAGAAATGAAGTAGATAGGATTAGATATTTGGCTTAAATTTATTTTTAATTTTTATAATATGTCAGAAAGAAGTCCATCTTATGATTGGATTAGACAAGAAGGAAAACAAGAGCCAATCACTTCTGAGGGATTTGTTCATATCAGAAATGATAGATCATCAACTGAAACAGATGAAATAGCTGAAACAGGTTTTAATTTACATGAGGAAGCTACTTTTAAATTATTAGAAGAAAATCCAAGAAGATGTTTACATTTTATAAAAGATATTATAGAAAGAGGTCATATTATCCCTGAAACAAGAATGCAAAAATTAATACAAGCTGTTGCAAATGATAAAACAGGCGTAGCAGCACAGGAATTGTATGTATTATTGACTATGCATGAATATGATGGTAATTTGGATGTTTTATGGAATAGAATTTTGAAACAACCAAGAGTAGCAACTAATTTGTTATTTTCACTCATTAGTGTAGACAAATTATCTGATATACAAATTAAGACTTTGTTAGAAGCTATATACAATTCTTCAAATTTTGCTGAAAATATTATATATCTTTGTAGTAATCCAAATATAGAAATATTAAAAAAAATATTCAATATTCATTCACCAAAATTAAGTACGAACTGGAAAAATGCTGGTGATGTTATTGTTGAAGAATTAGGTAAGTTTAAAAAAACTGAAGCTGTAAGATTGCTTGGTGCTGATGGTAAATTATCTATTGCAGATAATGTAGGTCAAGGTGAATTAATTCTTGTGCCAAAAGTAGAAGAATTAGAAATAGAAGAAAAACAAGAAGTAGTTGGTCTTTGGGGTAGAGTTAAAAGTATTTTTCCTAGAAAAAAAGCCAAAAAATAGCTAGAAAACTACCCTTGCCAAAGCCACAAAAAAAGTGTAATATAAGATATAGCTAAATATAGCTATATTTTGTTTTATATCTAAAATTATATGAATTTGAGACAATATATATTTACCATGATGTTTGCCACTATGCTGTGTTGGGTTTCTTGGTTTTTTGTCATAAACAATATTGATCCTTTTACTACTCCTGTTTCGGGTTTTTTGTTTTTTTATGGTAGTTTGCTTTTGTCTGTGCTTGGTACTTTTTCTATTATTTTTTTCTTTTTTTACAAATTATTTGGATCAAAAGAAATGCCTTTATTTAGATATGTGCAGATAAGTTTTCGTCAATCTTTGTTTCTTTCTTCATTTTTGATTTTTACTTTGTTTTTACAAGGTAATAATTATCTAAATGTTGTAACAGGAACATTATTATTGATTATTTTTGTTTTGATTATATCTTTTAATATTTCAGTTAAGCACAAACCCGTGGGGTAGTAAATAAGCAGATACAGCTGTCAGCAGATACAGCAGACTCAGCTAAAATTATCTCAATTGTATCTTTATTTTATCTCCATTTATTCGTAATGTTGATAAAATTTAAAATTAAAATAAATTCTATTAAAATTATTATTATGAAACAATCACAATTATTTACCAAAACTCGCAAAGAGGCGCCTGCTGATGAAGTGTCAAAAAATGCTCAACTACTTATTCGTGCAGGATTTGTTAACAAAGAAATGGCTGGTGTTTACTCTTATTTACCTTTAGGTCTAAGAGTCTTCAAAAAAATAGAAAACATAATCAGAGAAGAAATGGATAAAGCTGGTGGTCAAGAAATACTTATGTCTTCTTTTCAACCAAAAGAAAACTGGGAAAAAACTGAACGTTGGACTTCTATGGATGATTTGTACAAAGTCAGTGATTCTTCTGGTAGAGAGGTTGCATTAGGTCCTACTCATGAAGAAATAGTAGTTCCAATTTTGAAAAATTATGCCAATTCATACAAAGATTTTCCTGTTGTAGTCTATCAAATTCAAAATAAATTTAGAATGGAACTTCGCGCCAAATCTGGTATTTTGCGTGGTAGAGAATTTATTATGAAAGATATGTACTCTTTCCATACTTCACAAGAAGATTTTGAAAAATTCTATGATAAAATGAAAGATGTTTACAAAAATATTTTTGAAAGAGTTGGTCTTGGTAGTATAACTTACATGACCTTTGCTTCTGGTGGTACTTTTTCAAAATATTCACACGAATTCCAGACTATCACCAATGCTGGTGAAGATACTATCTATGTTGATGAAGAAAAGAAACTTGCTGTAAATAAAGAGGTCTTTAATGATGAGGTTTTAGAAAGTCTAGGTTTTGAAAAAGAAAAATTAGTAGAAAAAAAATCTATTGAAGTAGGTAATATTTTTGACTTGAAAACAAAATTTTCTGCACCTTTTGATTTGTCATTTACTGATGATCAAGGACAAAATCATATAGTTTTAATGGGTTGTTATGGTATTGGACTTAGTCGTTTGATAGGTACTGTCGTAGAAGCTTTATCTGATGACAAAGGTATTATCTGGCCAGAAAGTGTTGCTCCTTTCCAAATTCATTTAGTCTCACTTTGTACAGAAGAAGCTGATGTGAAGAAAGCTGATGAACTTTATGAAACTTTGACAAAACAAGGCAAAGAAGTCTTGTATGATGATAGAGTTGGCGTGCGAGCAGGGGAGAAGTTTGCTGATAGTGATTTAATCGGTATTCCTCTTCGTGTCATTATTAGTCCAAAGACTTTGGCACAAGATTCTGTTGAAATGAAAAAACGTAATGAAAGTGAAGCTAAAATTATTGCAATTGATGAATTATTAAAATAGTAAAAATTATTTAGTAGATATAAATGAACACATTGAAATAATAATTTATTTGAAAAAATTGTTTTAATGTTTTTATGTTCTAGTGTTTTAATTAAAATATGTTTGAAAAATTGTTTAAAAAAATAGGTAAAGATATTGCGATTGACTTGGGAACTGGCAATACTTTAGTTTATACTCCGGAAAAAGGTATCGTAATTGATGAACCTTCTGTTGTGGCTGTAAATATTAAAACTGAACAAATTCTTGCTGTAGGACAAGAAGCTAAACAAATGCTTGGTAAAACACCTGCTCATATCCAAGTGACAAGACCTCTTACTGCTGGAGTTATTTCTGATTATGAAGTTACAGAAAAAATGTTGAAATATTTTATAGACAAAGTACAAAGAGATGGTTTTTCTTTTACTAGTCGTCCGCGTGTAATTATTGCAGTACCACTAGAAGTAACTGAAGTAGAAATAAAAGCTGTAGAAGATGCTGTCACTTCAGCGGGTGCTCGTGAAGTGATTGTAGTACAAGGTCCTATGGCAGCTGCTATTGGGGCACGTTTGCCAATTCAAGAACCTGTGGGGAATATGGTAGTAGATATTGGTGCTGGCAATACAGAAATTGCGGTTTTATCATTGAATGGTGTTGTAACTTGGAAATCTACCCAAATAGCAGGAGATGAAATGAATAGAAATATTATTCAATATGCGAGAGAAGTTTTTAATTTATTGGTAGGTGAGAGTCATGCTGAACAAATAAAATTGAAAGTTGGTTCTGCTTTGCCAAGTAATGAAGTCATTGAATTTCAAATGAAAGGTAGAGATGTCATTACTGGTTTGCCAAAAGAAGTTTTGATAACAGATAATCAAATTAGAGAAGCTTTGGCTCGTAGTATCAAAACTATTGTAGAACATATAAAAATGACTTTGGAAACCACACCACCAGAACTTATTGCAGATATACATGAACGTGGTATTTTGCTAGTAGGTGGAGGGGCTTTGCTTCGTGGTATGGACAAAATTATTTCTAGAGCAACTGAAATTGCTGTTAGAATAGCTGATGATCCTTTGACTACTACAGTACGGGGGGCTGGTATTTTGTTAGAAGAACCAGAATTATTAAAAAATATTGCTTTGCCTTCTTCAAAAGATAAAAGATAAAGTATTGTTTTAGTTTTATTCTGTAGTTTTATTATGGTTACAAAAAATAAAACAACTATTTTTTTTTCTATATTTTTTGTAGTAATGATTTTTGTTGTTTTACATCATTTTAAAATGATTACTTTTTTGGAAAAACCTATAATTTCTTTTATTGATTGGTCTTTACATCCAGTAAATAATTTGAAACAATTTTTTAAATCTAATGATGAAATTTTTACTTTTGAAGACAAAATTTATTTTGAAGATTTGAAAAAAGAAAATGAAGTAATAAAAAATAAATTACAAATAATTACTGAAGAAAATGAAGAATTCAAAAAACAATTAAATTTTTTTTCAGATAAAAATTTTGTTTATTTAAGTGCTAGAGTGGTAAGTAGAACTATTAATCCTTTAGGAACTACTTTGATAATAGACAGAGGCATAGAAGATAACATAGAAATTGGTAATTCTGTTATTGTTTCTGATGGTATTTTTATTGGGAGAATTATTGAAGTAGAAAAAAACAGATCTACAGTAAGACTGATAAATGATAATAATAGTGTTGTTGCTGCGACTATTATCAATAATGATAAAAGTTTGGGCTTGTTAGAAGGTGGTTATGGACTTGGCGTCAGAATGAATTATATTCCTCAAAATGAAGTAATAAATCCTGGTGATGTTATTGTCTCTTCTGGATTGACAGAAGGTATTCCAAAAGGTTTGTTAATAGGTGAGGTGGAAATAATTGACAAACAACCTCATGAGCCTTTTCAGCAAGCTGTGATTACACCATTGGCAGATTTGGGTTATATCAATTTGGTTTCAGTTATTATAAAAGAAAATAAGTAGTATGTTAAAAAATATTATAAATTCTATTTTGTATATTATTTTAACTATTATCATTTTTATTTTCAATTTTTATTTTTATTCTGTTTTGCCTTTTCCATTTAATACTATAAATTTTGTAATTATTTATTTACTTATTTTCTTGGGTATTAAAGGTCATGGTAACTTAGTGTGGTTGGCTTTTTTTTCAGGATTTTTGATGGATTTGTATAGTGATTTGTATTTTGGTGTTTTTACAATTTCTTTGACATTTGCTTTTTTATTTATTTATTGGTTGTATTATGAATTTTTTACCAATAAATCAGTATTGTCTTTGACAGTTATGTCTGTAATTACTATTTTATTTTTTAGAACTTTTTATACAGGTTTATTTATTTTTGATGGTAAATATTTGAATAGTGATATTTTTATTTTTTATCTTTGGGAAATGTTTTTGACTACTTTTTTTGTCTTTATTTTTTATTTTTTTATAGATAAATTCATATTAAAAAATAAAAATTTTAGATAATTTTATGGAAATTGATCCTTACTTGATAAATCCAGAAAAAAAAATAGAGATGAATGGAAAATACAAATTATCTTGGACAGAAGATAGTTCTTTTTGTAATAACAAAGGTAATGGAGATGTTTTAGTTTTTGGTAATTCTCACTTAGGATCAAGTTTTTCTGGACAAAAGAAAATGTTTTGGTTTTTGATTTTTGTAGTTTTTTGTTTTTCTATTATCTTAGGTAGAAGTTTCTTTTTACAAATTTTGTTGGGAGATAATTATCGAGTATTAGCTGAAAACAATCGTCAAAAAAATGTGCCAGTCATTGCTGAAAGAGGTTTGATATTTGATAGAAACAAAGTACAATTGACACAAAATATTTCTAATTTTTATTTGACAGTTATTCCAAAAAATTTACCAAAAGATATTAACCAAATGAATAGATTAGTTGATAAATTAATTGAAATTACAAATCAAAATAGAGAAGAAGTTTTTGAAATTTTGGAAAAATATAAAAATTATACCAAAGAATCTATTGTAATTGCTGAAGATATTTCTTATGAGACAGCTTTGAAAGCTGAAATTGCCACAGCTGATTTACCAGGTATAGATGTTCAATTGGGTAGTAAAAGATTATATTTAAATACCAAAGAAGATTTAGTGATAGGTATTGTTAGTACGACTGTTCAAACTTTAGCAGAAAATTTAGCAGAAGAAAATAATGAAATTAATCAAAATAAAAATAGTCTTTCACACGTGTTAGGTTATGTTGGAAAATTGTCTCCAGAAGAGTTGGAGACTTATTATAAAAAAGGTTATTTACCATCTGATATTATAGGTAAAATAGGTGTAGAAAAGATATATGAACAATATTTACGGGGTGTTTATGGTGAGAAAAAAGTAGAAGTAAATGCAAGTGGAAAAGAACAACAAGTTTTGTCTGAAAAAGATCCTGTCTCTGGTTCTAATATTATTTTATCTATAGATATAAATATTCAAAATAAGTTAGAAGAATTGATAGCTAGTCAATTAAAACAAATTGAAAAAAAAAGAGCTTCTGCAATAGTAATGAATCCTAAAAATGGTGAAATTTTAGCTTTGATTAGTTATCCTGGTTTTGATAATAATGATTTTTCTGGTGGTATAGACAAAGCTGTTTATGCTGCTTATTTGGCAGATGAAGATATGCCATTGTTCAATAGAGCTATTAGTGGTAATTTTCCCTCTGGTTCTGTTATCAAACCAGTAATTTCATCAGCAGCTTTGGAAGAAAAAGTTATTACTGAAAATACTTCATTTTTAAGTACTGGTGGTTTAAGAGTTGATAAATGGTTTTTTCCTGATTGGCAAGCAGGTGGACATGGTATTACAAATGTCAGAAGATCTATTGCTTGGTCTGTAAATACTTTTTATTATTATATTGGCGGTGGTTATGGTGATTTTGTTGGTTTGGGTGTAGACAAAATAAATGAATATTTAAAAAAATTTGGTTTTGGAAAAATTTCTGGTATAGATTTACCTTCAGAATCAGCAGGTTTCTTGCCTACACCACAGTGGAAGCAAAGAGTCAAAAAAGAACCGTGGTATATTGGTGATACATATAATTATGCTATTGGGCAAGGAGATTTTTTAACTACACCTTTGCAAATTGCCAATATGACAGCTAGTATTGCTAATGGTGGTACTTTGTATGCTCCTTATTTGGTAAAAGAAATAATAAATCCTGAAACAGGTGAAGTAACTGAAGTAGAAAACAAAATTTTAAATGAAAATTTTGTAGATCAAAATAATCTAAATATTATTCGTCTAGGTATGAAAGATTGTGTAGAATATGGTTCTTGTCGTAGACTTTCAACTCTGCCATTTGAAGTTGCTGGTAAAACAGGTACTGCTCAGTGGAGTCAAGAAAAAGATAATCATTCTTGGTTTACATCTTTTGCTCCTTTTGATAATCCAGATATAGTAGTCACTGTTTTAGTTGAAGAAGGTATAGAAGGTAGTGGTGTTGCAACTAGAATAGTTGATGAATTCTATCGTTGGTGGGCTAATTATAGACAAAATTAGTAGTGTGGAAAACTAATTTGACCTAAAATTTAAAACTGCTATACTGTGTGCTATTGAAGTCCACATCGGTGGTGCTCTTTTTTTAAGTCTCAATTATTTATAAATTAATTTTAATAAAATATATGACAGATGATATCCAATACATGACAAAAACAAAGTTAGATAATTTAAAACAAGAATTGTATGATTTGAAAGAAATCAAAATTCCTGTGATTGCCAAAAAAATTGATGAAGCAAAACAAATGGGAGATTTGTCTGAAAATGCTGAATATCAAGCTGCTAGAGAAGAAATGTCATGGGCTGGCAGTAGAGTCATAGAATTACAAAATTTGATAGATAATTCTGAAATAATTTCAGAAGAAAAAAGCAGTTTTGTTCAAATAGGTTCTACTGTTACTGTAAAAATAAATGGTAAAGAAAAAGAATATACAATTGTCGGAGCTCAAGAAGCAGATCCAGTATCAGGTAAAATATCCAATGAATCACCTTTAGGTGCTGCCTTTTTAGGAAGAGACAAGGGAGAAGAAGTACAAGTGACTTTGTCATCTGGTGTACAAGTTTATAAGATTGTAGATATTAAATAGTTTATACTCAAAAATCATAAATCCGAAATCATAAAACTAACCTCATTTAAAAATTTATTTTTAATTTAGGATTTTAGATTTTGGATTTTTTGTTTGTCTTAATTTATATACAAAATAAAACAAATTTGGCTATATATAGCTAAATTTGTTTTTAAAACATAATATTTGTATTTTTGAAAGAAATCTGTTACAATAAGTCAGTAAATTAGCCTAAATTTAAGTTAAATAGCTATGACAAATAATACAGAAATCAATATCAATGACGAGCGTGAAATACGTCTTCGTAAATTGAAAGAACTTCAGGAAATGAATATAAGTATTTATCCTGCTAGAATAAATCGTAAACAAACTATTGAAGAAGCTCTTGACGCAAAAGAAGATGCTGAACTTAGTGTTGCTGGACGTCTTATGACCAAACGTGACATGGGAAAGCTTATGTTTTGTCATTTACAAGATGAATCAGGTAGAATGCAAATAGCTTTTAAGCAAGATGAAATTGGAATTGATAATTACAAATTATTTAGTAAAAAAATTGATTCAGGTGATATTGTTGAAGTTCAAGGCAAAAAATTCATGACACACAAAGGCGAACCTTCTATTTTGGTTAGTTCTTGGACACTACTCGCAAAAACTTTGTTACCACTACCAGACAAATTTCATGGTTTGAATGATGAAGAAGTACGCTACCGTAAGAGATATTTGGATCTTTTGGTCAATCCAGAAGAAAAAGCCAAAATTATTGTTCGTGGGAAAATATTACGCTATATTCGCGAATTTTTACAAAATGAAAATTTTATTGAAGTAGAAACACCAGTACTTGAAACTATCTCTTCAGGCGCTATGGCCAAAACTTTTGATACACATTTGAATGCGTATGATCTTGATGTGCATTTACGTATTTGTATGGGTGAACTTTGGCAAAAAAGATTGTTAGTGGGTGGTTTTGAAAAAACTTTTGAAATGGGTAGAGCTTTCCGCAATGAAGGCGTTGATCACCAACACAATCCAGAATTTACCATGCTTGAATATTATTGGGCTTATGCTGATTATGAAGACAACATGACCTTGCATGAAAAATTGATTCCTTATGTTGTTGAAAATTCTATAGGTAAATTGGAAGTAGAGGTAGATGAACACAAAATAAATTTTGCAGGTCCTTATCCTCGCATTACTTTTCATGATGCAGTTCTCAAATATTCTGGTATTGATATTGACGAATTCACAGATTTGGAAGAATTGAAAAAAGTCATGTCAGCCAAAGGTTATGATCATGAAAATCTTACCGAACGTGGCAAATTGCTTGATAATTTATATAAACAATCAGCTCGCAAAGAATTGATTCAACCAACTTTTGTGTTGAATTATCCAATTGAACTCAAACCTCTGGCCAAAAAAGCCGAAGACCCAAGATACACCGAAATGTTCCAACTTATCGTCAATGGTTTTGAACTTAGTAATTCTTATACAGAGCTAAATGATCCAATCGATCAACGTGAAAGATTCGAAGAACAAGTAAAAAATAAAGAAGAAGGGGATGATGAAGCTATGGCCAACGACTGGAGTTATGTAGAAGCATTAGAGCACGGCATGCCTCCAGCTACAGGCACTGGTATTGGTATTGATAGATTTGCTGCTTTGATTACAGGTTCACATACTTTGCGTGAAGTGACAGCTTTTCCACTTATGAAACCTGTAGAAGAAGTGGAAGAGAAAGATGAAAAAAAGAAATAATTTTATTTATGAAAAAAGTAATGGTCTTTGGTACTTTTGATATTTTGCATTTAGGACATATCAATTTGTTCAAACAAGCCAAGAAACTAGGGGATTATTTGGTTGTAGTTGTATCTAGGGATGTGAGCGCTGAAAAAATAAAAAAAATAAAATTAGTTTATTCAGAAAAAGAAAGACTGAGTTTTTTGCAAGAATTGAAAATTGTAGATGAAGCTATCTTAGGTGATAAAAAAGATTATTACAAAGTAATAAAAGCAGAAAAACCAGACATTATTGCTCTTGGTTATGATCAACAAGTTAATACAGAAAATTTGTCAGTAAAATTACTTAACTTTGGTTTAAAAGTAAAAGTTGTTAGATTAAAATCTTATAAAAAAAATAATTTCAAATCTGGTATTATAAAAAATAAACTAGAAAAAATTTTATGAGTGAAAATAAACTAGAAAAAAATAAAATTCTTATAGCAACAACTAACGAAGGTAAGTTTAGAGAAATGAAAAAATTTTTACAAGATTTAAATTTTGATTTTTTATCTCTAAAAGATTTAGAAAATATTCCTGAAGAACCAGAAGAAAACGAAGCAACTATTGAAGGCAACGCAATTCTTAAAGCCAAATATTATGCTGAAAAAACAGGTTTAATATCTCTTGCTGATGATGGTGGAATTTTTGTCGATGCTTTGGATGGTTGGCCTGGAGTAATTAGTGCTCGTATTGGTATTGATGCTGTAGACAGAAGAAAAAAACTTTTAGAAAAAATACAAGATATACCAGAAGAAAAATTAAGTGCTAGTTTTAAAGCTGTTTTAGCAATTTACAATCCACACAAAAATGAATTATTTTGTGCTTATGGTGATAGAAGAGGAAAAATTTTGAAAGAAGAAAGAGAAACTACAAATGGATTCGGTTATGACCCGATTTTTTATTTGGAAGATTTAGGTAAAACTTATAGTGAATTAACAGCTGTAGAAAAAAATTCTACTTCCCATAGAGGGATAGCATTAAATAGAATAAAATATTTTTTGGCAGATCATTTTTGTAGTAAACATATAGTTGTGCCAGTTGGAATAATTATCAAAGAAGGTAAAGTTCTTATCTCTAAACGTAACGATCCACACAATCCACGTTTTCATGGTAAATGGGAATTGCCAGGTGGCAGTATGGAATATGGTGAAAAATTGGAAGAAAATGTGAAGAGAGAAATTTTGGAAGAAACTGGTTGTGAAGTTGAAATAGTAAAACAATTAAACAAAATTCAAGTAGTAGCAAGTGCTGGGAGAGACTTTTCTTATCAAGTATACCTGATTCCTTTTGTCTGTAAATTTATTTCTCACGCACAGGAAGTAAATGATACAGAAGTTATGGAAACAAAATTTGTAGAAGTAGATGAATTGTCAGATTATGATTTTATTGAGAAGAATAAAGAATTTTTGATGCAGATTGTGCCTGATGTGAAAGAAATAATCAAAAATAATAATTTATAAAATATGATTGACTCTGAAAAAAGTATTGAGAGACTTGCCAGCATGTGTGCTGTACACCTACATGGAGATGTTACTAAGAAAGATTTAAAATTAACATATGAAAAATCGGAACAATTAATAAAATGGACATTTAATAAAAATAGTTGGAATATAAATATAGCTAGAGAAATAGACGCTTCTCACAATCAAATGGATTCTGAAGCTGTGTTTGATGATACTACTGGTTTTATTATGAATAAAAAATTATGTGTTTATCACGAAAATAATAATTTTACGATACCTATTGCAGCTATAGACTTGGCTATAAAAAAATTCTTTGAAAAAATACAATAATTTATAAAAATTATGTTAGAAAAAGAAAAAAGTCCAGAATTTTATGCTGAACTATGTACTGTTGAATTTTATGGTTATATTCCTGAAGTATTAAAGGAACTCTATGAAAAAGACAAAGGATATGTTTTTGATTTGAGATGGACATTTAATAATAATAGTTGGAATATAAAAATTTCAGGTCCTAATTATTTTCATAAGCAAATAGATAGCGAAGCCTTTGATGATGGTACATATGGTTATATAGGTAAAAGTAGTGGTATAGTTTCTCATGCAAATTGCGCTATACCTCTTGAATCAATAAAAATAGCAATAGAAAATTTTTTAAAGAAATAAATATGGATAAAATAGAAAAAATTTTAAAAATAAACATATAAATTAATAATATAATTTATGCTCGACATAAAATTCATTCGCGACAATAGCGAACTCATAAAACAAAATTGTGTAAATAGAAGAGTCAAAATAAATATTGATAATCTTCTTGATTTGGACAAACAAAAGAGAGAAAAAATGCAAGAAGTAGAAGAACTACGTTCAAAAAGAAATAGTGGTTCAAAAGGAAAACCAAGTGAAGAAGAAATAAAACAAATGCGTGAAGTAGGGGAGAAAATAAAATCTTTGGAAGAGGAACTTGCAAAAGTTGATGCTGATTTTATGGAGCTAATGCTTCAAGTACCAAATATGACTCATCCTCAAAGTCCGATTGGTGGCGAAGAAGATTTTGTCACAATCGAAGAACGTGGTACTATCCCAAACTTTGATTTTCCTGCCAAAGATCATGAAGAACTTATGATCAATCTTGATTTGATAGATTTCGAACGTGGTGCCAAAGTAACTGGTAGTAAGTTTTACTTTGTCAAAAATGATATGGTAAGATTAAACCAAGCTATGCTAAATTATGGCATGGATATTTTGGCAAAACATGGCTACAATCTTGTCGAAACTCCAGATTTGGCCAAACATGAAATTTTGCTTGGTGCTGGTTTCAATCCTCGTGGAGCAGAAAAACAAATTTATAATATCAATGATGAAGGCTTGAGTCTAGTTGGCACTGCAGAAATCACAATGCTAGGCTATCATGCTGACGAAGTTTTGGATTTGAGTTCAGGACCAAAGAAATACGCTGCGATGTCTCACTGTTTCCGTACTGAAGCTGGAGCTTATGGTCGTACTAGCAAAGGTCTTTATCGTGTGCATCAATTCACCAAACTAGAAATGTTTATTTTCTGTAAACCAGAAGAAAGTGAAGCTTTGCATCAAGAATTATTAAGTATTGAAAAAGAAATCTGTGATGGTCTAGAAATTCCTTATCGCGTTATTGACATTCCAACTAGCGATCTTGGTGGTCCAGCTTACCGCAAATATGATATTGAAGCTTGGATGACGATGAAAGCTGAAGATGAAGCTAAAGGTGGTTATGGTGAAATCACTAGTACCAGTAACTGTACTGATTATCAAGCAAGAAGACTAAATATCAAATACAAAAACGATGAAGGTAAAAATGAATTTGTGCATACACTAAATGGTACTGCAGTAGTGCTAAGTCGTTTTCCAATTGCCTTACTTGAAAACAATCAGCAAGCTGATGGAAGTATTAGAGTACCGAAAGTTTTGCAGAATTTTATGGGCAAGGATACTATAAAAGCATAAAAACATGAAAACTGTTGAAGGCTACAATATGGAAGGTGAAAAAGTAATAATGAAAGTTAGTAATTTATATTTTCGTCCATCTGTATACGCTGTGGTAATAAAAGATGATAAAGTTTTCATGATAAAATTTGGAGATTTAGGTTATTATTTGATCGGTGGTGGAATTGAACTTGGCGAAGATCATATTGATGCTTTGCGTAGAGAATTTTTGGAAGAAACAGGTTTTGAAATTGAAGTAAAAGATTTGATAGAAGTAAACACTCGTTTTTTTGAAATGCCATTTAACTTAGGTTCGTCGCATGCTATTAAGTTTTTTTATGTCTGTGAATTAGTAGGTAATGCAAAAGAACAAAATTTTGAAGAAAAAGAAATACAGTTGAATGCTAAATTAGAATGGATTCCTTTGTCTGAAATAGATAATTTGAAAATAACTAGTGCCGATGATAATATAAAAAGTATTATCAAAAAAGCCTTAAAATAAATTCGTTATTATCCGTAAATCCGTATTATCAGTATATCCGCATTATGGAACAAAAACAAAAACTAATAATCCTACCCGGCTGGAACGGATCAAAACAAACTTGGTCTGGTTTTGTATCTTTGGCTAGTAGTGATTTTGAAGTAGAAGTGATAGAACTACCATGTTTTGGTGAGGAAAGCTGTCCTAGCTCAATCTGGGGTGTGGAGGAGTACTCACAGTTTGTTAAAGACAAAATAATTAGTCTCAAACAAGAAGGACAAAGCACAATTTTGCTTGGCCATAGTTTTGGTGGACAAGTTGCTTCTTATTTACTATCTCACGAACCAAACATTGTTGATAAATTAATTTTGAGCGGAGCAGCTGTTTATCGTCGACCAGAAAGCATTAGAAATAAAATCTTTAAATTTATTGCCAAAAGTGGTAAAATAGTATTTAGATTACCAGGGTTAAATAAGCTTGCTGTTTTTATGCGTAAATTACTTTACAAATCAGCGGGAACAGGGGACTACAATAAAACAACTGGCATCAAAAGAGATATTTTCCTCAAGATTACCAAAGAAGATGTCAGTGAATTTTTGCCAGCCATAAAAATTCCAACTCTAGTTGTCTGGGGCGATAAAGATAGTTTTGTTCCTGTCAAAGATGCTACACTAATTGCCAATAATATCGTAGGTTCAAAACTTGAAGTAATAAAAAATGGTACACATGGCTTACACCTTTGGAAAAAAGAAGAACTTTTGAATATTATAAAATCATTTTCAAAAATATAATTTTAAAATTACAAAATTAAAAAATTTTATTAGAAATTAGGAATTAGATATTAGAAATTTTAACAATATGAATCTCTTAGATTTATCAATTATTTTCTTTTGGTTTATCAGCATGAGCAATGAATATATTCAGTTTGCTTATTTTTGGCAGTTAAAAGAATATCGTTGGGACAGATTTTTAGATTTACTTCGCACTTCAGAAGGAAAAAGAATTATTTTCCGTTATGATTTTTTTTACAAAATGCCACTTGTTTTGGTAGTATTCTTTTGGGATCAAGGACATTTTTTGGTAATTGAATGGGCAGTGTTTTTGATATATTTCTTAGACTTTTTATATCTCTTAGCCAAAATTGTTTTAAAAAAACCTCTCAAAAAACCAAAATTTAGTTTGAAAATAATTTTGTTAATTTTTTCTTCTATATTACTTGAAATTGCTTTTTATCTAAAAACAGAAGATATTAGGACTATTGCAGCTTTTAGTTTTTTACGTTTTGTGACTATTACTATTTTAGTACACTTATTAAATATAATTTCACAATTTGTCAAAGATCATATTGCCCGAATGGCCAGAAAAAAAATTGCTAAGTATTCAAAAATGCGTGTTATTGGTATTACTGGTAGTTATGGTAAAACGAGTACCAAAGAAATTTTGAAACAATTACTTTCTTATAAATTTAAAGTAATCAAAACACCAAAGAATATCAATACAGATATTGGTGTTAGTAAATTTATTTTACAAACCAATTTCAAAAACGTAGACTTTTTTATAGTAGAAATGGGAGCTTACAATATTGGTGAAATAGACAAAATATGTAACATAGTTAAACCAGAGATTGGTATTTTGACTGCTATTAGTCCTCAACATTTGAGTTTGTTTGGTTCTATTGAAAATATTCAAAAAGCTAAATATGAACTACTCAGGTCTTTACCTAAAAATGGTTTGGCTATTACCAATTCAGACAACAAATATTGTCGAGAATTTTTAGGAGAATTGAAAACTAAGGTTCTAACTTTTGGTTTTGAAGAAGAATATAAACCAAATTGTTTAGTAGAATATATGCAAGAAAATGATGAAGGTGTGTTTTGTAAATTGACAAGAAATCTAGATGGCGTTACTAATCACGTAGAATTACAAACAAAACTTTTTGGAGAATATAATATTTTGAATTTACAACCTACACTTTTACTAGCCAATCATTTAGGATTTTCAACTGAAGATATTAAAGAAGCTTTAAAAAATGTAAAAAGTCCTGAAAATGCTCTACATATTCAAAATTATGGAAAATCTATTATTTTAAATGATACCTACAATTCTAATCCTGACGGTTTTCGCGTTGCTATCAATAGAATGTCTGGATATTCTCATGATTATAAAAAAATTGTAGTAACTAGAGGAATTATTGAGCTTGGTGAACTTAGCGATGAAATTCATGAACAAATTGGTGGTGAAATAGCTTTTATGGCTGATGAATTGGTTATTATTGCACCAGATTTTATAGAACCTTTAGAACGAGGTATTGGTACCAAATATCAAACAAAAGTTTTTGTGAAATTAAATAGTCAAGATTTATTATCATATATACAAGAACACAAAAATATTAAATCTGTCATTTTATTGGAAAATAGAATTCCAGAAATTGTCAAAAAAGAACTAGAAAAAAATACTTAAACTATGATTTTTACAGGATTTCATCCCAACATTTATAAAAAAGATGTGAGCATTGCTTTATCTTTTTTATTATTACCTTGGAAATGGTTTTCTATTAAAAATGGAAAAAATGTTATTGAAGTAGAAAAATGGTTACAAAATTATTTTGGTAGTAAATATGCTATAACTTTTGATAGTGGTCGTACATCTTTACAAAAAGCTCTGGAAGCTATAGAAGTTCAGCCTGATGATGAAGTTTTGGTTCAAGCTTATACTTGTATGGTAGTGAGTAATGCTATAAGTTGGTCTGGTGCCAAACCTATTTATGTCGATGTCAACAATGATTTCAACATGAATTGTATTGACCTAGAAAAGAAAATCACTACTAAATCCAAAGTTTTGATCATTCAACACACCTTTGGTAAAGCTGCTGATTTACCAAAATTATTAGAAATAGCTAAGAAAAATAATTTAATAGTAATAGAAGATTGTGCTCATTCTTTTGGGGCTAGATTTCAAAACAAACTACTTGGCACTTTTGGAGATGTTGCTATGTTTAGTTTTGGTAGTGATAAAATAATATCATCTTCTCGTGGTGGTGCTCTTATTACTAACAATACAAAACTAGCTGAAAAAATAATATCTTTAAATAAAAGTTTACCTGAACCAAAATTGATAAAAACAAAACAAAATTTAATAAATTTTCCAATATTTTATATTGGAAAAAAACTTTATGATATAAAAATTGGTAAATTTATTTTGGCGTTAGCTAAAAAAATAAATTTATCAGCCAAAATAATGTACAAACAAGAAAAAGAGGGGAGAAGAGTCAGTTTTTATCCTACTAAATACGCCAATTCTTTGGCCAAAATTTTATTACATCAGTTTTCAAAAGTAGAAGAAATAAATAAGCACCGTCAGGAAATAGCTAAAATTTATGATGAACTTTTACAAAATGAAAAAATAATTAAACCAAATATTAAAGATGATAACATTTTTTTACGTTATACAATATTAGTAGATGAACCAAAAAAATTATTACAGATAGCAAAAGAAAATAAAATTATTTTAGGTAATTGGTATGATACAGTCATTGCTCCAAAAGACATTGATATATTAATGTCAGGTTATATATTAGGAAGTTGTCCTAATGCTGAAAAATTGTCCAAAAAAACTTTGAACTTGCCAACAAACAAAGATATTAGTTTTGTCCAAGCTAAAAAAATAGCTGAATTGATAAATAAGAATGTATGATAAAGGAAATTTTACAAAAAAATGATTGGACTACTAAACCTGATTTTTTGCAATCTTGGGAATATGGTGACCTTCTCAAAAATAATGGTAAAAATGTTGTACGCTATGAATTGCAGAACAACGAAGGTACTTGGCAATTTCAAGGTGTAATTACTTCCTTATTGTTTGGTTTAAAATTTTTTTATGTAGCAAGAGTTGATTTAAACAAAGAAGCTATTTTAGAAATAAACAAATTTTTACAAGAAAATAATTATACTTTTTGGCGCGTAGAACTTTTATCAAAAATAAATTTGCAAGAAATAAATTATATCAATGTTAAAAACCGTCAACCAGAACATAGTTGGATATTAGATTTGAATAAATCAGAAGAAAAAATATTACAAGAAATGCATAGTAAGACTAGATATAATATCAAATTAGCTAGTAAAAGAGGAGTAACATCCAAAATGGAGAAAAATATTGATAAATATTGGCAACTAAATGAAATGACAAGTAAACGTAATGATATAAAAAGTCATGAAAAAAATTATTTGAGTAAGCTATTAGAAATGGAAAATGTTTATCAATTAAATACTTACTTAGGAAACGAAATACTTTCTTCTACTATTTTGCTCAAGTATAACGAACGTATGTTTTACCTCTTTGGTGCTTCATCAAACAAACATCGTAATTTGATGGCGCCTTATTTAAATCAATTTGAAGCAATAAAATTTGCCAAAGAAAATAATTGTAAATTTTATGATTTTTGGGGTATTGCACCTCCAGCTGAAAAGGGGAGCAATGATGCAGATTCACATCACAACTATACCTGGAAAAAAGAAAATTCTTTGGCAGGAGTTGCCAAATTCAAAGCAGGATTCAACGGACAATTAGTCTCTTATCCTAAAGCTTTGGAAATAATTTTACAACCTTTCAAATATAATTTTTTTTCTTTTTTACAAAAATTAAGAAAACTAAAAAAACTAAGTATAAATGGGTTATAGTAATAAAAAATAATTATGTACGATATAAAAGAAATTACAAATAAACAAGAATGGGAAGAATTTCTTTCACAAGAAGAATATGTTTTGATGAAACAATCTTACAAAAATGGTGAGTTTCACAAATCTATGGGAGAAAATTATTGGTTGATTGGTATTTATGAAAATAATATTTTGATTGGTGGATCAATGATTATTAGTGTTCATGCTAGACGTGGCAACTTTTTACTTGCTCCTTATGGTCCAATAATTAGAAAGGATTATCAAAATGTTTTAACAGAATTAATGAAATTTTTGAAAGCCAAAGCAGAAAAAGAAAAATATAATTTCATAAAATTTTCTCCTTTTATTGATGAATCAGAAGAAAATAAAAGAATTTATCAACAAGTTGGTTTTAGAAAAGCACCTATTCATATCTTAGCTGAGACTTCTTGGTTACTTGATTTATCATTAAGTGAAGAAAAATTATTATTTAACATGAATAAAAATCACCGTAATTTGATAAATAGATGTTTGCGAGAAAAAGTTAAAATAACTTTCTCTAAAGAAATACAAGATCTAAAAGAATTCAATACATTGTTAGATCACACAGCCAAAAAACATCATTTTGTGCGTTTTTCTAATAATTATTTAGAAAAAGAATTTATAGCTTTTGAAAAAGATAATGAAGTTTCAGTGATCAAAGCATATTTACCTGAAGATCAAAAAATAGATGCAGGCGCTGTTGTTTATTTTTATGGTAATTCAGCAGCTTATCGTCATGGTGCATCTCTAGTAAAAAACAAAAAGCTACCAACGTCTTATTTAGTACAATGGGAAGCAATCAAAGAAGCCAAAAGAAGAGGAATGAAATATTATAATTTTTGGGGAATAGCTCCGGATAATGCATCTGACAAGCATCCTTTCAAAGGTATTACTCATTTCAAAAAAGGTTTTGGTGGTTTTCAAAAAAATCTTTTACCAGCGCATGATTATATCGTTAGCAAGAAGTATTGGTTCAATTGGATTATTGAGACTATACGTAGCAAAAAAAGAGGATTCTAGTTTATTTTTTTAAAAAAGCCTGTGTCTATAAATAAAATATTAAATCATCATAAATTTCATAAACAGTTAAAGCACAAAATTAAAAAAACACAAAGTTTTTTTAGTGGTTTTTTTAATAGCAAAAAAACTAGAAGAGATTTTTCTTGGCAAGGTAGAGAAGTCGTGAACCCTTTCATTCATGAAAATAGTAAAAAAGGTCTTTATATCAAAATAGCAATAATCATTTGTAGTTTTGTTACAATTTTTTTAATTTTAATTTTTCATTCTTTTTTTAAGATCAACGATATCGAAATAGAAGGTTTGCAGAGAATAAAAAAAATGGAATTTGAGGATACTGTAAAAGGTATTATGAATTACAAGACTTTTGGTTTTATCTCACAAGACAGTTATTTATTGGCTAATTTAGAAGAAATGAAAGATATTTTGAAAGAAAGATACCCTATTGAAAAAATTGTTATCAAAAAAACTTTTCCCAATAAATTATTTATTATTATACAAGAAAAAATTTCTACTATAATTTATGATAATGGCAAAGAATATGTTTATTTGGATTTGAATGGTAAGGTCGTAGAAATAATGCGTAAAGTGAGTGATTATGAATGGAAAAATATTACACAAAATGTAGTGACTAGTACTTCCGATGGTACAACATCTACTATAGACATAGTAGTAGGAAAAATACATGAACCAGATATCAATGCTATCAAAAAAGATTTAGGTAATTATCCCATTATTTATGATAAAAGTCATATAGAAGATATTCAAATAAATAGTGTTGTTTTAAAAAAAGAACATGTTGCTAATATAATTTATTGGTTTAAAAGTTTTGAAACTAATTCTAAACTACCTTTAAAATATTTTTTATTGGAAGAAAATAAACAAGATTTGATTATAAAAACATTCAAAGCCTCATTTGTAAAAACAAAAATAGATAATAATGTAGATGAACAAATCTTTATTTTAGATAAATTGTTTAAAGAAAGATTGAAAAACGATTCAAATTTTAATTATATAGATTTACGTTATTCTGATAGAATATATTGGCGATAATAAAACTAAATTTATATACAATTGACAAAATAATATATTAAGAGTTAAACTATAAAATGGGTATAGCAATATATCCATGTGGCGACCGGGAAGTGGGGGATAAGACAGATGTCTTCATCCTTTTACTACCCGGTCGTCGCCTGCATCAAACGGAGTTCTATTTCCGTTTTTTGTTTGTAAAAAACAAGAAGTTATTTAAGAATCAAATTCTAACAAAAGTTATAAGTAAGCAAAAGCTTGAGGTAGAGAAGTGAAGCAACGATAATATAAAAAGTATATTAATTATTACAAATTTGCTCTATTTATACAATGTCGCACAATGTACCTTATACGACATATACTATATAAAATAAGTTTTAATTATTAATAATCATTTAATAACCAATTCTTACATTATTTAATACTTATATGCTTTTACACTATAGCTAATTAAATTTATTTTTTAATTAATTTATATATAATTATAACTTTAATGACTTGATTTTGCTTGATTTGAAGTGTTTATTGTTGTATCTAGGTAGATATTGATGATAGTAATCACTCACCTATCTTTTTGGCTAGGTTGAGCCAATATATAGTATATTTTGCGACACTACAAAACAGGGCTTCATTACACCAAGGTATAGAGTATCGTCTTTTTTATTAAAAAATTTGTACAAGTATTTTAGAACCTATCTGACTCGTATCTTTGTTGGGCTTAATAACTAAATTTAATGTTTTTTTCTAAAATTATTTAAAAAGTATTTTAGAAATAAATTCAAATAAAATAAACAAAAAAATTTTGAAATTTGTAAATTAAAAAATTGTTTTAAAATTTAAAATTGCTGAATTTAAAATTATAAAAATAAAATAACAAAATATAATGTATAATTATTCTACTCCCCTTTCAAATTGTTTAAATTTTATCAACTACATTGTGCGACACTAGAGAGAGAGGGCCTTCATTTTTTTGAATGTTTCAGCCAAAAGTTTTGCGTCATCAAGCGCATTATGTTTGTTGTATTTTTTAGTATCTATTTTTAACTCTTTGAAGAATTCTTTGTCTCTCATTACTTCTGGATCATAACCTAAAGAAAAAAGTATTGAAGCAAAATCAATTGGTATCCAAAATGCTGGATGATTTTTTGGATCAGCAAATAATCTGTACCAATAAATACTATCAAATTGATTAACATAAGCCATCAAGTATGGCTTCTCCCCTTCTCGTCCGACAAAATCCCAAATTTGGTTTAAAGCATCTTTTTTCTTGGTAGTATGCCCTGACAAATATGGTATTACATTTTCTTTGACCCAGGGATGTAATTCTTTCTTTTTGTAATCAAATTCTAAGTATAATTCTTCACCAGTCATCTTTACTAGAGCTAAGGATATCAACTCCCCTTTTTCAATATCTATATTACTAAATTCTGTATCAAAAAATATAATATTATTACTAAAAAACTTTTTATTTGATTTTTTTATTTTGATTTTTTTCATATAGTTATGATTATAAAAAAATCCGCTTTTTTTTGGTAGAGCGGATTAGTAATCTTGAGCTAAGTAATTTAGAGGATTGACTGGTATACCATTTTTACGAACTTCCATATGTAAATGTGGACCAGTCGTAAATGGTCCAGCTCCTACAGTGCCAGGTGTAGCACCAGAATAACCAACAATATCACCACGAGTCACAAATTGATCTGCTACGACTGGTATTGAACTCAAATGTCCATAAACTGTAGAAAAGCCATCAGAGTGTACAATCATCACATAACCATAACAACTAGCTGTAGAACAAGTTCTGGCTCTAGCTACATAACCAGAAGCTGCAACTCGGACAGCTGTGCCTTGTGCCGCACGTATATCGATAGCATTATGTTCAAAAATATTTCGGTATGGATAATTTTTATCATAAAAATAAGCAGTAATATAACGACTTTGAGTTGGCCAAGCTAATGGTAATAATGATGAAGTGTCACCTGTATTACTTATTTTGTTTTGTGCTTCCAATTTTCTTCTAACTTGGCTCTCTATACTTGTAATATCATTTTCTAAACTTTGATATTCACCTTTCAAATTTTTTACCAAAGTATTGAAAGTCATTTCAGAAGATTTTGTTTTTACCAATAAATTTTGTTTGTAGTTAGCTTGTTCTTCCAAATCTTTTTTCTTATTGTCCAAAGTTTCTTTTAGAGCAAGATAACTCTTTTGTTGATCTTCTCGTTGTTGTTTTTTAGCTTCCAATTCTTCTTTGATAATACGCAAAGTCTTGGCACTTTTGCCCATTTCTCTTTCTAAATTTTGAACATAATGTACTCTATTATAAAATTCTGAAAAATTGTCGTAAGCTGCCATTACTTCTATATATTTTTTGTTGTTTTCATAATACAAAGTACGGATAAGACCACGTAACATTTTTTGTTGTTTTGCTAAATTTTGTTCTTTATCTTCAATAGAAAAATCCAATTCTTTGATCTCTAAAGCCGTTGTATCTATTTTTTCTTGTGTTATTTGTATATCTAAATCCAATTGTGTTAGATAATTGTCTAAAATAGATAGTTGATTAGCTAGTGAAGTTGCTTCTAATTTGGTTTTTTCAATTTTTAATTTGTAATCATTGATAGTTTTTTCTAGTTCTTTAACTTTGTTTTTCTTATCATTTATTTGTTTGTTTAATTCATCAATTTCTTCTTTGTTACCTCCAGCTTCAGTCTCAGAAAAAACAAAAAAAGGTCTGAAAAAAACCGCAGACACAAAGATTAAAATAAATAAAAAAACATGCTTTTTCATAATTGTAACTATTATAGCATGTTTTTTATTTTTATCCTAGATTTTTTTATAATTTATCTACAGCTTGTTGTATTCTCTGTAGAGTTTTTTCTTTTCCAAGTACAGCCGCTATTTCTAACGGTCCTGGAGAATTTTGTAAACCAGACAAAGCTACTCGTATTGGCCACAACACATCACCATTACCAAAATTATTTTCTTTTATCCAATTGATCAAACTACTTTCTAATTCTTCACGTATCCAATTGCCTACATAATCTTGTAAATAAGTTTGAGCCAAAATAAGTTTTTCTTTAGTTTGTGTTTTGTATGATTTTTTCCAAACTAATAAATCTGCATCATATTGCAAACTATCAGCAAAAATAAAAGCAGTATTTTGAGCAATATCTAACAAAGTATTGGCTCTCCCCTGTTCTAATACTACTACTTTGCTCAAATCAAAATTTTTGGTATCAATATTTTTTTCTATATAAAATTTTTCGCATATTTTAGCTAATTCTTCTGCAGACATTTTCATAATATATTGTTTGTTGTACCAATTTAATTTTTCTATATTGAAAACAGCAGGTGCTTTGCCTACTTTGGAAAAATCAAATTCTTGTTCCAATTCTTTTAATGTAAAAAATTCTCTGTCATCACCTGGATTCCAACCTAGAAAAGCAATAAAATTAACAAAAGCTTCTGGCAAATAACCTTTTTTGACATAGTCACCTACTGCGACGTCACCATGACGTTTGGAAAGTTTTTGTTTCTTTTCATTGATAAGCAATGATAAATGTGCAAATTTAGGAATTTCCCAACCAAACATTTGATATAGAGCAACGTGTTTTGGTGTACTAGACAACCATTCTTCAGCACGAATAACATGAGTAATCTCCATAAGATGATCATCTACTACCACAGCAAAATGATAAGTTGGAAAACCATCTGATTTGATAAGAACTTGATCATCAAAAAGTTCATTTTTGAATTCTACTTTTCCGCGAACCAAATCTTCAATTACAGTCAAACCACTATTTGGCATTTTTATTCTAATAACTGATTTTTCAGCATTAGCTAATTTGACAGCTACTTCTTCGCTAGTCAAATTACGGCAATGTCCATCATAACCAGTAGCTTGTTTGTTTGCTTCTTGAACAACTCTCATTTCATCCAATCTTTCTTTGGTACAAAAACAATGATAAGCATGACCTTTTTCAAGAAGTTCTTTGATATATTTTTGATAAATTTCTAATCTTTCAGATTGAATATAAGGACCTTTATCACCTTTTTGTGTTATTTCTCCATTTTCCAATAAAACACCCTCATCAATTTTAATATTTGACCAGTCAAAAGAATCCAAAATATTTTGAAGAGAACCTTCAACAAAACGTTCTCTATCAGTATCTTCAATACGAATTAAAAATTGTCCATTATTTTTTTTGGCAAAAAGATAAGCAAAAAGAGCGGTTCTCAAACCACCTATATGCAAATAACCTGTTGGACTTGGTGCAAAACGTGTTCTAATCATAAGTATTTATAATACTGATTTATTTTATGATAATTGAGACATAATAATTGCTGCTGAAACAGCTACATTCAAAGATTCAGCTTCACCTGAACCTGCTATAGTATAGCTCTTATCAATTATTTTTTCAAGATCAGGACTAATACCATGAGATTCACTACCAAAAATATAGACAGCTTTGTTCTCTGGCTTCATTGTCTTATAATCATTACCTTCTAGATCTAATGAATACAATTTGTATTCATACTCTTCTTTTATTTTTTCTAAAGTCTTCAAGACACTTGTAGCTCTAAAAAAGTTCAAATGAAAAATTGAACCCATAGTACTACGAACAGTCTTTGGATTGTAAATATCAACGGTTTCTTCTGAAAGCAAAATGTTTTTGAAACCAAACCAATCAGCAGTACGAATAATAGTTCCAAGATTTCCAGGATCTTTTATATTTTCCAAACAAATTATAGGACCATCTTCAAAATTATCCATAGTAGATTCTCTCTGTTCTATAATTGCCAAAACACCAGGAAAAGTTTCTGTATCTTTTATATCTTCGATATCTTGCCTTCCGCAAAAAGTTACAGGAACATCTTCACTTTCAGCTTTGCTTATAATTTCTGCAAATTCTTTTTCCTCACGTAATTTTCCATCAATGACTATAAGTATTACTTCCATCTGTGAATTTAGAGCTTCCGAAACTCCTTTGATTCCTTCCACCACAAATTCTTTTTCTTCCTTACGAAATTTCTTTTGTTGTAGCTTATTTAAGTGTTTAATTACTGATTTTTCCAACATATTAATAAATTAGGTAACTCAGAATTTTAGTCCTTAACCACAAAGGATACCAAGACTAAAGTTTTGTATTACATTCTTCTAAATAATTTTAAAAAACTAAAAATAACAGTTGCTTTGAAAATTCTTGTAAATCTTTTTGGTTGTTTTAATAATCTATACAACCATTCCAAACCAAGTTTTCTCATCAACTTTGGAGCACGTTTTACTTGTCCAGAAATAAAATCAAAACTGCCCCCTACTCCCATAAACAATTTTACATTTGGTAATTTTGACATATTTTCTTCAATCCATTTTTCTTGTTTGTTGTGACCAAACGCCACAAAAAGTATTTGTGCTTGACTGGTTTTTATTATTTCCAAAATATGAATATTTTCTTGTTTATCATATTGTATCAGCATGTTTCTAGAACCATCTTTTTGTAATTTAATATTCAAGCCTGGATCAAAACCAACTACTTTCAAATTTAAAAATTTTATTTGTAATTTTTTTTTCATTTCTTTGAGAACATCCTCATTTCCTGAACCTAAGAAAAAAACAGTATAATTTTTTTGTTCAGCTATTTTACAGATATCTATCATAAAGTCAACACCATTTATCACAGTTAGGTGTTCTTTTGACAAAAATTTTATGCCGTGACCATCACAAATATTCAAATCAGCACTATTCAAAACTCGACGAAAATAGCTATCTTTTTGTGCATCTACCAGCATTTCTGGATTTGGAGTAAAAACTTTGTATTGACCTTTGGTACTCAAAAAATTGGAAATCAAAAGACGACTAGAACCTAAATCTAGTTTACTTATTTTGACTCCTAATATTTTGACAGTTTCAAACATAAATTAAAATTTATTTCCAAATAATATGATCACTATCTCCTATCAAAGGACTATTCAATATTCTAAACTTCTTTTTTGTATTCCAAATTTTGACTAATTCATCAAAATTTTTATCAGGATCTATCATTAATTCAGCTAGTTCGTCAATTTCTTTGAAATCTTTTTCTGTTAGTTTATCAAATTTGAAATAAATATAACTTGGCAATTGATTATAAAAAATTTCGTTATTCATCAAACTATGAAAATCATAAAATATTGACCAAAGAACTGGCATAAGTCCAACAGAACCATCAGCATTTATAAAATGATTAGCATCTAATGTATTTTTTCTAATTCCAAGCCAAGTATTTGCTGCCCAGTCAAATTTATCAAAAGGAATATTATATTGATCAAAACTAATTATACTATCAAAATATCCTTCTGCTGTTGATACTACCCATTTTTTGTTTTTTTCATCCCACATATCAGCAAAGAATCCATCAGCATCAAAATTAATCCACGTTTTTTTATCTTTATTCCAATACTGATTTATCCAATGGTCACCACTCCAAGAAAAAAAATACGGAGAAAATCCAGAACGAACTCTACATGGAATTCCTTTTGATTTTAATATTGATGCCATTAATATTGCAACATTACGACATGTGACAATAATTTTATCTTCTACTTTTCTATCTGCCAAAAAACCTCTATCATCCAGTCTTAATAATTCTGCAACCATAGAGATAGTGTTTGGTAAAATTTCATCTTCACATCTGAGTCTATGCCAAGGATATTTTTCCATATCCCCATAACGCAAATCTCTGTTAACTTTTGTATTGCCATTTTTTAGAGTAACACGATGGATTATTTGATGACTAATCAGGTTCCCTATTTCTTTGACATTATCTGGAAGATTTTGAAAAAACTCTTTATAAAAGCCAGGATTAGTAAATGTACCAAATTTCAAATAATGTTCTAATATTTTTTTGTTCATAGCACTGCTTTCATTAATTTATAAAGATTATACAGAAAATATATTTAAATAAAGTAAAAAATAATATATAATAAGATTATAATACTTTCAACTTTATAACTTTACAAACTCTTAACTTGTCTTATCTTAGCACATATTGACAAATTTTTCCAGCATGTTATAGTATTATCACTCACTCTATTAGAGTGATAATTATAAATTAATAGCCTTTCCCGCGTAGACGGGTCCGCCTTGGGCGGATAAGCCTTTATATATGTTTCCCCAAAATTTTACAAACAAATCACAAGAAGCTATTCAAAATTCGCAAAATATTGCTACCCAAAATAGCCAAACACAGATAGAACCACCTCACCTATTTTTGAGTTTACTCAATCAAAGTGAAGGTGTTGTTGTTTCTATTTTCAAAAAACTAAATGTCAATATTGAACAGCTAAAAACCGAGGTTCAAGAAATGATAAACGCCATTCCAAAACAAGCAATGCCGGAAAATCGTAATATTGGACAAGTAACGCTTGGCCAAGCCATGATTTTTATTTTACAAAATGCTGACAATGAAGCCAAAAAAATGCACGATGAATTTATTAGTGTTGAACATTTGCTTCTTGCTTTTTTGACTAACAAAAACCCAATTAGCGACGCTCTCTCTCGTCAAAAAGTACAATACCAAGACATTTTGAATGTACTAAAAGACATACGTGGCAATCAACGTGTCGACAGTCCTGAACCAGAAAGTAAATATCAAGCTCTGGAAAAATACGGCATCAATTTGACCGAGCGTGCTCGCAAAGAAAAACTTGATCCAGTGATTGGTCGTGACGATGAAATTCGTCGTGTCATGCAAGTACTTACTCGCAGAACAAAAAATAATCCAGTGCTTATTGGTGAACCTGGCGTTGGTAAAACAGCAGTTGTCGAAGGCTTGGCTCAAAGAATCGTCAATGGAGATGTACCAGAAAATTTGAAAAACAAAGAAATCATTTCTTTGGACATCGGTTCCCTACTCGCTGGTACCAAATTTAGAGGTGAATTTGAAGAACGTTTCAAAGCTGTAATCAAAGAAGTGACAGAAGCCCAAGGCAAAATAATTTTGTTTATTGATGAATTACACACTATTGTGGGTGCTGGTAGCTCTGAAGGTGCTGTAGACGCTTCAAACATGCTAAAACCAGGCCTAGCTCGTGGTGAAATGCATGTAGTTGGTGCTACTACTATAAAAGAATACCAAAAACATATTGAAAAAGATGCTGCGTTTGAACGTCGTTTCCAACCAGTCTTAGTTCTAGAACCAAAAACAGAAGATGCTATCGCAATTTTGCGTGGTATCAAAGAAAAATATGAAATTCATCATGGTGTAAGAATCACTGATCCTGCTATTGTTTCTTCTGTCCAACTTTCCAATCGATATATCAGCGACAGACAATTGCCAGACAAAGCGATTGATCTTATTGATGAAGCGGCTAGTGCTCTAAAAATGCAAATAGACTCAATGCCAGACAATCTAGACAAAATGAAACGTCAAATAATGAAAATAGAAATTGAACTAAAAGCACTCAAAAAAGAAACTGACAATGAAAGTAAAGAACGTGAACAAAAATTGAAAGAAGAACTTGCAAATTTGAAAGATCAAAGTAAAGAAATAGAAATGCAATGGACTAATGAAAAAGATATTATTACCAAAATTCGTGAACATAAAAAAGAAATAGACAAATTAAAACAAAACTCGGAAATAGAAGAACGTAAAGGTGACTTGCAAAAAGTGGCTGAGCTTCGTTATGGCAAGATTCCTATGATAGAAAAAGCTATCAAAAAATATGAAATGAAGTTGGCTGATTTACAAAAGACAAACAGTATTCTCAAAGAAGAAGTAACAGAAGAAGACATCGCCCGCGTAGTTTCTCGTTGGACAGGCATTCCACTAAACAAAATGTTGGAAGATGAAGTAATAAAACTTGCCAAAATGGAAAAAGAAATCACCAAACGTGTCATCGGACAAGAAGAAGCTATACAATCCGTCTCCAATGCTATTCGTCGTAGTCGGGCTGGTATTGCTGAAGAAAAACGTCCTATTGGTTCTTTTATTTTCATGGGTCCAACTGGTGTAGGAAAAACTGAATTAGCCAAAGCTTTGGCAGAATTCTTGTTCAATGATGAAGAAGCCTTGATACGCGTAGATATGACAGAATATATGGAAAAACACGCGGTAAGCAAGATGATTGGCTCCCCTCCTGGCTATGTTGGCTTTGATGAAGGTGGACAATTGACAGAAATAGTGCGAAGAAAACCATATTCAGTAATTCTATTTGACGAAATAGAAAAAGCACACCCAGATACTTTCAATATCATGCTCCAAATTCTAGAAGATGGACATCTGACAGATGCCAAAGGTCGCAAAGTAAATTTCAAAAATACTGTAATAATTATGACAAGTAATATTGCCAGTGATATTATTATGTCTATGGGTAAAAAAGGAGAATTTGGTTTTGAAACTAGTGACAATAAAAAAGACAAAGATAAAAATAATAATAAAGTAAATAAGGCTGTCATGTCAGCTCTAAAAGAACAATTCAAACCAGAATTTTTGAATCGTATCGATGACATCATTGTTTTCCATTCTCTAAACGAAAAACAAATTCGTCAAATAGTAGATTTACAAATTTTGGCAATTGAAAAACGTCTCAAAAAACAAAAAATTTCTATCAAGATTTCTAACAAAGCCAAAGATTGGCTGGCCAAAAAAGGTTTTGATGAAAATCTTGGAGCACGTCCTCTAAAACGTGTACTTCAGACAGAGCTTCTCAATAAATTAGCTATGCAAATAGTAGAAAAAAAGATTCATGAAGGTAGTGAGGTGAAGATTGAAGTGGTGAAGGGTGAGATTGATATAAAGGCCTAAAAGGCTTGAAATGCTAGAAAGGCCAAAAAGGCCTGTCCACCCAAGGCGGACCCGTCTACGCTGGAAAGGCTAAAACCAATTTTGGAAAAGGGTAAAAAACCAACTTTATTACAAGTTGGTTTTTTGTTTTAAATTTGCAAAAAAATTAATTCTAAGATATTATATAATCATATTTTATTTATTTTAAAATCAATCATATGCAATGTAATCATTGTGATGAAGAAATAAAAAGTGATATTTCAATTTGTCCAAGATGTAATAATACACTAAAACAACATGAAAAAACTGATAACATCCCTACCCCACCTGCTACAATAAATACTGATAGTGATTGGTATATAAAAAGTAAAAGAAACAAAGTGATTGGTTTATTGTGGATCATAGTACCCATAATTTCATTATTTTTAATACCATTTTTATGGGCAATAATAAAGTTTTTTCTTAATTCAAGTGATACTTCCTCTGTGTATGTAATAGTCTTTCGCATAATTACTTTCATATTAAGCTTACTAGGTTTAGTAGCTACTGTTTGTATTCTTGTTGGGATACCTCTTGGTATTGTTTATTTAGCAAAAAAAGAATTGAACCCAAATATGCAATATGATGAGAGATCTGGTAAAAAACATGATTCTGAAATTCCACCAGAAATAAGAGGTTGGAGTTGGGGTGCAATGTTTTTTAGTTGGATATGGGGTTCTTATCATAATGTCTGGATTTCTTTTTTATCCTTTATACCACTAGTAAATTATATTTGGTGGATTGTGATGGGAGTACGAGGAAGAGAATGGGCCTGGAAAAATGACAAGTGGCCAAGTGTAGAGTACTTTTTGGAAAAACAAAAAAAATGGGATCGCTGGGGCCTAGGTCTTTTTCTGTTTAGTATTTTGGTTCTTATATTAATCTTGATATTAATAGGTATTAAAAGATAAACTCAATAAAAAAACACCTTTCACAGGTGTTTTTATGTTGCAATGTTTTTTGTTTTAATGAAAATTATTCTTCAGGAAAAATCTGATTTCCATCTTCATCATAAAGATGAACAGCTAATACAGGACAAGATTGAGCACCAAGCATGACAGTATCTTCATCTTCACCATTTGGATCTGTTACATAAGCTAAGTTGTCATCATCCATTTGAAATACTCCTGGGGCAACAACAACGCAAGATTGAGCGCCAATACAGGCTTCTCTATCCACGACAATGCGTCGAATCTTACCACCAGCTCTAATTTTCATAGAAATATCTTCTGGTAAAGTATCAAAGTTTATTGGCATTTTTGGTTCTTTTTCTTCCATATTTTATTAAAAATTATTTGTAATTTGAATTTTGAAATTTGTTATTTTATTTATAGATCCCCCAAAAAATCACTTGCTAAGTCAAGTTTATCTTCATTATCATATCTATTATACTGTTCTCCTTCATTATTTTCAATACGTTCTTTGATAGTTCGGATTTTGCTGTAATGATAAACTTTTTCATCATCAACTAAAATGTTTGGTCCTTTTTTGCAACGACCTAAACAACTACACATATGAACGGCAGTATCTGTATCTTTGTATTCATTTTGTAAATAGTCAAATATTTGATCAGACTTTCTACCAAGACAAGTTCCTCCACAACAAACTTCTATTTTTTTTACTTCCATACTTGTTTAAAAGATTTTACTTATTTTTTGTTTGTAACATTTAAATAGCTGGGGATAACACAAATATTAACGAATCCACACAAATAACTAAAATCACATTTGTGTTATTCGTCTAGTATTTGTGGTATTTGTGCTAAATACTCATCATTCGACGCAAAGCCTCCGGAGGAGTCCAAGGTGGATCAAAAGTTTTCTCTACTTCTACATTTTCTACACCAATTTCAGCCAAAGCATCTTTTATCATATCTTTGATATCACCATCAAGTGGACACATTGGAGTAGTCAAAGTCATCAAAATATGAACACTTTTATCATCCTTGATATTTATTTCGTAAATAAAACCAAGCGTCCAAATATCTAGGCCAATGTGAGGGTCGATGACGGTTTCTAATTGTTTTATAATTAAATCTTTGGTTAATTTCATAAACAAGTTTATAATTTTAAATTTAGTCCCGATAAATCTGGATAAATTTTAAATTGTTTTCACTTAAGGCCGATAAATTAAAATTCGAAATTTAAAATTTCTAAATTATTACTCTGCTCCATAATATTTCTCCGAATAAAACCTAATCAACTGTTCAATTTCTGGAATTGCTTCCGGAGTTGCTACACCTACTTTTAATTTTTTCTGTACATCTTCAAGAGTTTTAGCACCTTCAAGAACGGCTTCTTCAATATCATGATCAGTAATATTTAATTCTTTATCAATAATTTTGGCACCTGTAGTAATAATCTTGTTATGTTGACCAGTTTTTCGGTACCAATCATTGATAGCAGCTTGCAAAGCTTTGTCACCTAAGACTGAACAATGAATTTTTCTATTTGGCAAACCACCAAGACGTTCCATAATATGCTGAGGCTTTATTTTCAAAGCTTGTTCAAGAGTCATTCCCCCATTTTCAGAAAGCATAACCGAAAGCATAGAGGTAGAAGCAATTGCACTACCACAACCAAAAGTTTGCCATTTGCATTCTATTATTTTTTCAGTTTTTGGATCAATTTTCAACCAAATGACCATCTCGTCGCCACAAGCTGGAGAACCAACACGTCCTGTAGCATCAGCATCATATTTATCTTCTTCGCCAGAAAAAAGAATATTGCGTGGATTGAAGAAATGATCTTTTACTGTATCTGAATAGAGCCAAGTATTACCTTGTTTATCTTGAATTTTTGCGCCTGAGTTTTGAGTGTTGTCTGTCATATTTTTTTAATTAAAAAATAACACAAATATTTTATTCCGTAGTTTACATCCGTATTATCCGTATATCCGAATTGTTTACCGTTGGTGATATTGAGGATGAGTATTTTCCTTAACATCCATTTTCAAATTTACCGGTGAAATTTTTCTTAAAATCTCCACAATTCCAGGTAAATATGTCATAGCATAATCCACATCTTCTTTTGTTGTTCTTTTGCCAAGTGTAAAACGTAGACTACCGTGAGCATATTCATAAGGCAAGCCACAAGCAAGCAAAACATGAGATGGATCAAGTGACTCAGAAGTACAAGCAGAACCAGTAGAACAAACAATTCCATACTCGTCTAAATAAAGCAAAAGAGCTTCACCTTCAATATCTAAAATTGAAACATTCAAATTATTTGGTAAACGTAATTCTGGCTTATTTAATAAGGGTCCATTTAATCTTACTTTAGGAATTTCTTTTTCAAGTCTATCCCAAAAATAATTACGAAGTTCAGTTAGTCTATTATTTTCCACTTCCCTATTTTCTTGTGCTAGTTCTAGAGCTTTGGCAAAGCCGACAATGCCAGGAACATTTTCTGTACCAGAACGTAAACCTCTTTCTTGTCCTCCACCAAAAACAATAGCTTCTATACTTACGTTTCTATGTTTATAAAGAATACCAACACCTTTTGGACCATAAATTTTGCTGGCATTGATTGTCATGAAATCTACATGCAACTTTTCAACATCAAGATCAAAAGCACCAGCAGCTTGACAAGCATCAGTATGAAAATATGGATATTTAGTATTATTTTCTTTTCTCCATTTCAAAAGTTCACGACCAATTTCGGCAATAGGTTCTACAGTTCCTATTTCATTATTTGCATACATTATGGAAATAAGAATTGTATCAGCACGAAGAGCTTCTTTGACTTGTTTGGCACTAACAAAACCAAATTCATCGGTTTCCAAATAAGTCACTTCAAATCCTTGTTTTTCTAAATATTCAAAAGGATATAGAACTGCATGATGTTCAATTTTGGTAGTAATAATATGTTTACCATTTTTTTCGTGTTTACGAACTACACCAAAAATAGCCATATTGTCTGACTCAGTACCGCCACCAGTAAAAAATATGGTATCTGGCAAAGCATGCAAAATTTGAGCAACACGACGACGAGCATCTTCAAGAGCGCCGTTTACTTCACGTCCAATTGCATACAAACCAGAAGGATTGGCATAAATATCTGAAAAATAAGGCATCATTTCTTTGACAACTTCTGGAGCCACATAAGTAGTAGCAGCGTGGTCAAAATAAACCGTTCTTTTGTTTTCAGGTTTTTGAGGAAAAGACATATCTTTTATTTGGATTTAACAATATAATCAGCAACAACCATATTAGATAAAATTTTATCTAATTGTAGATTAAGACTATTCAAAACTTGTTTGGCAGTACAGGTCTTAGAACGAGGGCAAGTATGACCTCGGAAACAAGCTGTTACTCCAAAAGTTCCTTCCACACCTTCCATAATTTCTTTAACAGTAATTTTTTTGATATCTTTTACTAAAAAATAACCCCCATACATACCTCTATTAGAATCAATCAATTTTGCATTTTTTAGTGATCTAGCAATACGTTGCAAAAAGAGAAAAGATATGTTACTATCTGTAGAGAATTTCCTAAGACTTAATGGTTCCTTTTCGTTAACTTTGGATAAAGCTACGACCAATTGTATTGCATAATCACTTTGTCGATTGATGCTAATCATATTAAATAAATTTTATATCCCAAAAATGGGTTAATAAGTAAAAGATATATTATACTTGGGTGGTATGATATAATATTTTAAATCCTTTGTCAAATGTGTATAATATGAATATAACAAGTTATCAAAGCCAAATATTAGAAAAAAAATACTTAAACAAAGACACTGTTTGCCTAAAATTACAAAAACCAGAAAATTATTCTTTTTTACCTGGACAATTTTTACAAATCTTTTTTACAGATATCAAAAGATCTTATTCTATTTTTTCCAAACCAAGTGATATAACTATTGACTTATGTATCAAATGTTTGGAAGGTGGACAAGCATCTGAAATTATCAAAAATGTTATTGTAGGAGAAAAAATAAATATTTCTAATCCAATGGGACATTTCATAATAAACGAAAATGATATTGAAAGAACTTACGTCGCCACAGGTAGTGGCGTCGCTCCAATAGTCTCAATGCTAAGAACTTCTTTGGAAGACTACGGCCACAAAAGTAAAATCTATTTACTATTTGGTATTAGATATGAAGAAGATATTTTTTATATAAAAGAATTAGAAGAATTATCAAATACATATACAAATTTTTCTTTTGATTTTACATTATCCAGACCTAGTGAAAATTGGAAAGGAAACAGTGGACGTGTCAGTGCTCATCTACCAGAAAAAATAATTGACAAAAAAAATAATCAATTTTACCTTTGTGGTAGTCCAGACATGGTCAAAGATATTCGTAAATTATTGATTGATAGCAATGTTGATATGAAGAATATTAAGTTTGAGATATTTTAAAACATTGAGTCAAACAGATTTATACAGATTATATTTGTGTTTTTTCGTTTAATATTTGTCTAATCAGTACTCTTACCTATGCCAAAACTAAAATTTGGTTTAATTGCTGACGGCAATAGACGTTGGGCCAAAAATAAAAATCTACCAGCTCTAGCAGCTTATCATAGAGTTAAAGACATTATAAAAGATGTCATTTTAGAATATCTTTATAATCATAAAAATTTTGATACATTAGTAATATACACTTTTTCAACTGAAAATTGGAAAAGAACTCCGATGGAAATAAAAGATTTAATGAATCTGTTTGAAGAAGTTTGTGATAATTGGGAATCAAAAATTATTGAAAAAAAAATAAAATTTATACACGCTGGTAGAAAAGATAGAATACCAAATTCTCTTGCCAAAAAAATAGCCAACTTAGAAGAAAAAACAAAAAACTTTAAAAAATTCAATTTAATACTTTGTATAGACTATGGTAGTCACGATGAAATCAGACGCGCTGTCAAAAAAGGTGGAAATAATTTTGAAAAATATTTAGAAGTTCCTCCTCTTGATTTGATTGTCAGAACTAGTGGCGAACAAAGATTATCAAATTTTTGTCTATGGCAAGCAGCTTACAGTGAATTTATTTTTTATGATAAATTTTTACCAGATTTGAATGAAAAAGATATGGAAAAAATTATGATAGAATATGAAAATAGAAATGTGAGGAAAGGACGTTGACATGAAAACATAAAAGCAACTACACAAGCATAGTTGCTTTTTTTATTGACATTCGATTAAAAAAGTAGTTAAATATGAAGGTTCTTCGCGCGGTGCGAGGAGCAAGGAGAGGGTATGGTAGATTTTTTTAAGATGCTGGCGATGATCATCTTGATCATTATTGGCATTATCGCCTATCCGATCCTCTTCCTCGTCGTCACCGCCTTTGGGGGACACAACCCCAAGGCCGGAAAGGCCACGCAGAAGAAGTAAGGAGTACCGCCCGCGGAGTCGACAAGACAACGCGGGCGGAGGCACATCTTTTCAAAATAAAATAGACTAAGTTATTTAGTCTATTTTTTTATTATAAAATCTTAATCTGCTTATTCTGCTTTTATAGTGGCAATGTCAAATTGATTCCTCCACCAATAGCTTGTCCAAATGAATTTGTAGCTTGTACTGGCATATCAAAATTGACTCCAATCGGTTGTATTTCTCCAGTCAAAGTTGGGAAATAAATCATCTTGTTTTTCTTACCATATTCATAAAGTTCTTTAGTAACTTTGACATCTTGTTCACAATATTTTTTGATTTCATCTAGCTTACCTTCTTTGAACCATTCTATAGCTTGTAGACCATCTGCACTTTTTTCAATTTGCAAAGTAGCTTTGGCAAGATCATTTAATTTATATCTTTTGCCACTCATATCTTTGACAACTTTCAACATATCCAGCTGAGGAAAAGCCAACAAATTTCCAGCGTAATATTTGTCTAAAATTGGCAAATCAAAATGTTCACTATTGAAACCAATTATTCTTTCAGCTTTTTCTAGTATTGGCCACAAATTCCCTAATTCATGTTTTTCAAAAGAAGTATATTTATCGTTTTCATATTCATAAATAGAAACTACAGTGACTTCAAGTTTATCAAATTCACGTATATCCCCTATTGTTTCAATATCTAATACTATTTCTTTTGACATAATATTTTTCCGTCATCCCGAACCGCCGAAGGACGGAGAGGGATCATTTTTTAAAATAAATATTTCTAGATAATAATACTTTTAATTGATTCTAAAAAATTATCTAGAAAATTTTAATGATTTAATGATTGCTATATTTTAACACAAAATTTTAATTTAGCAAAGTATCTACATTGTGACTTTATAAACAAAAACATTCTCAATTTTGAGAACGTTTTTATTTCTTGCTGTATCTGTTGAATTAGTTTTATAATCCAAGTATTGCATTGATTTTTGCTTTATCAAAACCAACAATGATAGTACCATTCAAATCAATAACTGGTACGCCCATTTGTCCTGATTTTTTGACCATTTCTTCAGCCTTGTCATAATCTTGTACTACATTGTAGTCAACAAAATCTACGTTATTTGCTTTGAAATAATCTTTGGCCATGTTGCAGTATGGGCAACTAGGTGTAGAATAGACAACTGCTGTCATATTTTTTATATTAAAAATTAACTGCAACCTAGTATCTCACTTTCAAAAAAATGGTCAAATGTGGATAATTTTTTAGCTAATTTAAGTTACTTTTTTGAATTTTACTTTGAAAGTAGGTTCATATTCATTGCTATATTTGTCTGTGATACCAATACTTTCACCTTTGGCGATTTTGGAAATAGCAATATCTGCCAAAAGTTCCATATCTGATTCTATATCAATTTTCAAATCTTCTAATTTGGTAATTTCACTAGCAAATTGAGCTTTGACAGTTTCTTCCACACGTTTTTTCTTTTCACGTAAAGCTTTCATTTGTTCTTGTATTTCCATGTATTCTTGTACATTTTCCAAAGCACCTTTGTAAGTAGCTTTGATATCTTTCATTTCTTTTTTTGATTCTTCTATTTTATTAAAAATTTCTTGTATGTCTTGCATAGCGTTTTAAATTTAAATGTTATTAATTATTTTTTATTAAATATATTTTTGAAAGGTTCTCTAATTAAACATATGCTTACGAGGCTTACAACTTATTCTGCCTATTCTGCTTACCTTGCTTAATTTGCTTATTTATTTCATCAAATCATTATACTCTGCAACAATTTTTTTAAACTCACTGCGTTTTTCTTCAGGCACAGGATCACCAGCTGGCAAATCAAGATTCATCGGATTCACCAATGCTCCATTTTCTTTTATCTGATAATGTAAATGTGGGCCAGTAGAATGTCCGGTGCTACCAACATAACCAATAACTTCACCTTGTACAACTTGATCACCTTTTTTTAGACCTTTGGCAAAACCTGACAAATGAGCATATTGAGTAGTATAAGTATCATTGTGATGAATACTGATAAAATTACCAAAGCCTTGATTGTTCCAACCTACAAATTCCACAGTACCATCCCCTACTGACATAACCGGTGTGCCTATTGGTGCAGCATAATCAATAGCTAGATGTTTTTGTTTAGTATAATTGATAGGATCAAAACGAGCGTAAGTATAACCAGAAGTTATTCTTTTGAATTCTAGTGGTGCTTTCAAAAATTGTTTTTGTAAATTTTCTCCTTCGGCACTATAATATGTTGCTTTGCCTTCAGCATCTTCAAATAAATAGGCAGTAAAAATTTTGCCACTATTTACAAATTTTCCTGCCAAAATACGACCATAGCCAGCTTCTTTGCCATCTCGAAATCTTTGTTCATAGAGTATTTCAAATTTATCATCTTTTTGAACTTGTACGGAAAAATCTATAGTCCAAGCAAAAATATCAGCAAATTCAATAATCACTCCTTCAGGAATATTTTGAGCTAAACCATCCAAATACATAGAGTTATTGATACTGGCACTTTGTTTGATAACTTTTGTATCATAACTAATAGACTTTTTTTCTATTTTAAAATTATTGTCAAGTAAAAAATCAATATGAATATAACTTTCTTTACCAAGTTCGTATTCTAAATAAATATTTTTGTTACTTTCATCTTTGGCTAGACGCAATGGCTGTCCTACTTTTATTTTTGTTAAATCATAAGTAGAAGATGCGACTTCCAAAATATCTAACATTTGATTGTAATTGATAGCAAATTCATTTTGCATAATATCGGCAAAAGTTTCATTTTCACTAACAATATGAGTTTTGATATCATAATTTTGTTCTACTTGAATACCTTTGGTTTCTTCGGCATAAGTAGTTGTAGCTTCTTTTTTTACTTCATCCTTCTCTACAAAAATAAAAAAACTTCCAGACAAAACTAGAATAAGAAAAACAGGAAGAATAATATATTGTTTACGCATAAATTGTGAAAATTTTGCAAAACTTTTTTATTTTATATGAGCTTATCTATTTTATAACTTTTTTGTCATTTTGTCTATTTCCATTTATACACAAAAAATAGCTAAATAATCTTGTTTTAGACAAAAAAGCAGTGGACAACTTTTTTATTGACAAAGAAAAAACACTATGTTATACTTTTAGCGGTTTATTTGTAATAAAATAAGCACAATTCAAATATTCGGCGGTAGCTCAGCGATAGTCCCGACTTGTCGGGAGTTAAAACGTACAGAGTTATACAAAAAATATTTACAATTCAAATTCGGCGGTAGCTCAGCGGTAGAGCAACTGGCTGTTAAAAGAAGTAATTCTGATTTATTGGAATTAAATATAGCAGCCTGCGGTGGAAACACCACAGTGCCAACGGAGTGAACTGTTCTGTCTTACTTAATTGTAATAGCAGAAACTGCAGATCTAAATAGATTTGTTAGACAGGAAACCTGTTCTTGATTTAGGTCAAGATGGCAACCTGCAGCCAAGCTTATCTTTTCAAATTTTTACCTCGGTAAAATTGAAGTAATAAATTGTAGATCCTTGTTTTCAAGGTTTGTCTATAAACAAATACTTCTGAAAAAATAAGAAGGTTCAGAGACTATCCCCTTGTGGGAGTAGGATTCGCAGAAACGGATTCGAAGCGCTCCGCACCCTTAATGCTCCCCGATTTATCGGGGCTTATGGCATGGGTGATGAAATAGTCCAGTCTTTTTCGAAAGAGAGAGGAAACTGTAACCAGTGGGTCGTGGGTTCGAGCCCCACTCGCCGAGCAAACACATTTAAACGCTTTAATTAGCGTTTTTTTGTTATATAAATATAAAATACTTAGATTTATTTTTTAAAAAATGGTAGAATATATTAAAGTATAAAAAATAACAATAATTTTATGGGTGAAAGAGCTAGATATGAGCATATGCTCGCAACAGGAGAAGAACTCCTAGAATCTACACACGAACAAAATAAACAATTTCTTTTAGAAATGATAAGAATACGAACACCCGAATTACTTGATAAAAAAATCATAGAATATTTAGATGTAGAAGGACTTCCAAGTCCAGAAGTCAATACAGCTTATAAAGAACAAAAAAAACAACTAGAAAAACTTTTTGGCACACCAGAAGAAGGATTAAAAAAAGATTTATTATATCATGGTACAGGTTTTTATAAATATGATAGGGACAAATATAGTACTGATCAACAAGATACCCCTAATACAGTTCAACTTTTTGAAAAAATTCTAGATGAAGGTTTGAAAATTCATGAAGACCCTTGGATGCCTGATGGTGATATGGAAAGTGTATCTTTAGCTGGTAGCTATTTTTATGCAAAATGGTTTGCAGCAAAATACATGACAAAAGACAATAAGCCAGAATGGCAACTTGGTGATCCAAATGATTTTTTTAGATTTTTTATGGCAGATTCAGTTCGTGCCGAAAAAATCTCAAAGGCAGGATTAGAATATATTAAAAAGCACAAACAAAGAGTAGGTATTAAAAAAGAAAGGGCTACAAAATATGAAAATAAACTTAGAAATTGGACAAGAAGCTATCGTAATGATACTACTTTTCAAACAACAGCAAACAACCTTCTAAATGGTGAATCTGATATACCAAACAATATAGGAATTATTTTATGTCTTGATAAAAATAAAATTCCTTTTCAAAAACCCCCTCTAGGATCAGCACATGAAGTCCGTACTATGAGATCAATTTTACCAGAAATAATTAAGGCTATTGGTGTACCTCTAAAAGAAATAAATAATATTCGTGATTTGCTGGATGAACACGGTCGTGATGATATTGAAGTTTTTGCTATAGAGTGTGCTGATTTATACTTTACAACATTCAAAATACAAGATTTAGTCGCTAGAATTGAATAAAATTCTTAATATCAGCTTTAAAATAGTCTCTCCCCCACTAACAAAATCAGCTATTTATAACTAGTTTTTTGTTTGTAAAAAAAGTTCCAACCTCATCCCATACAGAGAGCCAAAAAAGAACGTGATTTTGTCACGTTCTTTTTTATATATCTTTTTATATTTATTTGACTTCAGCCATTGCTACAAGTGTCCTTACATCTTCATTACTATCTCCAGGAACTGAAACATCCATCTTTTGTGATTTGTATATTGTTTCTGTTTCACCTACTTTTAATACAGGACTTATAAGTAAGTTATATTCTCCAGCAGGGACCTTAGAAAAAATAAGCATACTTCCTGTAGGGAATTTACGTATTTGTTTACCTGTACTTTTTTCTTCAAAGGCAACAGTAAATCTATCGTATATTTCATTTCCTTGTGAATCTTTAATTATAATTTGAAATGTTTGAGACGTTTTTGTTGCTACACTAGGAGCTACATCATTAGTATTATCACTAGCTTGAGATTCTTGAGAAGTACTAGAAGATTCTGTTTGTTCCTCTGGTTTATCTTCAGCTGTAATTACAATTGTTCTTACATCTTCATTACTATCTCCAAGAATTGAAATATCCATCTTTTGATATTTATATATTGTTTCTGTGTAACTATCTCTTACCACAGGATGTACAATTAAATTATATTCCCCAACAGGAACATTGGAAAAAACTAGCATTTTACCTGTAGGAAATTTACGAATCTGTTTACCCGTTTCTTTTTCTTCAAAAGCAACAGAAAAATCATTATATAATTCATTTCCTTGTTTATCTTTGATAACAACTTGGACTGTTTGAGATGTCTTTGTTGGAGTAGCCGAAGTTTTTTCTTCTTTATTAGCTTCTTCGATTTTAGATTCCTCCTCTACATCAGAAGATACTTTGTCTTCACCAGTCTCTACGATGTTAGATTCTTTTTTAGTGTCTTCTTTAATTGAATCTTGATTTTCAACTACAGTTGAATCCAGGTTTTCTTTTGTTTCAGTATTTAGTTTTGAGCCGACGTCCACATTACATCCCGTAATAAGTAAGGTAATGCTGAAAAGGATAGCCCCTTTTGCTAGTATTGATCCCATACAATTATATTTAAATTATTAGTTAATTTGGCTAAATATACAATAAATTTATAATTTTGTCAAGTATAATTAATTTAAAAAAATTCCGACATCGTCCCATACAGAGAGCCAAAAAGAACGTGATTTTATCACGTTCTTTTTTATGTCCAAAACTTGCAACAAAAAACATTATGTTGTATTATTATATCAATGTATATTGATATAGTCTAACAAAATATTATGCCAAAAGTAAAATGTTGTAGTAACAAAAAAATAAGTAACGATTTAAAAAAGACCGTAGATTTTTTGAAAATAATTTCTGAAGAAAACAGAATGCGTATTTTGTGTATTTTGAAAAGTGGACCAAAATGCGTCTGCGAAATCTGGCCCAATCTAGACTTGTCACAAAATCTTGTTTCGCACCATCTAAGCGTGTTGAAGAAATTTGAGTTAATAAAATCAGAAAAACAAGGCTTAAAAGTTTATTACGAATTAAATCACAAAGTTTTGGATAAATATTTAACTAATTTTAATTTAATACTAAAAAAATAATATGCTCATAAAAATTCTTGGTTCAGGTTGTGCCAATTGTAAAAGATTGGAAGAAAACACCAAAAAAGCAATAGCAGATTTAAATTTACAAGAAGCTATCATAGAAAAAATTACTGATATGGGTCTGATTATGGATTACGGAATTATGAGTACTCCAGCGCTTGTTATTGATGAACAAATATTGAGCTATGGTTGTGTTCCCGATGTTAGTGAAATAAAAGATATCTTGAATAACACAGCAAAAAGTAGTAGATGTGGTTGTGGTAGTAAATGCTAATTTATGAACATCTTTTATCCTATACAATTATTGGCTGATTGGTTGACCTATCAAGTCTTCTCTATCTCACCAAATACACTGTTGGCTAGTAGCCTAAATTTTTTTATTTTTGATACTATAAAAATATTTTTATTGCTGATAGTAATTATTTATATAGTTTCTATTATTAGATCTTATTTACCACCCGAAAAAGTACGACATTTCTTGTCCAACAAAAATAAATTTGTGAGCAATGTTCTCGCTTCTCTACTCGGCATAGTCACTCCCTTTTGTTCTTGTTCTGCTGTTCCCCTTTTTTTAGGCTTCGTCGAAGCTGGAGTACCACTTAGTGCCACATTTTCTTTTTTGGTGGCGTCTCCCATGATAAATGAAGTTGCTATTGTCCTCTTGTTTGGCATGTTTGGTTGGAAAGTAGCTACTATTTATATTGTCAGCGGTTTGCTTATCGCTATATTTTCAGGAATGTTGATTGGCAAATTGCCTATAGAAAATTTGTTGACTGACATAACTCAAAAAAATCAACAAAAAAACAATCTACAACTTCCAAAAATGACTTACAAACAAAGACACAACTATGCACTAGATTATACCTGGGATATTATAAAAAAAATTTGGATTTATATCATCATCGGCATTGGACTTGGAGCTTGGATACATGGCTATGTGCCAGCAGACTTCCTTGCAGAGTATGCAGGCGCAGACAAATGGTATGCTGTACCGCTGGCAGTTTTGGTCGGCATACCACTCTATTCGAATGCAGCAGGTGTGATTCCTCTCATTAGCGCTTTGACTGAAAAAGGTGTAGCTATTGGGACAACTCTGGCTTTTATGATGGCAGTCACTGCTCTATCTTTGCCAGAATTTATGATTTTGAAAAAAATAATGAAAACAAAGCTAATCATTATTTTTGCTTCAGTCGTTGGTCTAGGTATTATTTTTACGGGATATTTATTTAATGTGTTGCTTGGGTAGTTTTAAAACCAGCTTTTTAGCTGGTTTTTTATTTGCCAAAATCTATCAAAATGGTGTAAAATATTAAAAAGGTTATAAAAAAATATGAAGCACAAAAACATAGTAGAAGTAATTGATTTCAATCAAGATGAATGGAAAAAACTAATTAACTTGAGTTTGAAATACAAGAAAAATAAAAACTTAACTCCAAAGAAACTAAACAAAAAAAGGATAGGTTTATTATTTGACAACAATTCACTAAGAACAAGACTTTCTTTTGAAACGGCTATTTATCTTTTGGGTGGTGATAGCTATTTTGTCGATATACACAATTTAACACATGAAAAAGATGGCACACCCAGAGAATCATATGAAGATATAATCGAAACAGCTGATAGAATGCTCGATGCCTATGTTTTGCGTGATTATTCACAAAAAATGCTAGAAGTTTTCAAAAGAAAAAACAATCCCCCATTTATAAATGGCTTTTGTCAAATTGGACACCCTTCACAAGCTTTGGCTGATTTGTCAGTCATAAAATGGAAAAAGAAAAAATACAATGATTTGAATTATGTTTGTGTTTGTCCGAGCAAAGGTAGTGGTGTTATGGAATCTTTTATTTACGCAGTTCTGTTATTAGGTCAAAAAATATCAGTGATAACAGAAACAGGAAAATTTATTGGTAAAAATAAAGATTTCTGGGAACAAGCAAATAAATTAATAAAAAAATATAATGGAAATATAACTATTACAAAAAACTTAACAGAAACTATCAAGCAAGCTGACGTTCTCTATGTCGATGAATGGTGGGAAGATAACAAAAATTATTTGAAAAAAAATATTGGTAAATATAAAATAGACATCAATGCTTTGTTAGGTAATAAAAAAGATTTAGTAATAATGCATTGTTTACCTGCACACTATGACAGAGAAATAACAAAAGAAGTAATATATAGTCCTCAATCAATAATTTTGGATCAAGCTGAATTTCGTGTTTACTCAGCCATGTCACTTTTAAATTACTTAGTATCATAAAAAATAATAATTTTAATTAATTTAAAATAAATCTCATATGCAATTCCCCGAGAATTTCAATTTCAAGCCAACCAATGTGCTCAAGTTAGCCGGACTGGCAATCGTCGTCATCGCTGTAATAGCTTTGGCAATCCGCCTTATCACTTATTCTATCAGTCCTCTCAAGTCAGGATTATCTAATAATATGGGTCTGTCCTACCCTAGTTCAGACGGTATATCACTTGGTAAAGCATCCTCAAATTCATATTACGCCGAAGATGCTAGTTTGTCTGCTAGAAATGTAGCTCCAGAAATCATGCCATCACCTAACAACAATACTCCTGGTGACGACGCAGAAAATTATGAAGTAAAAAATTACAACGCCAATATTGAAACACGCAACCTAGAAGATACTTGCAATCAAATAAATAATTTTAAATCTCGTACTGATGTTATCTTTGAAAATGTTAGTAAATATGAAAAAAGTTGTAACTACACTTTCAAAGTAAAGACTGCGAGCGTCAATGAAATCTTGGATATTATAAAAAAACTTGATCCAAAAGAATTGAACGAAAATGTTTATACTATCAAAAATGTTATCAATGATTATACGAGCGAAGTAGAAATCTTGGAGAAAAAATTGGCTTCTATAGAATCTACACTGAACAATGCTGTCAAAGCGTATGACGGCATCACTGACGTAGCAACAAAGACACAAGACGCCAATGCTCTAGCCAAAATCATTGATAGTAAAATTCAAATCATCGAAAAATTGACTCAAGAAAAAATAAACATTACAACCAATCTTGATAGACTAGCTCGTTCCAAAGCTGAACAGTTAGACAGATTGGAATATACTTATTTCACAGTCTATGTTTATGAAAACAAATTTGTCGATGGACAAAATCTAAAAGATTCTTGGAAAATTGCTGTAAAATCTTTTGTCACAGACACCAACAAACTTGTGCAAGATATTAGTATCAACTTAGTACTTTGGGTTTTGACTATTTTACAATATCTTCTCTACTTCTTTATCGTATTATTTGTTGCTAAGTATGTTTGGAAATTTGCAAAAATTATTTGGAAAAAGTAACATACTTTAAATTACAAAAACTCAGCTTGAATAAGCTGGGTTTTTTGTTATAATAAAAAGAATAAAAAACTAAACAACTAATATGAATATAAATAGTGGCGTTTACGCTGTAATACTAAACGAAAATAAAGAAGTTCTTATGATTCATCGCACAGATCATGATCTTTGGGAAATACCTGGTGGCAAATGGGAAGAAGATGAAACACCTTGGCAAGCAGCTATTCGTGAAGTAGAAGAAGAAACAGGTTTGCAAGTAGAGGTAGAAAAAATAGTAAGTCTGGGAAGCCGACCAGAAAGACAAGATTTGGTTTTCACGTTTCTTTGTAAAATAATTGGTGGCGAAATCAAACACACACGTGAAGCAGATGACATCCAATATTTTTCTCTAGAAAACATTCCTCCAAACACAGCACCTTCAAAATTGGAAAGAATCAAAGATGTTCTAGCGATGCAAGAACAATGTTTTTTACGTGACATAAGCCAATCTGTCAAAACAGAAGATTTTGTAGAAGAAAATAAATTGTAATAATATGGACAAAAAATTAGTCATGCTCGGTATGATAATTGGTAGTACTATTGGTGCTTATGTGCCAGTCTGGTTTGGTGCGAGTATGTTTTCCTTTTCTTCTGTACTTGGTACTTTTATTGGTGGAATTTTTGGAATCTGGTTAGTTTTTAAATTATTTAGTTAAAAAACATTATGCTCAAAATTCTAAAATTTCAAGACAAAAACAAAAAAGATTTGATCAAACTAATGGCAGGTCTGCAAGATTATTTAGTTTCTATCGATACTTTTGAAAAACTAAAACGTGACAAAAATTATGGCAAAAAATATGTAAAGTATTTACTTAAAATAATAAAAGAAGACAAAGGAATAATTTTACTGGCCGAATTTGATAACAAAATTATTGGTTGCGTGGCTGGTATCATCGAAACTTTGGACAAAGGTGAGGTTTTAGGCAATAAGAAAAAACTAAAAACAGCGAGAATATTAGAATTATATGTCGAGTCAGAATATCGTGGCAAACATATAGCTGTCAAACTAATGACAGAAATTACCAAACATTTCAAAACTAAAAAATGTGAACAACTTCGTCTCGAAGTTTACGCACCAAACAGTAATGCTCATAATTTTTATTTGAGTCAGGGATTCAAAAATGAATCAATAGATTTGATGAAAAAAATATAATTACAAAAAATAAAAAAACCTCTCCGCAATTCGGAGAGGTTTTTAGTTCGACCTTTTACAATACATAAGTTAAAATTAAACCTTGTCCGCCTTGGGCGGATTAAATTCTGAATTAATCATCACTGTTTTCATGGTGATTATTGTCTTCATTATTTCGACGTTCATGATTTTCACGACGTTCACCACGATCTTCATCTTCGTCTTCATCATGTCCATTGTTTTGATCATCACCATGTTCATTTCCATTTTCATCGCCATGTCCATTGTTTTGATCATCACCATGTTCGTTTCCATTTTCATCGCCATGTCCATTGTTTTGATCATCACCATGTTCGTTTCCATTTTCATCGCCATGTCCATTGTTTTGATCATCACCATGTTCGTTTTCATTGTGCATATCAAATTCTGCTATTTGCAAAACTTGTTCAATAGTCAAGCCTGTTCTAGCAGTAATAGCAGCTACTACTTCTGCTTTAGTTGAATTATACATTTTGAATTCATCTTCCATACCATTTACTTTGATATGAATTTCGGCTTTGCCATGTTCCATTTCTACTTTTATCTTACCTATAACTGCTGGAGGTGGAGTACTCATAACATTGACCACAGCTGTCTTGCTAACATTACTTACATCATCAACAACAGTAATGGTTGCAGAACCCATATTAACACCAGTAACTAAACCCATAGTATTCACAGTAGCAATACCTGTAAGATTTGACATCCAATCGAAGGTTGGTTGTGTTGCTAGAGGATTACCATATTGATCTAGAGCGACAGCTGTCAATTGTACAGTATTACCCACATAAATACTAGATGTTGTCGGTGTCAAAGCTATGCTTGTTATGACTGGTGCCACATTTGCAACATTGACCACAGCTGTTTTACTAACATTACTTACATCATCAGTAACAGTAATAGTTGCAGAACCTGAGCTAACACCAGTAACTAGACCTGTTGCATTCACAATAGCAATACTTGTAATATTTGACATCCAATCGAAGGTTGGTTGTGTTGCTAAAGCATTACCATATTGATCTAGAGCTACAGCTGTCAATTGTACGGTATTACCTACATAAATACTAGATGTTGTTGGTGTCAAAGCTATGCTTGTTATAACAGGATCTTCATCTACTGGTGTATTATCAATAGTAACATTTACCATTGAAAAAGTACTAGCATTCCCAGCTTGATCATAGGCTCGAGCTGCTAAAGCATGTATACCATCAGCGAAAATAGCAGTATTCCAATCGAATGAATAAGGAGCAGTCATGTCTGTACCAAACAACATACCATCAAAATAAAACTCTACTTTGTTAACACCAATATAACTTGCAGGAATTAGATAAGAAGCGACACGAGACAGATTAGTACCATGTTGAGATTGGTAGATAGCAGTCATGTCTGTACCACAAATAAATAGATTTCCTCCAGAATGATCAGTTTGTAAGGGAGAAACATCATATTTTGAACCAAACAAAGTAACCACACACGATGAATAAGCATCAGTTGTGTCGACAACTATCGAAGACATACCAGATACTACAGCATTTTGAGCTGGTGAAGTAATAGCTACGGTCGGGTTAGTACTATCAACAGTTACGGCTTTTACCGAAAATGGCAAAAACACAAAACTTGCCGACAGAGCAAACACCGCTGTTAAGGAAAGTACCTTAACTTTTTTTATTGTATTTTTCATATAATTATAATTATACATAAATTAAATATTCGACCTTTGGTCTAAGCAATTCTGAATTGTCCAAGCCAAAAGTTATATTATATATAATCAACTATCTTGCAATAAACTTATAAAATATAAGAAAATATGTTTTAGTGATAAATTATTGTAAATCAAGTTCTCTTGTCCCGACTCCGCCCAAGGCGGATAAATTAGTCGGGAACATATCATACTAAATTTGTATAATTCTATTATAGCACCCGCGAATTAATAACGTCAATAATTTTATCCACTTTACATTTGCAAAATATTTTACAATATACTATACTAAAATAATATACATCTATACACTACCCTGTCAAAATATTTAATTTAATATAAAATTAATATTAAGAAATTAAAAATATGACAGCTGTTTCCAAATTTATGTATGCTGATCATAAATGCCTTGACAAACTCTGGAGTAATTTTTTATCAAAAAAAAATGATGGTACAAAAACAGAAAAAATATTCCAAGAATTTTCTAAACACTTAAAATTTCACATACAATTAGAAAATGATTTTCTTTTCCCAAAATTTGACAACTACATGGGTTTTACTAAAAACAATGGACCTACCCCCGTCTTAATAAAAGACCATGAAGTCATCATGCTATTGCTCAACGATGTCGAAAGAAAATTTAAATATGGCAAAGAAACAGAGATAAAAGACTCTAGTACAAACTTAAAAAAATTTTTAGTGACACACCGTAATCGTGAATTAGAAATGGAATACCCTATTTGGGATAATTTCATTAACTATGATGAATTAAAAAATGCTGTAACAAAAGTATATAAAAATGATTTTCATCTTTTCCATCATATAGAAATAATTGTAAAAAATAATCAACTTCAAAAAAAACAGGCTTAAATTTAAGTCTGTTTTTTATTTTTGTAAAATTATTTATTCAACTTCATTTTCATTTTTTTCCAAAATAAAATCAGCAATTAACCAATTTTTGTCTACTTTTTCAAGTAATATTGTTATTGGTTTTTTGTCAGCTATTTCTTTTTCATTGACATCATCGGCTGGATAAATTTCTATTATCTCCCCTTTTACTTCATAAGTTGTTTCATTCAATTTTTCAGTACTTATTATTTCTATACTTTCTGGAATAACATTTGGTACATATTTACCTGGAGCATTTTCTGGATTGGCCAACCACTTTACCAATAAAATTGGAGAAGTTACTAGATCACCATAATTTTTTTCAATGTTTAAAGATAATTCATCTTCTTCTACATTGGTAAGTGCTACATTTTGTAATCTTTGACCAAAAGTTTGTACCAAAGTCTGAACTTCACTTACTTCTTTTTTTAAGATTTGCTTAGCAAATACTTTTGGATAAGCCAAAAAAGCTAATAAAATCACTACCAAAGCTATACCAAAACCATATGCAATTTTGTTTAATTGTTCTTTGTTTTTTCTTGACATATTATTTTTATTATTTATCTAAATCAAACATATTATACACTTTTTTTATTTCTATGCAAGACTAGACTACTAATTTCCTTTTTTTCAATACAAAAAAAACATGTCTTACTTTCTTTGGTGTTTGTTCTTGAATTTCAACCATAACAAAACCATGTTTGGCAAAAAGTTCTGTCCATTCCTCTTTACTCTTGTAATTATGAGGACTTGTTTTTTTTATTTCCATATTTAATAATCTATCTTTTGTTTTAGTAGTTTTTCTTTCAGCTTCATTGTCTACTAAATCTTCTGCTATAAACAACATACCCTCATCTTTCAAAACTCTATTTATTTCATCAAAAACTTTTTTTTGTCTGTCTTCCTCTATATGATGCAAAACAAAAAAAAGTGTTACAGCATCAAGAGAGCTGTCTTCTACACCCTCCAAATTTTCTGCAGTAACATTTTTTGATAAATAAGTAGCATCATTTGCCAAAGTATCCAATCTGTTTTTAACAGGCCGTGTATGATGATCATGAGGATCAATACCTATAATTTTTGAACCTGGTAACAAAGAATCTATTTCATCCATTTCATGACCTTTGCCAGCACCAATACAAGCAATAGCTAAACCTTCAGACACTTTTCCAGCCAATTTATCACTATACACTATTCTATCAGCCAAATATTTTTGAATTTGTGAAGACTCCACCATCCACTCCGCTCTTTGAAAAAGCGAAGTTTCTACAGGACCAACACTTACTTCTCTCATAAGAGTTGAACCTAAATTATGTCTTTTTGGCATAGAGCCTGTACTTTCAGGACTTGGTATACTTTCTCTCATACTATAAAAAATATTTTATGTTAATATTGATATATTAACATAAAATAAAAATTATTGTAAAGTCTTAATATTAATGATTGTTCTTCAACTCTTTATATTTATTTTATTCTCTAAAAATAATAAAATCAAAAAAAAATTTTATTACAATCTATACTTATAAGGATTTCAATGATATACTAAAAATAGACAAACTTTAATTCATCTAATTATAATCATATGAATCAAACTAACCACAACACACCAAAAGATGTTTTCTTGCATCTTTTCAATATCTTTACTTTTTATCTTAGTATCATCGCTTTTATTACACTACTAATTCAATACGTCAACAAGCTTTTTCCAGATGCTTTGAATTATTACCTTGATGTTTCAAGTAGTGTCACTTGGGCTTCTTCTGTTTTGTTTATCTCTATACCTGCTTTTATACTTACTTCTTGGCTACTAGAAAAAGATATCAAAGCAATGCCAGAAAAAAAAGATTTCAAACTTCGTAAATGGCTTCTCTATTTCACATTATTTTTATCGGCTATTACTATTGTGATTGATCTTATGACTTTTGTTTACAACTTCTTACAAGGAGAACTTACGATTAGATTCTTCATGAAAGTACTTGTGGTCTTACTAGTTGCAGGAGCAGTCTTTGCCTACTATATGTGGGATTTGAAAAGAACAACTGAAAAAACAAATATACTAAAAATTTTAGCTAGTGTTTTATCTGTAATAGTTTTGGGAAGTATTATTGCCGGTTTCTTTATTGTTGGAACACCAAAAGAACAAAGAAATAGAAGATTTGATGATACGAGAATTCAAGGTTTGAGTAGTATTCAAAGTCAAATAATTTATCAATGGCAACAAAAAGAAGTACTACCAGAAAAATTAACTGATTTACAAAATGATATAACAGGTTTTACCATTCCAAAAGATCCAGAAACACAAGCTGACTATATATACACAGTAAAATCTGATCTTACTTTTGAACTTTGTGCTGATTTCAAAACTGAATTGAAACCAAATGAAATCAACAGCAAAACAGATTACTATTATAGTTCACCTGTTTTTTCAACTTCACAAAATTGGTATCATGGTATTGGAAATGTTTGCTTTGAAAGAACTATCGACCCAGATTTATTAAAAAATAATAATGAGATAAAGACTGAATTGATTAGATAAATATTTTGTATAATCAAAAACATCGTCCTAACAGACGATGTTTTTGTTTAAAAAATAAATTATTTACTAATTGCGTCTTTTGCAGTAAAATATAATCTATAAACAAAATACTATGCCTAATAAAAATGAACTAAAATTTCCCAAAGATTTTTTTTGGGGTTGTTCTACTTCTGCTCACCAAATAGAAGGTGGATTAAATAATGATTGGACAGAATGGGAAAAATCTGAAAATAGAATAAAAGAACTCAAAAACAAAAATCTTAATCCTTTTGATTTTATTTCTGGACAAGCAGCTAATTCTTTTGAAGACAACAATGCAGATATCAATTGTTTAAAAGAACTAAATGCCAATTCTTATCGTTTTTCAATTGATTGGTCAAGAATCGAACCAGAAAAAGGTAAATTTGATGAAAAAGCTTTAGAATATTATTTGAATTTACTAAAAAAACTTCGTGCTCACAATATTGAACCTTTTGTCACACTCTGGCACTGGCCAATCCCCCTTTGGGCAAAAGCTGAAGGTGGTTGGACTTCGAAAAAAATAATCAAACATTTCAACGAATTTGTAGAACACGTTGTAAAATATTTAAATCCTGAAGTAAACTTTTGGATTACGCTCAATGAACCAATGGTTTATGCTGCTAATAGTTATCTAACTGGTGTCTGGCCTCCACAAGAAAAAAGTCCTTTAAAATATTATTTAGTAGTAAATAATTTAATAAAAGCACACAAGACAATTTATGATACTATCAAAAAACTTGATCCCAATTGCCAAATAGGTATAGCCAAACAAAATATTTACTTTGAAGCTTATCAAAACAAATTTGTAAACAAATTATTGAAACTAACAGCTGATTGGTGGTGGAATTTTCGTTTCTTAAATAAAATAAAAGACAAACAAGATTTCATCGGCCTCAATTATTATTTTCACAGCAAAATAAATTATGGTTTTGTCTCTGATCACAAATATGAAAAATTTTCTGACTTAGGCTGGGGTCTTCATCCCGAAGGCATTTATCATTTGCTAAAAGATTTGAAAAAATACAATAAACCAATTTACATCACCGAAAATGGCTTAGCTGACAGAGGTGATCAACATCGTTCTTGGTATATAGGAGAAATAATCAAAAATATGCATCAAGCTATTGCAGATGGTGTAGATTTAAAAGGCTATTTTCATTGGTCTCTCATCGACAATTTTGAATGGGCAGAAGGCTTTCATCCTCATTTTGGACTCTACGAGGTAGATTTCCAAAATTTCAAACGCAGTCCCCGACCTTCGGCTATCTATTATCAAGATATTTGTAAGAATAATAGACTCTAAATTATAGTTAAAAAAATAAGTTTATTTAAAATTATACTTGATATTTTAGCCTAGAAAGTATATAATAGGTCCGTAATTAAACACTTTATTGCAATTAAACTATGAAAAAAACATTATTAAATCTATTTTTGTTACTAAATCTTGGAATTATTTGCTATTTTTGGTGGGCTAATTCTGGTACGATGCTTTTTGATAACCAGTCAGAAGCTTTTATTTCTGTCGCTAGAATTACTGGCTTATTATCTGTCTTTTTTGTTTTGATCCAACTTTTACTTATTGGTCGTACAAAATGGATTGAAAAAAGTTATGGTTTCGACAAATTGTCTTATGCACATCGCCTTTCTGCATTTTTGACTATATTTTTTGTTTTTGCTCACGGTTTTTTTGTAATTTTTGGCTATGCTATTGGTGGTCAAATATCTTTTCTAGAACAAACACTAAATTTCATCAAATATTGGGAACTTCTTCCTGCAATTGTTTCTGTCTTCATATTTACTTTTGTTTTTGTATCTTCCCTAGTCATTGTTTTCAAAAAATTAAAATACGAAACCTGGTATCTAGTACACTTGTTTTCTTATTTAGCAATATTATTGGCTTTTGAACACCAAATGGAAATAGGCGGCGATTTTTATAAAAATATAGTCTTTCAAGCTTATTGGTTTTTGCTTTATACTTTTACTTTTGTAAATTTATTTTTTTATCGTTTTTTCTTGCCAGCTTATTCTTTTTACAAACATCAATTTGAAATAAATAAAATAGAAACAGAACTAAATGGAACAATTTCTATATATATCTCTGGAAAAAACTTAGAAAATTTCAAATACACAGCAGGACAATTTGCTATTTGGCGTTTCTTGGACAAAAAACGTTTTTTACAAGCACATCCTTTTTCTTTTTCTTCAAGTCCTCAAGACAAACTTTTACGTGTTACTATAAAAAATTTAGGAGACTTCACTTCTGATATTGCAAATATAAAAGTAGGAACAAAAGTTGTCATCGATGGTCCTCACGGCATATTTACAACCAAAAGAACAAACAACAAAAAGCTAGCCTTCATCGCTGGAGGTGTTGGTATTACACCAATACAGTCTATCTTGAAATCACTAGATGAAAATTATGAATCTATTGTTTTCAATTGTCACCACACTACACAAGATGCTATCTTTCAAAAAGAACAAAAACAATTTTCTGAAAAAAATGTAAAAATGGTTCACGTCTTGAGTAAAGAAGACAACGGCGTAGATGAACATGGCTATATGGACGAAGAAAAAATAAAAAAATATGTACCAGACTATTTAGAAAGAGATTTCTACATTTGCGGACCAAAACCTATGCTGAAAATTGTTACCAAAGCACTGAAAAAACTTGGAATCCAAAAAAGTAAAATATATTTTGAAAAATTTACTCTCGGTTAAAGAAACGCGTATAGACACAGAAAAAATCCGCGTATAAATCCTAATAAATCAGCGTTTATATGATAATTGATGGCAAAAAAATAGCACAAACTATTTTAGACGAAGTAAAACTAGAAATAAATAAATTAGACTTCAAACCAAAACTGGCTGTTATTTTTGTTGGGGATGACAAACCATCTCAAACTTATGTACGAAGAAAACAAGAAGCTGCCAAATATGCTGGCATTGATTTTGAAATCTACAGTTTTCCTGCTGATATTGAAAAAGAAAAATTGGTAAAAAATATCAAAGATATTCAGAAAAAAGAAAAGAACATCCGAGGTATGATAGTCCAGCTTCCACTACCAGAACCTTTGTTTACACCAGAAGTTCTAGATGCGGTGAACCCAGATATTGACGTCGATTGTCTGACTAACACCAATATTGGTAAACTAGTCATGAAAACAGCTGACTTCAGTCCCCCAACTCCTCAAGCAGTACTTGAAATTTTCAAATCAATAAATCTTGATGTCAAAGGAAAAAATATTACTATAGTTGGTGCAGGAGCACTCGTCGGCAAACCACTTTCCATAATGCTTTTGAATAAACAAGCGACAGTCACAACTTGCAACGAACATACTAAAGATTTGAAAAAAATCCTCAAAAAATCTGACGTCATAATATCCGCTGTTGGCAAAAAAGATTTGATACGCAAAAACATGCTAAAGAAAAATGTAATTATTATAGATACTGGTATTGCTTTTGCAAACAACAAAATGTATGGTGATGTTAATTTCGAAGAAGCTGTCAAAAAATCTAGCTATATTACACCGACTCCAGGTGGTGTAGGACCTATTACTGTTTCACTACTAATGAGAAATTTGCTAACTTGTGCGAAGAAAAAATAGTCAACTTTACAATCACCAAAATTCCTGTTACATTTATTGACAAAAGAGAGGAAAAATCAAAACTTAGTAAAAAAGATATCATATAATTCTTTTTAATTATTTTTAAATTAAGATTTAAATAATATAAATACTATGCCGGAAACAGATCCAGCTTCTAGACTAGAAAATAGTCCAGATAATCAACAAAAAGAAGAGGTACAAAGAAAAATACGTGATTTTTTTCTTTCAGAGTTGTTTTCTAAAGGATCACCAACAGAAATTGATTTTGATAAAATCAAAGAAACTTTTAAGAACATAGATATCAAAAATAAAGTTTCAGTTAGTGAAAATGAAACTTTTAAAAAATATGGTATAGAAGGCCACTTAATAAGAACTACCATAAATAATCAAATTTGTATTTTATTTATAGATTCAACAAATTCTGTTTGGAAAATAAAACCAAGAGAAATGTCATTTTTATGTGATACTACTGGTGAAGGTATTTTAAATGTCGAGAATATTGATTTAAACAGCTTAAAAGAATCGATTGCAACTAGATTTAGACAAATAGAAAACTCATCAAAATTAAAAGCACTTAAAAATCAATAATATCAAAAACAATAAATTTTAAATTTTTAATAATATGATATATAGACCAGGAGAAACAGATTCAGATGCAATAAAAGCTGCTTTAAAATTAACACCAAGAGAACAAGACACTCTAGAAAGAACAAGACACACAATAAAAGACCTTCACGACAGAACAGAAACAGAAATAAAAGCTGCTTCAGAATTAACTCCAAGAGAACTAGAAACTTTAGAAAACACAAGAAACTCAGTAAAAGACCTTCACGACAGAACAGCAGCACATGAAAGTGAAGAACAAGCAAAAGCTTATAAAATTTCTCCAGAAACACAAGACAAAATGCAAAGAATTCTTACACTTTTAAAACCTTATTTATTACTAAAATATTCACAAATAAGCGAAAATCCAAGAATAATATCTAAAACAATAGATAAATACACAATCGTACAAATTGCAGATGAAATTTTTTTACAGACATATCTGGGAAGAAGATATTTATATCAAAAAATACAAGGAATAAATGCTGAGGAATTACTAAACAAAATAGAACAAGAATTTCCTGGAGAAATTTTTCCAGAAGAAAAATAAATACTAAAAAAATCCCTTAACCAGGGATTTTTTTTATAATATTTTCCAATTCTTCCAAAGTAGTTACTCTGACCAGTTCACTTCTAAGATCCTTTGTTCCAGCCACACCTTTGAAATAATAAGCTAAATGTTTTCTAAAAGTGGTAATAGACCTCTCACCATAATGTTCTATATGAAGTCTGGCATGTGCTATCACGACACGTTTCAATTCATCTCTTGGTACATCTTCTCTATCCAGACCTTTGAAAATCCAAGGATTACCGAGCGCTCCCCTACCAATCATAATTCCATCGGCTCCAGTGATTTCCAGACAACGTTTGATATCTGCTTGATTCTTGACGTCACCATTAGCAAAGACTGGTATAGAAACAAGTTTTTTTACTTGCGCAATTTTTTCCCAATCAGCTGTGCCAGTATAACCTTCTTGTTTGGTACGACCATGTATAGAAATGAAATCAGCCCCAGCACTTTCCATCAATGGCGCAAAAGTCAAAATATCATCATTTTCAGTCCAACCCAATCTAGTTTTGATACTTATTGTGACGCCCAAATTTGCGTTTTTTAGAGCTTTTACAATCTCATAAGCCCTTTGTGGGTCTTTTAGCAGAGCAGCGCCACAATCGGCTTTCCCAGCAATTTTCGGCACAGGACAACCCATGTTGACGTCAATGCCATCTGGTTTGTAATTTGTGACAATTAGTTTGACAGCATTGACCACGACTTCAGGATAAGCCCCAAAAACTTGCTGAATTATAGGATGTTCATTGCTATCAAATTTACACATTCTCAAAGTTTTTTCATTTGTTCTCACAATCGCTTCTGAACTGACCATTTCTCGAAATATCACAAAATCGTCTCCAGCCACCTGGCGACAAATCTGCCCAAAAGCCCAGTCCGTCATGTCAGCCATTGGGGCAAGTGCTAGAATTGGTTTTGTTCTATCATCAAATATCATACTAATATTTACAATTGAGAAAATTTATATTAACAGAAAAAATGCTTTTTGTACAGGGTGTATAAGCTAAGATACAATATTTTCTATCTACTAATCATAATTGCTTAAATCAGGGAGTTTTGCTATAATTTTAGTGTTAAAATAATATTATTTTTTATGAAAATAAATAAAACTTCTAAAATCATCCTTCTGCTTTCAGGAGTGTTTATCCTAATTGGGATTATGTTGTTTTTTGTCTCGATATTTTCACAAGATTTTGGAGATGAACAACAAATTAAAGAAGTAAAAACTGATGAAGGTTTGGTCTTCTTGCTAACAGAAGGATCATGGGGGCTTAGTGGAGGTCGGCATCCAGAAGGTGCAAAAGTATATAATTTATATCAAGAAAAAATATCAAAGGAAAACCTTATTGGCAAGGTCTACTACCGTGGTACCGATGACACTCGTAATGAACTGCAGTTTGCCACACCAGAATCAGCTGGAGATTTAAACACAATCGCTACACCTTATTCTTACAATCTAAAAACAAAAGAATTTAAAATTCTAGAATAAAAAACTATATTAAAATATCGACTACACAAACCAACACCATGCTAACATTCAATAAAAGATACTTTAGTCTTACAATTTTTATTTTTTTAATCGAAATTTTGATTGCACTTTTTGTACATGACAATTTTATCAGACCATATCTTGGCGATATGTTAGTTGTTGTTTTGATATATTGTTTCCTGAAATCTTTTCTAAAATTTTCAGTTTTGAATATTGCAATATTTGTATTGTCTTTTTCTTTCACTATAGAATTTTTTCAATATATAAATATTATCAAAGTATTAAACCTAGAAAAATCAAAAATCGCCCAAACTGTTTTAGGAACTTCATTTTCCTATATTGATTTACTTACTTATACAATAGGAATTACTATCGTGATTATCATTGAAAAGTATTGGTTTAAAAAAGAAATAAATTGAAAACTATAATTGCCTAATTTCATTTCTTTTGTTATAATTTTTATAAATCTTGGTATATATTTAGAATAAAAAATAGTCTGATTACACTATATTTTATTGATAAAATCAAGAGTTATTCTGATTATATATCAGTTATGTAAAATGCATGTTTTCCTTTTAAGGCTATCGCCCTTACACTTTTCTGTATGGTGTTTTCTCCTCTCCCTTTAGTTGCTCCAAAAACGCTTTTTGATTGAATTTAAGCCTAAATTAAGATATAATTAACAAATTAAACAACAATAATATGGCAGAAACAAAAGAAGACTGGGACAAAATGGCGGAAGAACCTCGAAAAAATGAACCAACTACAGTTAAAAGTCCACCAAGAGAAACAGTATCGTCAGAAGCTCGAGCCAAAAATATAAGCCATGAAGAAGTAATAAGAGCAACAAATGCTAAAAAAATAGACACTATACGAGAAAAACTTGGGCTGAAAAATCCAGAAATTTTAATAGATGAAGAAAGAGAAGCAGCCTACAAAAAATTATGGACAACTCTTTCCAAGATTGAAATAGAACAAGGCTCGCATAAAACCAAAGAGTTACTAATCAATCTTGTGAATAGCGGTTTAAGCGATACAGGTCGAGGTTCTTTAAACATTGAACTTCTTGATGAGCTTGATTTAAAAATTGCAAAATCCGAATCAGCCTCAACAATAGCAGGTCGAGAAATCAACAGGCCAGTTTTTATATTTAGAACCAACGAAGCATTCAAAAATTTTTATATTGCACTTACTGGCTCAACGGATTTTGATGTCCATGGAGAAATTACAACACGAGGTTTTGTTACCGACCTAGATATTGAAGTTGAAAGCGGTAAAAAAGCCAGAATAAAACTAATAGTTGCAGCACCAGGTAATAAGTATATCGGGCACGAAATAAGACACACAATAGACCCGCATCTTGGCCGACGAGAAGGCTACGATGGCATTTTGGAAGAAGTGTTTGCTTACTATTGGGAAACTATTGTTGAAGGAAGATATAAGGAAGGATCAGATAAGCTATGGGATGATATGCGAGCAAGTATTTGGAGTGGCAAAGGCGAAGATGACTATTATGCACATTATTCTGAAAAAGCTGCTAAAAAAATGACCTTCGATGAATATGGACAATTAACTGGCCGTATTGTTGAAACAGTGAAAAAAATTCAAAGAAAATACGGAGACCATATCAAAACACAAAGAGCAATCGCTCAGTCAAAAACTCTCGACGAACTTTTTGCTTTAAATGTTTAGTTAAAAAGGGTTGAAAAATTGTAATTCACCCCCCTTTAATTTCCCCTCTTGCCCCCCTCTAATATTGAGAAAAAATGAATTTATTTTATAGAAAAATGATTTTCTTTCAGAAAACAAAAGGCAATATATATATCACTTACTCACCCCTACCCTATTTTACACTAAGGTAGTTAAACCAAATCATATGGAAGAAGAAAATAATGAAGCAATTCAAGAGGAAACAAAAGAGGATTCAAAAGTGGAAGAAATTCCCGAAATAAAGAAAGAAAAAAAGCCAAAGAAATGTTTTCTACATTCTGCTCTTATGCCTTTTTTATTTTTGATTCTGTTTGGCGGTCTTTTTTATTTTTTTGCTTATGATTTGGCAAGTATCAAATACGCTGATATTACCGACGCTCGTATAACTAAAATTTTTAGTAAGTATAGTATTTTTGCTGGACTGGCACTAGGATTTATCTCTATGCTTGGTGGTTACATTGTTTATTTTATTTTGAAAAAAACCAAACTAAAAACTTGCAAACTAATTTTCCCAGTTATTGCCTTACTAATGACTTTACCTTGGTACTTTTTTGCTAGACAACTGGTATATTTTGAAAATAAATATACTGACATTGGTAGAGGCGTGATTTATTATATCGGCGTGCCACTATTGTCTACCACCAAATTTTTGTTTTGGTTACTCGCTATTTGGACTTTGATAATCATTGTCAAAACTGTACTAAGCAAAACTATGGCCAAAAAATCTGCTTTAGTTGCGACTATCATGATAGCCCCCCTATTTCTTACAGGTTGTGTCAGTAATATAAATGAATGGGCTTGTAGTTTCTTTGACAATCCTGATCATTGTTTGCAAAATGCTGCTATTCAAGGAGGCTCTGGCGATACCTGTGAAAAAATAAAAGGCGAAGATTTCAGTGATTCTGGTTCCAACCCACCAAAAGACAAATGTTATCTACGTATTGCTGAAAATACTGGCGACCTTGGTGCTTGTGACAAAATAAAAGGTGGACTTTACTCTTATACCAAAGAAGAATGTATTTTGAATACCTCTGTCAAATTTCAAAACCCTTCTGGTTGTGTCGCCTTAACAGGTGCTGACAAAGCATCTTGTATTTCACAAGTTGGACCATCTATCTATCCTGGAAAAGTCATTGAAATAGACGAACAAATAGAATTTTTGAAAAAAGAATTGGCTGACAATCCAGACGCTGATTTACAAAAACAATTAGACGGTTTAGAAAAGACCAAGGCAGATTACATGGAAGTAATCAACGATAAAAACAAAAAAGAATACGAATCTCTCACCGACCCAATGAACAAACAAACAGCTATAGACTACGCTACCGGAAAAATAGACGAGAAAACCAAAAATTCACTGACAGCTCTAAACGATAGTTTGCGTGATAAAGGTGAAAAGCTTAGTGACAAAGAATATAAAGCTATTAGTGAAATGCTCGCTTACAAAAATGATCCAAAAAATGATATAGAAAATATGGATCCAACAGAAATGGCAAAACTTCGTTGGAATGAAAAACTGGGCAATGCCAAAGATTATTTGAAATTCTGGAATTCTAATCCAACAGAAAAAGAAAAGAAATACGATGAATCATTGCTATTTTATGAAAGAATGCTTGAAAGGCAAGCGGCTATAGACAAAGGATTAAGCCAAGAGCAACAAGACTTCGATAGAGAAACAGGTCGCATAAAAGATCAAATAAAAGATGATATCATTGACAAAATAACAGACGAGGCCAAAAAAGCCGCTTTCGGAGAACTAATAGACCTTGTCGATTCCCCTGCCTCAGCACCAACTGCAGCTATACTTGGCGAAGCACTTGAAACAGTCCAAAAAGAAGCCAAATCAGCTGAGTTTCGTGGTCTTGTCCGTGCCTACAATCTTGGTATGGAAGAAGAATTAGGCAAAGCTGGTGGTGACGTAGACAAAGCTCACGCAGCAGTCACAGCAAACTTGCAAAAAGATCCATATATGTACGAAGACAAAAATACTTTTGCTAAATATGGCAATATCTTAGAAAATAAAGATTGTGATGGTAGCAATCCACATTGTGTCAATAAAGAAGTTTTCTGGAAAGCTATGAAAAAATCTTTCAAATATCAACAAGCCTAAACTAATCTAAAAAAGACCTTAATAAAAGGTCTTTTTTGTTTTCAACAAACTTGATTTTATCCCCTATTTCTGATAAAATTAGCACAAATAAACCTTAATTTCAAATATGGAAAATAAAGATGATAATTTAAAAGAGCAAGAAAGTGAACTTTTGAAATTATTAGAAAAATCAGAAAAAAAGTCTTCACCTTCTACTTCTATTTCTAACTCTGACAATACATCAACTGCATCTTATTACAAAAATAAAGCTGAAAAAAAACAAGATTTTATAAAAGGTTTAGTCTATTCAATAGGTTTTTTGATATTATTTGGAAAATATATACTAGATTTTATTTTAAATATTTTTGATGATAGAGTATATTTAATTCTATTTTTAATGATTAGTTTAGTTATTATTTTAATTATTTTTATATTTTTAAGAATAACTAAAAGGTATTATCTTGTAGCAGGTTTGATGATTTGTATACTAATTTTACCACCTTTATTATTTTTTCTTGCTGGATTAATAATCCAAGCAATAATTTTTTTATTTACAGGACAAACTTATTTATAAAATTATCATAAAATATGGATAGAAATTATATTTATCACGAATCGACCACAAGTATTTGCCCAAAATGTCTAAAAGTAATACCTACAAAAATTGTCATAAAAGATGAAAAAGTATTTTTACACAAATTTTGCAAAGAACACGGCTTACAAGAAGAATTGTTTGAAGAAAATCTTGAATATCATCTAAGCAAAAGAGAATTTGACAAACCCGGTACACCTTGCAAAACCCAAACCAAAACAGACAAAGGTTGCCCTTTTGATTGCGGTTTATGTCCTCAACATGATCAACACACCTGTATAGCTCTTATAGAAGTCACCAACAAATGTAATCTTGGTTGCCCAACTTGTTATGCTAACAGTGGCAAAGGCGAACCTTTGTCAGTAGCAAAAATATCTGAAATGTTGGATTTTTTGGTAGACAGTGAAGGTGGTGAATCAGAAATTTTACAAATTAGTGGCGGTGAACCAACTGTTCATCCGGAAATAATAGAGATTATCAAAACAGCTCGAGAAAAAAAGATCAAATATATCATGCTCAATACCAATGGTATTAGAATTGCTGAAGATGAAGAATTTGTCAAAGAACTTAGTCAATTCAAAGGTAAATTTGAAGTATATTTACAATTTGATGGTTTTGACAAAAATACTTATACTCATTTACGAGGTAGAGATTTACTTGAAACAAAATTAAAAGCTATTGAAAATTTACGCAAATACGAAATACCTATTACTCTAGTAACTACTTTAGAAAAAGGTTACAACGATGATCAAATTGGCAAAATAATAGAATTTGGCACGGAAACCAAAGGTATTAGAGGTATCAATTTTCAACCAGTCACCTACTTTGGTAGATTGAGAGAAATAAATACCAAAAACAGATTGACTTTGTCAGGCGTTATCAAAAAAATAGAAGAACAAGCTCCAGACTTATTTCAAAAAGGTGACATCATTCCCCTACCTTGCAATGTAGAAAGAGTGGCTGTGACATATATGGTCAAATCAGACAAAAAGAAATTTGTGCCAATCACGAGAAAAATAAAAGTAAAAAGTTATTTGCCTTTGATAGATAATACTTTTGCTTTTGATGCTGATAGAATTTTGAAAGAAAAATCCAACGAAGTTTTTTCTGGAATTGGTGGTTGTAATTGTACTAACTTTATCAAAGACGTCAAAAATATTATCCCAGCAAGTTTCTTGTTAAAATCACAAGAAGAAAAATTGAAATATATTGATGAAAATACTTTTCGTATTAGTGTCACTTCTTTTATTGATGTTTATAACTTCGATATGAAATCTATGCAAAAAGAATGTGTCCACATTATAACTCCTGAGCTAAAAAAGATTCCTTTTTCAGCTTATAACATGTTCCACCGAAAATGATAAACCTAATTTCCAACATAATTATTGGCATTTGTCTGTTTGCTCTGTTCACATCTATACTTATCAATTTTGTAGAAGGAATAGACAAAAAAGCCACAAAAGAAAAAAGAAGTATTGTAGAAACAGGTACTATGACTTTATTTTTTGTTGGCTTTTATCTATTAATTAGATTTCAAATAGGTACTATCCAAATACCCCAAAATTTACAATATATACTGATTTTATCAGGATTGACGATGATCGTAGCTGGATGTACAATCAACATTGTAGGAAGGCTAAACTTAGGTAAAAATTGGGCAAACCAAATAAAAATTTATCAAAACCATACTCTTACCAAAACAGGTATGTATAATCTAGTCAGACATCCACTCTATGCTTCTCTAATGATGATGTTTATTGGTTCATGTTTGGTGTACAGTAACTATTTAGCTTTTCTGGCTCACGCCTTTATTTTCATACCTTTCATGTATTACCGAGCCAAACAAGAAGAAAAATTATTATCACAAACTTTTATAGAATACAAAAAATATCAAAAAGAAGTTGGTATGTTTTTCCCAAAATTTAAACTAAACAAATAAAATTTTATGCTAACAGCCGAAGAAAATAATAGTTGCCAAAATTGTTCAACTGATTTTGTAGAAATAAGAAGCGATGCTTTTGCTTTTTGTCGATATGGTGTCATGCTAATACTTTGGTTGGCCTTTTTTTTACACTTAAAATTACTAGTTTTACTAACTTTTGCTATATTATTTTTCTCAGCTCTTTTGACAATCAAACACGCCCCAATGATTGTCTTATACAACCACACTATTGGACTTTTTGTAAAAAGTAAAAAAATAAATGCAGGAGTAGCTGGTATGCGTTTTGCTCACGCTCTTGGTAGTTTTTTTGCTCTCTTAGCTATCATATTCTTATATTTTATAAATACTAAAATTGGTTGGATAATTGTACTATTTTTAGCAATAATGAAGACAGTATCAGCTCTTGGTTTATGTCCTGCTTATAAGCTTTACAATTGTATGAAAGCTGGAGGATGTTGTTCTCTTAGCAAAAAAATAGTAAAATAAATATGATAGATCTACATATTCACCCAGAAAATTGGGGTGTAAAACCTGTTTTATTTCATATCAATAATTTAGAAATACCATCTTATTCTTTTTTTGTTTTGTTAGGGCTAATTGTTGGACTTATTTATTATTACTTTGCTGCCAAAAAAGAAAACAATTTAAATGATAATTCTATCTATATTTTAGTGGCTGGTTTACTTGGTGGTGTAATTGGTGCCAAATTACCAATTTTGATAATAAATTTTCCATTAATTTTAGAAAACAATTTCAATTTAGCACTTATTTTATCTGGTCGTACTATTACAGGTGGCTTACTCGGTGGTACTTTGACAATTTGGTACGTAAAAAAGAAGTTGGGTATAAAAGAAAAAAAAGGAAATTTGTTTGCACCTGGTATTGCTCTTGGTGTTGCTATTGGCAGAATTGGTTGTTTTTTGGAAGGTTGTTGTTATGGTATCGCTACAAACTTGCCTTGGGGAGTAAATTTTGGTGATGGTATCAACAGACATCCTACGCAAATATACGAAATAATTTTCATGACACTGTTATTTTTTGTTTTATTATACAAAAAGAAAACAGCACAACCAGGCTATTTATTTTATTTACTCATGAATTCTTATTTTATATTTAGATTTTTTGAAGAATTTATCAGAGACAATCCTCACTATTTTGGGCTAACTTTATTTCAATATATTTCACTTATTGCTTTAGTGTTTATAAATTTAAAGCATCTAAAAGAAAAAAAATATGGACAATCCAAATCATAATCCCGAAAATAAAGAAAGTGAACTTCTAAAATTTTTAGAAAAAGCTGAAAAAAACTCTTCAGGTTTTACCTCTATTTCTGATTCTAATTCTAGTTCTGAAAATAATACAGAAACTACATCTTATTACAAAAATAAAACTGAAAAAATAGACGACTTTTCAAAAGGAGCTATCTATATATTCATTTTTATTGCCTTATTTGCAGCAATTATACCATATTTATATGCTTATACAGATATGATTTTTGGAATATGGTTTTATACTATTATTCCTATTTTCTTTATAATAACTTTTATTTATTACACCTTAAAAACAAAAAGATATTATTTAATAGTAGGTATGAGTAGTACAATAATTATACCCTTATTAGTTTTTGGATCTTGTTTTGCTGTATTTTTTAACTAGTTGTGATAGCTTTTTTTATTAGTTCTTTATTTTTTTATATTTAAATCATTAAAAAACAATATGAATAATCCCAATAATCCAAATGGTTTGGAACAAATAGATGAAATAAAAAAAATGAATCAAACAGAGCCAGGTTATTACGCAACTAAAGGTAACAAAACACGTGATTTTATATTAGGTCTTTTTGGACCAGTTGTAATCTCTATATTTTTAATGACCATATTTACAAAACTCTCCATTTATGGTTCCGCTTTTTTAGAAGGATATTATTTTTCAGCAATTTCAACCATATTTTTTATAATCATGTTAGCTAGTATATATATCTCTTTTAGAAAAAAAAGACGCTACATTGGTATAGGTTTAATATCTTTCTTTATATTACCATTCTTACTTTTTGGTGCTTGCATGATAATTTTCACTACTTTTAACTAAAAAATCAAAAGACCTTATAAAAAGGTCTTTTTTGTATTCAAAAAACTTGCTCCTATCCCCTATTTCTGATAAAATTAGCACAAATAAATCTTAATTTAAAATATGGAAAAAGTCATAGCTTTTATCAAACAATACAAATGGATATTATTACTAAGTATTGCAGGAATAGCCATTATAATATTTTTTGTAATAGCTCTCATTACTTTTACTAATACAAGTAAACAACAAGTAATAAACACACCACAAATTGAAGAAACTAATAATGCAAAAGTTATTGAAGAAGAAATAATAGAAGCAAAAGTATTACCAAAAAAAGATTTTTTAAATAATACTAGTATAGTTTCTTATTTGGATAATTTAGAATATGTAGATGGAGAGGATGGCTTAGACTTAGCTACTTACAAAATTACAGATGGAAAAATAAATTTAACAACCAAAACTACTGACCCAGAATTTACTTTGGAAGCAAACAATACAGCTGAACATAATTTCTTATGGGATTACTTCTACACTATTTTTGGTGAAATAAATACTACAAAATATATAAACAATTTTATTATAAATACAGACGGTATCGATGGTTCTCTAGCTTCAATGTATTTAAACGATGATAATGTTTGGGGATTGTATGTTGATCCTGCAGACACATTAGAAAAAGGAAAATTTTTCGATTTACAAGATTTTACTTATACTCTTGTACATGAATTTGGTCATCTAATCACACTAAACAGTAGCCAAGTAGATTATAACAACTACGATGAATACACTTGTGAAACAATATTATTATCTGAAGGTTGTCTATATGATAAGGCTTATTCCTTTATTTATTTCCAAAAATTCTGGGGTGGCGGATTATATGAAGATTGGGAAACAATCGTAGGTTACGACGCGTATGAAGAAGATGTCACTTATTTTTATGAAGAATATACTGAAAATTTCATTACTGAATATGCAGCTACTGATACAGACGAAGATATTGCCGAAAGTTTTGCCCACTTTGTACTTACAGACAAACCAACAGCAAATGCAATTAAAAATCAAAAAATATTATTTTTCTATGAATATCCCGAACTTGTAAACATACGAAATATTATTAGAAAAAATATTACAAGTATTGATCCCGTTTTCTTTTCTAAACCATTGAACATTCAATAAAAAATTAAATAACTAATATGTAAGAATTACGAGTGTTGTTTACACTTACAAACACGTTAATAATTTCTAATTCACCTAATTTATAATTCCTAATAAAATGTCCAATGTATAAATTAACTAATTGGAAATTTTATTAGGAATTAGAAATTAGAAATTATGTGAATTTTAAACGTTCCTAAAAGTGTAAACAACACTATTATATCTTACAACTAATATAATTAAAATATATGGTAAAAAAAATACTTTTAGCTCTAGTCGTCATTATCTTGTTAGCTCTTTTAGGTTTTGGATTTTTAATATTCAAAGCTGGCAAAGATTTCAAAAATGAAGTAGAAACTACTGTCAATGATTTGAATGCTCAAAACAAAGTAGAACAAACAACTACTCCAGAAACAAACAAAGAAGAACCTGTCACAATGAAAACTTATACCAATGATAATGCTGGTATCACTATGAGTTACCCAAATAATTGGGATGTAGAAGAAGGCGAATCAAACAATAGTTTGATAGTAAGTTTCTTCTCAAAAAAACAATCAGACAAAGATGATTTTTTAGAAAATGTAAATGTTTTATTTCAAGATTTTGGTGATATTGGTATAGATCTAGACACTTTACATAAAGAAAGTATCAAAGAATTGACTAAAAATATTCCTGATTTCAAATTGACAAAAGAAGAAGATATGACAATTGACGGTGAACCTGGAAAATTAATAATTTATACAGGTACTTATCCTGGTACAAATTTTGTAGGAGCTGTTGTACAAGCTTACACTGTTTGGGATGATTATGCTTATATCATCACTTATGTTGGTAAACAAGGTGACTTTGAAAAGTTTGTTCCAACTGTACAAGAAATGCTTAAATCTTTCTCATTCTAAAATATTTTTTATAAATTATGTTTCAAGAATTCAAAAAATTTGCCATGAAAGGAAATGTCTTAGACATGGCAGTTGGTGTAGTTATCGGTGGAGCTTTTGGCAAAATTGTGACTTCTTTGGTCAATGATATTATTATGCCACCAATTGGCTTCATTTCTGGTGGTGTGGATTTTTCCAAATTAGCAATAACTCTAAAAAAAGCTACAGAAACAACAGAAGCAATAACCTTGAATTATGGTGCTTTTATAAATAATGTTTTGGATTTTCTCATTATTTCTTTTGCTATCTTTATTATGATAAAACAAATCAATAAATTCAAGAAAAAAGAAGAAACAAAACCAAAAGAAACCCCAGAAGACATTCGCTTACTGCGAGAAATAAGAGATTCTCTAAAAAAGTAACAAAAAAAATCGCTTAAATATTTAAGCGATTTTTTATTTTATCTAAATATTTATTTTCTAGTGTCTAATCTAAGTTGACTAATTGGCAAAACTTTTACAGCTTCATCACCATATATCAAAAACTTTGTTTCATAATTAGTACCAACAATTTTGCTAATTTCACCAGCAAAAAAATTGTTTGTATTACTATCTCTAACTAATACTTTAGTACCAACTGCCAGAGTATCTTTTTCTGCTGGCAAATCTATTACAATTTGTGAAGTTGCTAAACATTTTTCAGCGTTATCATAATATTTTATATTTAAACCTTTTTCACAAATGCCAATAATTGTTGCTGAATAAAGTGAATTAGAAGTCATCCATTCAGCAATTACTTTGTCACCTGCCTTAAAATTATCTTTCAATATTTCAGAAGTCTTTATTTCAGAAGTCTTTTGTAATTCAACAGTGCCTCTTACTTCTACACGATTATCCAAAATTATTTCATCTAGTACAACATCTCTTTCTAATTTGTCATAATATCTGACAGTAAAATTATTAGGATTTACTTTAATAATTTCCGCATCATAATAAGCATTAGCTGTCCATTTGGCAATTACTTTGCTACCTACTTGTAAATCTGCAATATTAGGCAGTTTGTCTCGCAAAATTTGCAATTCAGTTACACACTTATTTGTATTATCCAAAAACAAAACATCAAAACCGCCCTCACAAGTTGCATTGATAGTACCTTTGTACCAAGTCTTATCTTTCCATTCAGCAAACACAGCAGAGCCTACTTTGAGACTAGTATCCTCTACTTCTACTTTTTTATCAAAAAAAGAATTAGTATTGATATTTATTGATGAAGTACAACCAGCACCAAGCAAAGTAAAACTTGCCAAAACTGTGAATAAATATCTTTTGTACATATTTATGTAGATTAAGTATAATTTCAGTCATTATAACAAGCTAAAAATTGAATTGTCAAATAATTGTCAACACTCTTAATTTGACACAATTTTTTTTTGACGTTAATATAACAATATTACAAATTAATTTATATTTGTTGGAAGTGAGGTCAAATTCCTCCACTGTGCCGCAACGGTAAAACTTTTACAAAAGTTAAGTCCGGTCTTCAAGTATAATTTATCCCGAGCAGGAAAAAAATTCTTATTTTTTATCACAATAAGAAATATTTTTACATCTTTCTGCTCACTTAAGCAGATTTTTTTTATGAAAAAAATAAATTGGAAATATCATTTGCTGATATTTTTTGCCCTTCTTTTTTCTTCGTTAATTTTCTTTCTTCGTCCAGAAACAAATTTGAAAAAAAATGAAGAAATTTTGCAAGCTGAAAAAATAGAACAAACAGAAAATAAACCAGAAGAAAAAAAAACAATTATTGAAAAATCAAAAGTAACTATCAATAAAACAAGTCCTACTATTAAAAAAAATAATGAAAAAATAGTAGCAACAAATACCTCAACAAGTACAAAAGAAACAGAAAAAATAGTATTAGAACTTCCCTACTTTGCAGATTTCAAAGTCAATGATAAAAATTATCGTATAAATTTTTCTGAAGAAAATATTATTCTAGAAAAACTCATGCAACAATTGCAAAATGAAAATAAATCTGAATTTATTTTTCAAACAAAAGATTACGGTAGCATGGGAAAATTTGTAACAGAAATAAATAATTTAAAAAATGATAATGAAAAAGGACTATATTGGATTTACTACCTAAATGGCAAAAGTGCCAATATAGGTATTAGTTATCAAAAAGTTAATTCGGGGGATAATATAGAATGGAAATATGAAAAAAGTAAATTTTAAAATAATAAATTTAGTTTTAATCTTTAGTTTATTTGGCAATTTGACTATATCAAATTTTGCTTATGCTGAGGGAGAAAATCCCGAAGAAGTTCCTCTTATTTTAGAAAGTACAGAAACAAAAGATGAAATTATAGTTGAGAATGCTATTTTAAGCACTGATAATAATTTAGTAGCTAGTACTGAAGAACCTACACCAGAAGAAATTCCAAATAATGATATTGTAATTGAACCATTGCCAACGACAACAATTCATCTTCAAATACAAACTTATGATCAAGAATTATATAGTAATGATTTTATTGTTACAGCTTGTCCAAATACTGAAAACGGAACAGAGAATACTTTGAATGCTTGGTGTGCAATTCAACAATTATCTAAAGAAAAAGATTGGGCTATTTTAGGAAATTGGTATAGTGATCAAGTTTTTTTAAATAAAATAAATAATTATGATGGTTCTGATTTTAATTATTGGTTATGGTACAATAATTATTATGTACCAGGTACCAAAGGTCTTAATCAAGAAATATTAGAAGAACAAGAAAATATTTATTTATTTTACGGATTATCTCAATTAAAAATTGAAACTTCTACTACTACACCTTTTGTAAATTCAACAACTACTTTAAATATCAAAGAATCTTCTGGTTACGATGAAAATTGGAACGAAATATTATCAAATTCAGCTAGTAGCACATTATTTTTAAATGGTGAAGAAATTTTTGATGAAGACGGTATTTATGAATTATTTATTACAACTACCACACCTTATACAATTTATGCCAAAAAAAATGGATTTATTACTAGTGAAATAATGACTATAAATCCAGTAGAAAATTCTAACAACACTGAAGAAGAAAATGATATAACAACAAATACTCCATCTGAAAGTAATGGATCCTCTTCATCTAATACAACAAATAATTTTATAGATAATGCTTTTGTATATCTAAACTCAAAAATTGAAAACGGAAATTTTTTTGATTCTACATTATATACTGATTGGGCAGCAATTGCTTATGGTAGCTATTCAAATAATTCTCAACAAAAAGAAAGTATTGCAAATTATTTAATAAATAATCCCCTTTCAGATAATTCTGAAATAACAGATTATGAACGTAGAGCCATGGCTTTAATGTCTTTAGATAAAAATCCATATAATTCATCTTCTATAAATTATATTCAAAAAATAATAGAGAGTTTTGATGGAAAACAAATAGGCGAAAATACTCTTTATAATGATGATATATTTGGTATTATTACTCTTGTTAATGCTGGTTATAACTATGAAGATGAAATAATCAAAATAAGCACTGATTTTTTACTTTCTAAACAAAATACTAAAATAGGTAATTTTGGTGATATAGATATGACTGCAGCAGCTATCCAAGCTTTAAAATCTTTGAATACTACAAATGAAAATGTGATATTAGCAATTGAGTCTGCAAAAAATTATTTAAAATCAAAACAAGATAATAATTCTAGTTTTAATTCAAATTTATTTTCTACAACTTGGGCACTACAAGCTATTGATGCACTTGATGAAAATGAAAATGATTGGAATAAAAATGGAACTACACCTAGTGATTATCTAAAATCAGCACAACAATCAGATGGTGGAATATCCTCAAAAGAAGAGAATACTGAACAAACCAGGGTTTGGATTACATCTTATGCTATCCCAGCTTATTTGAATAAAAATTGGAATGAAATTTTAAAAGATTTTTCTAAAACAAACATTTCAAATGAAAATATTTCAAATTCAAATACAGCAACCACCACTCTACAAATCCCTACAACTACAATTGAAATTGTTTTAGAAGAAGAAATGCCAACTAGTACCGAAGAAATAGTAGAAGTAGCAGAAAATGAACAAGACATGGAAATTTTACCAGTGCTTTATACTATAGAAGAAAATATATTAGATATAGCAAAAACAAATTCTAAACCAAAAAATAATTCAAATAATAATCCAAAAATAGAAGAAACACGTGGTGAAAAAATAGTAGAAGAACAAGATTCAGTAGAAGAAACTGAAGATGAAGAAATTTTTGAAGATGTTGATAATTCTTCAGAAAATATATCTGAAACTACAGAACAAGAAAAATTACCAGCAAATAAAAAAATAGCAATTTCGCTAGGTTTAGGTGCATTATTATATGGACTTTTTCTTGTCTTCAAATTATTTGTCTAATATAATAAACACTGCTATAATATTCACACATTAAAGCCTTTTGAGCCTTTCTAGCTTTTCAGGCATTTCAAGCCTTTAACACCTATGAACAAAAAACACCTAATTCTAATAGTTACAATGATAATCGTTGGCTTTGTACTACGATTACTCCCTCACCCTGCTAATTTCGCTCCTATAATGGCTCTAGCTCTCTTTTCCGGGCTTTATTTACCTCATAGGCTCAATGTTATCATTCCCGTTGTAGCTATGCTTATAAGCGATATTTTCTTGGGATTTTATTCTTTACCAATCATGTTTAGTGTTTATGCTAGTTTTATCTTGGCTACTCTACTTGGTACTTGGTTAAAACAACACAAAAATATCACTAATACAGTTTTTGCTACTATTGCTGGTTCTGCTTTATTCTTCTTAATCACCAATTTTAGTGTCTGGGCTTTTGGTACAATGTATACTCACAATTTTGCTGGCTTGATACAAAGTTATTATATGGCATTACCTTTTTTCCGCAACAGTTTGATTGCTGATATGTTTTATGTAACTATGTTTGTAGGAGTAGCTGAATTAATATTGCTTCAATCAAAAATTTTTGCTATAAGAAAAACTCAAAAAATTTCTTAAAATAAAAACTACAAAAAAAGACCACCTAACACGGTGGCCTTTTTTATTTTATTTATTGTTTTTATTATTGCCTCTTTCTACTTGCATACTCAAAATATTATCATACTCTGCTTGTGATAAATATTGCGGTACATATTTTTGACCAGTTAAATTTTCATAATTTTTAACAAAAGCACGCAAATGATTGCGAGATCCTTTCATCAAATTTTCGTAAACAAAAATAATATCTTGTTTATCTGTATTTTTTATTTTTTCTTGCAAATCCAAAATATCTATTTCTTCTACCATAGCACCCACTTCAAAAGAAGTTTTTATTGTCTTTGTGCCTTTTTCCAACAATTCTATATACATCTTTTTTAATTCAGCATTTTCAAAAGAACCTACGTTGTTGTCTCTCACAATATCTCCCAATTCATATTTGTCCAAAAGTTTTTTGATAGCTTCAGTATGTGTTTGTTCACTTTTATAAATATTTTCAAAAACAATTTGTCCAAAATTATCAAACAAAACTTTGTAAATATCATGAGCCATCTTTTCTTCTTCTCTCATAAAAGACAAATCATCTATTTCTACTTTAGACAACTCTACTATCTTAGTTTTTTCCAAATTTTTATCTAAATTTAAAGTATTTATATTTGAATATCCCTTATCATCTACCAAGAGAATTTCTTCAAACTGTACTACTTCTTCAATAGGTTTTTGTTTGTTCAAAAACATATAAGCAAACAACGCAATTGCTACCAATAAAATTGACGAAACCAAAATTAAGATATTTTTTTTGTTCATAATAAAAACTTAAATATTAGTTTCTTTTGGTCTGTTGAAAAGCAAAACCAAAGAAGAAAAAATAGCAAAAGGAAGAAATATACTCATCTTTTCACTACCCATAAAAGACAAAACCAATCCAAAAACGACTATACTTTCAGCAAAAGCTAATTTGATAATAAAATAAGTATAATAAAGTTTCAAAGCTTCATATTTGTCAATTTGAGTTGTTTGATTTTGTTTATCAAATTTACTTTTGAAAACACGATCTACCACAAATAAAGAAATTATCGCAGAAATAATAGACAAAACATAAAAAACATTTTTCATTGTAGAACTCACAGGCGACAAGTCTTGACTTGGAACATTACTCAATGTATAGACAATATAAGTATAAATAAAAATAGCAGCTAAAAAACTAAACCAAAAAATCCAAGACATTTTTTTTATATTAGCTATTTGATTTTGATTTTCCATAAAAAAATTAATAATTTATACAAATATTTTATCACAAAAAAGCAAAACACGCTAATGTTTGGTCAGCGTGTTTTTAATTGCTTTTTCACTCTAAAAGTGAAAAATGAATAAAAAGGTTTCTAATTTTGTTATTTAGCAGTATTTTTTTCAAAGTTTCTACCACCTCTCATCATACCGCCTTTGCCCATACCAAATTTTTCTAATCCAAGATCTTCACGAATAGTCTCAGCAGCTTCTCTATCCCCTGCTTGCATAAGATTATGCATCTCTACAAGTTTAGAAAAATTATTTTCAGTTATTTTGGGGCTAGCATATTTTCTGCATTTGGCATTTGAGCAACAGCTATTTTCCAAGCAGCATAATCTGAATCTTCTATTGCTGTTTTTGTAATTTCATAGGATTCTTTATCAAAAGGGCCTCTACCCATTTTGCCATTTTGTTTTAGACCTAATTCTTCACGAATAGCGTTAGCACTATCTTTGTCACCCGCTTGCATCAATTTGTGCATTTCCAATAATTTTGGAAAATTACTTTCATTGATAACTTCCAAAATTCTGCTAGCTCTTTCATCTTGAGAAACTAGTTTTTTCCAAGAATTATAATCAGTAGCTTCAAAAATTTGTTGCATTTGATTATAACGATTTCCATCAAAATTTTTTCTAGTCATGCTTGTGTTTTGACTAGAATTATTATTAGCTGCTTGAGCAATACCTGTACTAGCCAAAGCTAATCCTAATGCCGAAATACCAAAGATACCTAAAGTCGTTTTTTTCATATATTTTTATTATCTCGATTAAAATAGATTAAAATTGTGTGAGCTCACTATCAATTAATAATACGCAATCTAATCATGTTTTCTTTCATCATTGGTCGATGAATCAAATTACATCCTCGAGGATCATTGAGACAATCCCTATCTGGTTCAATAAAAAATGGTTTAATTATTTCAGCCTTTATTTCGTTATTAGAAATAATTTTTCCTATTACTCTTATTTTGTGTGGCATATCAAGCGACAAAAATGGAGGTAAAATTGCTTTGGAAATATCTACAATCCATTCATTATTTTCAGGATCAATTAATTTTATTTGATTTTTTCTCAAATCCATAGAAATTACCTCGCCAATGACAAATCCCATATCTGGTTTGTGCCACATTTCTTGTCTTTTATCCAACATTTTGCCATAAAAAACCAAATTATTGTTGTAAAACATTCCTTCCATTTTTTCACCTACTCCCAAAGAATAAGACAAAGAACCAACTAACAAAGTAAAGACAAAATAAATAGCTACAACAATTGAAAATCTATAACGATAACCAAATTTAGTATGACGAAAATTGTAATAAGCTCCAAGAATAAACAAAGCTGACAAAATAATCCAAAAATAAGGAACAGACAAAAGTATCATATTCAATTTGGAAAAACCGGCTTTACTATACATTTCCCAATCTTCATTTTTCAAATAAAAAATCATTACTGAAACAGCCAAAGAACCAAAAACAACCATCAAAAAAGCCAAAAATGCCCAAAAATAACTAATTATCAAAAATTTGATTCTAGCATCTGGCTTCAATTTTTTTTCTTTGATTGTCTCTAATATTTTTTTTGCTAAATCTGTCATATTATTTATTTATTTTTTCATATATTGAACGAAATTTTTTCTTAGCTCTATTTAACAAAGTCCCAACCGTTCCTACTGGTTTTTTCAAGATATCTGATATTTCATTATAATCTTTTTCTTCCAAAAATTTTAAGACCAATACTTCCCTATATTTTTCATCCATCTTATCCAAAATAGTAGTAATCTCTTCTTTCAACAACTTTTTGTCAAAATGATTGTCCGTCTCCATGCTATCTACCAATTTTATCAGATCACTCTCTTCAAAATATTGCACTGGCCTTACTTTTCTTTTACGAAAATCTGTAATAGTCTGATTGTGTACTATACGATAAGCCCAAGAAGAAAATTTCATTTTGGGATCAAAACTGTTCAACTTCAAAAACATACTGACAAAAGCATCTTGCAAAACATCTTCGGCATCTTCATATTTTATACCTGAAATACGTATGATATAAGACAATAATTTTCTTTCGTATCTACGTACCAAATGTACAAAATATTCTTGATTTTGCAGACTTAAGGCTACTAATTCATTATCAGTTTTTTCGTAAAAAGAATCATCAAAAATCATCATAATTTATAGAATTACTACGCTATTTATTACAAATCACATTAGTAAAAAACAACAGTTATCCACGTAGTCATCAATTAATACGTATATTATAGCTATTTTCTTTCAAACATTCAATTGTTCATATCTTAAAAATAGCTTTGTTTAGATAAATTATCCAAATATTCAAATAAAATTTACTTATTCTGCCTACTCTGCTTACTTTGCTTATTCTGCCTATTTTTGCTATGATTAAATCATCTATAATAATATAACTATGCCAGAAATCAAAAAAGGAATTTATCGCCACTACAAAGGCCACGAATACGAAGTAATGGGCATTGCCAAATATGAATCTACTCTGGAAGACCTAGTACTTTACAAACCGCTTTATGAACAAAATTTTTGTGACTATTGGGTTAGACCTATTTCAAACTTTTTGGAAGAAGTAGAATGGGAAGGTAAGAAAATGCCACGTTTTGAATTTATAAAAGAAAAAACAGAAAGACCAAAAGTAGGTATTGGTGTAATTATAATGAAAGATAACAAAGTTTTAATAGGAAAACGAATAAGCAAACTTGGAACAAATACCCATAGTTTTCCTGGTGGACATTTAGAATTTGGAGAAAGCTGGGAAGAATGCGCCAAAAGAGAAACCAAAGAAGAAACCGATATTGAAATTAATAATATACGATTTTTTGCAACAACAAATGACATAATGGAAAAAGACAACCAACATTATATCACTATTTTTCTTTTAGCTAATTATCTTTCTGGACAAGAAAAAGTAAAAGAGCCAAATAAATGGTTAGAATGGTCTTGGTTGACTTGGGAAGAATTACCAACTCCACTTTTCAAACCAATTGAAAATATTTTAAAACAAAATTTGAATCCTTTTGAAAAATAAAAAAAATATTTTATGCAAAAAATTTTACAATTATTCTCTATCTTACAACTTACCAAAGAACAACTGCTAACTGGTTTTACGCCTGGTGGTATAAAATCATACGAATTACCAAGTTTGGCTGAACACCACTATACTTGTGGAATGATGGCGATGATTTTAGGAGGAAAAATAAAGAAAGTTAATCAAAATTTTGATTCAAATAAACTTCTAAAAATGCTACTAACTCACGATCTAGGTGAACTATTCGGAGGTGATGTGTCCGCTCCATTAAATAGAAAATATTCTGATTTAAAAGAACATAAAGATAAAATAGGTGAAAGAGCGATTGAACTTATAACTTCATACCTGGATGATGACAACGATCTAAAAGAAATATTTGTGGAGATGAATACAAAAGCAAATGATGAGGCAATAGTTTGTAAAATAATTGACCAAATTGATCATCAATTTTATTTAGAACATATAAATTATAATACTAAATACGAACACGAAAACTTTGATTGGCGCAAAACTTTTGTCTCTAATCATATTTACAAACTTACAGAAAGAATAGAAAATATCGAAACGAAAAAAGTTATGGATGAATTTTTAGAAAATTTTGAAAAAGATATGTATGGCAAAGGCTACCAAGCCATGAATTTTCTCATGAAAGATTAAAAATAATTCAAAAACAAAAAAACGTTCTCAACTCTGAGAACGTTTTTTAAAATCTACTTAATCTGCCTATTCTGCTTACTTTGCTTAAATTGCTTATTTTAAGTATTGTTGAATCATTTGTTCTACTTGTTCATAAGGATAAGCTCCGTTGATAGCAGATTTTTCACCATTTGGTCCGATAAGTACTGAGTATGGAGTACCTTGACCACCAGCAGCTTGTCCATCAGCTTCATCTGCTTGTACTTCACTAGCAAATTGTTTGTTGTCTAAACAAGTTTGAAATTTGTTTACATTGATACCAACTTCTTTGGCAAAAAGTGGTAATTGAGCTGAATCCAAACCATCGTTTGATGTAGTTCTTCCATAAATCAAATCAATATATTCCCAAAATTTACCTTGGTCAGCCGCACATTCTGTAGCAAGTGCTTCTGTACGAGCTTTTTTATGCAAACCATCAAGAGGCATTTGACGATATACCCATCTAACATCATCACCATATTTGTCAATGATTTGTTTCATAGTTTCATGAAATCTTTTACAAAATGGACATTCTGTATCAGAAAATTCTACGATAGTTATTTTGGCATTTTTATTGCCACGAATATGATCTTTTTTTGTATCTACATCTTTGATCACTATTTCTGCACTAGGTTGTGGTAAATTGTTATTTTCTACTACATTATTACCTGTATTTACATTGTTATTTTTTGGCAAACTATCCCCGCCTTTTAGCATAATGCCAAGCAAAATAAAAAATCCCAAAGTACAAAGTACTAATACTCCTCCGACCAAACCAAAAACAAATGTTTGTTGTGGAGTCATTACATCAAAGATGCCTTTTTGTGTGTTTTGTTCTTCCATATTTACAAAATTAAATGAAATAAATAAATTAATTAATAAATTAGTTTTTTGACTTTGGCAATTATAGCACAAAGCTTATATACTATGCAATTGTGAAGGAAAATCAATACTTTTCCACAGATTGACTAGATAGCTCTTATATAGTACCATAAAAGTATAAATTATATTATTTAATAAACTTAATTTTATCCACATATGGAAGAAATAATGTATCGTCCAAGTTTCATTGGACAAAAAGTACCTGACATGGAATTGGAAGCTTATAGCAACAATGAAATTGTCAAAATAAACCCAAGTAAAATGGGAGGAAAATGGTCTATTCTTTTCTTTTATCCAGCAGACTTCACTTTTGTCTGTCCTACTGAACTAGAAGATATGGCTGAGACCTATGAAACATTCAAATCTCTAAATACTGAGGTTTTGAGTGTAAGTACAGATACAGTATTTGTACACAAAGCTTGGCATGATCATTCAGAAGCAATCAAAAAAGTAAATTATCCAATGTTGGCTGATCCTACTTCAAAATTTTCCAAATTGCTTGGCGTTTACTTGCCAGAAGAAGGTGTTGACTTGCGTGCTACATTCATCGTCAATCCAGATGGCGTTATCAAATCTTACGAAATCAATGACAACAGTATCGGTAGAAATTCAGAAGAATTGCTAAGAAAACTTCAAGCCGCTCAATTCGTATCTGAACACGGCGACAAAGTATGTCCTGCCAAATGGAAACCAGGCAAAGATACTTTGAAACCAGGGCTTGATTTAGTAGGTAAAATTTAATTTTCCTAATTATTCAAAAATAAACAATTATAAATAAACAAATTCCAAACAATACACAAAACACAAATTACAATATTTTATATTGAAATTTGTAAATTGTTTGGAATTTGCAATTTGTATATTGTTTTTAAAAAAAATCTTTATGAAAGTATTAATTACAGGAGGAGCCGGCTATATTGGTAGTACTATTGCATCATATTTGCAAGATACAGGTATTGAACCAATTATTTTGGACTCTCTGGTAACAGGAAAAAAAGAATTTACTAAAAACAAAATATTTTATGAAGGTGATATAGCTGATAAAAAATTACTAAAACAAATTTTTACTGAAAATAAGGATATATACTGTACAATTCATTGTGCAGCCATCATAGTAGTACCTGAATCTGTCGCACAACCTTACAAATACTACAAAGAAAATGTTGTAAAATCATTAGAATTATTTCATAATCTTATAGAATTAGGCCAAAATAAAATAATTTTTAGCTCGTCTGCTTCTATTTATGACAATGACGAAGGATTACAAGTAAATGAAAAAAGTCCTCTAAAGGCAAATTGTCCATATGCTAATACTAAAATTATAATTGAAAATATTTTAGAAGATTTTAGTAAAGCGTATGACTTCAAAGTTATTTCGCTTAGATATTTCAATCCGGTCGGAGCCGACCCAAAGTTTCGTAGTGGTTCACAGTTGGCAAATCCTAGCCATTTACTAGGCGTAATACTAAAAACACAAGCAACTAAAGAAAATATGCCTATTACAGGTGTTGATTGGGAAACAAGAGATGGTACTGCTATTAGAGATTATGTTCATGTTTGGGATTTAGCTCGTGCCCATATGCTTGCTCTTGAAAAATTTGAAAAAATTACTGAAAAATATTGTGTGATAAATTTAGGTTCAGAAAAAGGTGCTACAGTATTGGAATTCATCCAAGCTTTTGAAAATGTAATTGGATACAAAATTGCTAAAGAAAATAAACCAAGAAGACCAGGTGACGTAATTGGTGGCTATGCAAGTTCACAAAAAGCTTATACACTACTAAATTGGAAAGCTGAACTAAGTATAGAACAAGGAATAAAGGATACTATTGCTTGGACTGAAAAAAGAAAAAATATCTTAGGATATTAAATAAATTTTAAAATTTAATGTTTTAAAAAACACGATTTAAAAAAATAACAAAAACCCTATGTTCGAACTACCAAATTTACCTTTTGCCAAAGATTCTATGCCAGACTTTTGTACAGCCGAAGGTTTTGATTATCATCATGGCAAACATCATGCTGCTTATGTAAACAAGCTAAATGCAGCCATAGAAGGTACAGACTATGTCGGCAAAGACTTGGAAGAAGTCATCAAGACTGCCAATAGTGAAAAAAATATGGCTGTATTTAATAATTCAGCTCAACATTTCAATCATAGTTTTTTTTGGGAATCTCTTATTCCAGAATCTCAAGCAATTGGTGGAAAAACTTTGACAAAAATTGCTGAAAATTTTGAATCACTAGAAAATTTCAAAGAAAAATTTACTACCGCTGCCACTTCCCTATTTGGTTCTGGCTGGACTTGGTTAGTAGAGACTAGTGACGGCAAATTGGAAATATTACAAACCAGCAATGCCAATACTCCCCTGACAGAAGGCAAAAAACCTTTACTTACTCTAGATGTTTGGGAGCATGCTTACTACATAGATTTCCGCAACGCCCGTCCAGACTTCATTGCTAAATTTTGGGATCATGTGAATTGGAAGATGGTTGAGGAAAGACTACAATAAAAAGCTACAAGGATTGGAGAACGTAAGTTCGCCCTGTTTACAAAAATTGGCGAACTTACGTTCTCCACTCCTATACTATTTAATTTTAACAATCTCTTGTGAAGGGATTGTTTTTTTGATATGATAAAAGTATGGATTTTTAGCTAATTATAAATTTATATTTATTTAAAATAAATAGCGTAATTTAGCGACTATTTTAAAGAGTTCGTATAACAAATGTTATGCGAAATAAAAATTAGTTTTCTATTATGGATACAAACGTAAATTTGATTATCGAAAAGCTTAAAAAAATCCCTTTTTGCGAGGGTATAATTTATGCTGGAAGTAGAATTGAAGGAGACTTTGTAGCCACAAGTGACTACGATTTCACTGTGCTAATAAGCAAGGGTAAATCATATTACAAAACATTTCACTACAAAGGTCTGTTAGTAGATATTTGCTGTGCTACGGCGGAAGTTATCAATAATCAGGATTTTAGGCGTGATAAAGTAAGTAATGCTGAACTTTCAATTATTGCACACGGTAAAATTGTGTTTGACAAATCAGGACAAATGAAAACAATTCAAAAAAAAGCAAATAGGGTTTGGTCACTCGGTCCAAAAAATGATCCAAAAGAGGCCGGATATCTCTGTACAATGTTTTTACACACACTGAATAAACCTAACAGCACACTTGCTTATCACTCGTGGGATGTAATCATGGATAAAATGGTCAAACTTTTTTTTGAATTGAACAATGAGTGGCTACCAAAATCTCTTCAATTGGAAAGTAAAATAAAAGAAATAGACAGGGATTTTTTTAAACTTTATGAGAAAGTATATCTCTCTAATCCAGAAGATAGGATAGAATCAACCAAACAACTAGTCAAATATCTAATTAATAAATTTAATTTGCCCCAAACAGGTGAGATCTACTTTGCAAAGGACGAAAACTAATTATCACATCGCATAAACGCGAACGTTAGCTGAAATAAAAAATTCTAATAAACGTTGTACCTTTACTTTTTTGAAAAAATTTTTCTATGATCAATATCGTTTATCACAAAGTAATAAGCAAAGATGAAATTGAAATTTTACACAATAAAGAATCAATTTATAAAGGTTTTTCCTATAAATATGGCAAAAAAACAATTGACCTATTAAAAAATAATTTTAATAGAGAAAATAGCCTTTATATTGTTGCGAAACAAGAAGATGAGTTTGTCGGATTTGTTTCTTGTGACACAGACTGGTGGGAAAATAATTGTTTCTTTATTCGTGAAATATTCGTAAATCCAGATTTTCAAAAGCAAGAAATTGGTAAAAAACTTATGGAGGATTGTATAAACCATGCCAAAAAACATAAATCTCAATATGTAATTACTGAAACAGCTTTTGAAAATCTTCCAATGCAAAAACTTTGTGCAAAATTAGGCTTTGAAGAATGGAATAATCCAGAATGGAAAGATGGAATCACATATAAATTGACACTTTCGTAAGAAAAATTTTTCAAAAGTACTGAAAATAAACATTGTACAAAGAATTTTTTACATTAGCTAACACGGCATATCCGGTTCAAGAATTTTTCACATTTATAATTCAATGTAAAAAAATTCCTTCTCCCAAATTTCGCACATATAATTGAACATTAGGTGACATTATTTTGCCGATAACTAATAAAAATATGCCCAAACAAATCACCCCTTTTACACTCCACAAAATACCGGCTGATTTGAAAGAAACATTGGCTTCCAATAAAGAAGTACTTGAAAAATGGAACAGCCTCACTCCCCTCGCCCGAAACGAGTGGATATGTTGGGTTACCATCGTAAAAAAACAAGAAACCAGAAAAGAACATCTAGACCGCTTGTGTGATGATCTTCTGGCCGGTAAACGCCGACCTTGTTGTTGGCCCGGCTGTCCTCATCGCCGACCAAGTGCCAAAAAATATTTTAAATAAGTAATACAAAAACAGCGTAACTAATTATTTTACAATAAACTAACAAAATATAAAAAAGAACATCTTCATAGCAAGTTATAAAAAATCAAAATTTCTCGTCCCGACTAGGTCGGGATTGAAAAGTCACTGTTTTTTTGATATGATTGTAATATGAATTTATAATTGTTTTAAATATTATGACACAAAAAAATGCAATCCATTTCATCATAACTGGTGGTACCATAGATTCTTTTTATAATGGCGTAAAAGATACAGTAGACACTTTGAAAGAATCCTCAATACCAGCCTATATAAAAAGTCTGAAACTCCACGAAAAAACAGAGTTTACAACCATTTGTATGAAAGATAGTAGAGCCTTGAAAAAAAGTGATCTTGCAAATGTATTGAAAGAAATTAAAAAAAGTCCTCACAAAAAATTTATTGTGACCCACGGAACATATACCATGCCAGACACAGCACGCTATTTAGATGCAAATCTTGGTAAACATAATAAAATTATTATTTTTACAGGCAGTATGATTCCACTTCTTGGTTTTTCACCATCTGATGCTCCATTTAATCTAGGTTATTCTATTGCAAAAATTCATGAGCTAAAACCAGGCATTTATGTTTGTATGAATGGAAAAATATTCAGTCCAACAGAAGTAGTCAAACTTCTCTACGAAGGAAGATTTGTATCTGTTTTCAGCAAATAATTTAACCAATTTTTTTATTTACTAAACAAAAAATTATGGAAACGACTAACACTACAAAACAAGAAAAAATTGTCGCCGCATCAGCTTATCTCTTCGAACTTGGATATGTAATATCATGGTTAACCCAAACTAATTCAGAATTTACTAAGTTCCATTTTGAACAAGAAAACAAAATAATAAAAATGGTCATTATACCAGGAATAGTTATTTTGTTTCTGGGCCTTCTATGGGAAAGTGTTGCCTCAAAATTTTTGATATATACTGGTTTAACAATAGTCATTTTATCATTTGCACTATCAATCAAAGGTGCCTGGCACGCTTTCAAAGGAGAAAAGAAGAAAATGCTATAAAATTCAACGACATCACCTAACATAATTTAAAACAATCCCGATATTCATCGAGATTGTTTTTTTATTTTTATGAAACTTAAAACAAAATATCTAACAAAGTAAAACCACTTGTGGGAAAAATTCTCACTGTTGGATTTTCATATCTGTTATCAAAAGAAAAATATTTTCCCGCTTGTGTAGTTCTGGCAAAAAGATAATTGTCTTTTACCAATTTTAGCGCTGTACTACTATATTTTCCAGAAGGATAACAAAAAGAAATTACAGGCTTACCAATTTTTTCTTCTATCATTTTTTTAGAATCTACTATTTCTTTTTTCTGCTTTTCCAAGCTAACCAAAGACAAATCCAAATGATTGACAGTGTGTGAACCTATTTCTTGACCAGCATCAGACATTTCTTTTATTTGCTCCCAATTGAGATGCTCTTTAGTATTGAAAGTAGCATTGGTAATTATATAAAACACACCTTTCATCTCATATTTTTGCAAAAGACGAAAAGCGTCTTTATAATGACTCACATAACCATCATCAAAAGTAAGAATCACAGCTTTCTTTGGCAAATCCTTCTTACCTTCCAAAATATCTTTTACATCCCAAAAAGTCAGAGTTTCAATGTTGTTTTTTTTGAAATATTGCAAAAATTGCTCCAACTTTTCTGGCGAAAAAGACAAATTATAACGAAGTTTGTCAGATGTATTGGCAGAAATATCTTCTATATAATGAAACATGAGCACTGGCAAATAGGTATTTAATTTTTTATTTAGCTTTACCAAATCAAAACTATCTAAATATTCTCTATCATCTTTTACTATTTCAAAAACATAATTTGTATCAATACTTTTGCTTGCTACTAGATAATTTTCTTCTGCTTCGACCAACACTCTTACTATAATATCTACATAAGCACCTACTACTTCTTTTTTATCGCTAAAAAGCTGTAATCTAAGTTTGTACTCACCGAGCTTGTTTGGTGCTCGCAGATAAATAGTATCACGAGTATTAGTATAAGATACAATTTCTTTATCTTGTGAAAGAATTACATTGGCTGAAGCCCAATCATCATCAATGAAATTATAATCTTTGCTGTCATCAGTTATGGCAATAGTATAACCATTCCAAGCAACTTGACTCAAATTTTGAAAACCCAAAATAAAAGGAATTTGTTGCCCACCTTTAGCAATAAAATCTTTACTACTAATCATTGACAATTTTCCACTAGAAAAACTAAGATTTTTTGTGGTAGTTGTAGCTACAACAGTATTAACTACTTGACTAATTTCATCATTAACGACAGGGACAATATCACTAACTGTAACATTTTCTACGACATTCAAAACAACAAAAAAGTATCCATTTTTTACCCATGAATAGTTGTTTGAAGCCAAATAGAATTTTTCTATATATTTACCAGGTTTATTTGGTGCTTTCAAGTTCAAAGACAACTCAGCTATTTCTCCAGGTTTCACTTGTCCATTTATTTTGGCTGTCTCATAAGCGCCCAACCAGTTGTCACCTCGAAATTCAGAATTACGATAACGAGGTTCCATAGTGAAAGCAGAAATATAATTTTTGCTGTTACTGTCCCAAGTTTTTGTACCAATATTTTTGAATTTGAAAATAATATTTACACTGTCCCCCGCTTTGATTTGAATATCGTCATCAACTGATTGACTAATGTATTCCACACTCAAACCCTCGTCTCTCACTCCGACATAAGGAACTGAATCAGCTTTGGTAATGCTTGGTAAAAATGAAAAGGTTAATAAAAAAATAAAAACAATAAAATGTTCTTTTAAATAAGAAAAAAAATGCATAAATAAAATTTTTTTGAAAATATAATGCTTGAATTGTAACATACTTGAATATTATAAACAATAAACAAAATATCTTGCCATTCCCCATAAAAATGATATACTTATAAACAATTCACAAACAAATTATCTGTGAATACTACTTTTAAAAAGTTACGCTATTAAGAAACTTATTTCAAAATTACTTTTATACTATTAATACTTTGACCAAAAATATGTTTGATATCTTATTTGCTCGTACATTCTTAATTGTCGGGGGTATGTTGTTAATTACCTCAATAACATCTCGCATAAATAAAACGTTTGAAACAACAAAAGAAATGTTTATAACCGTTATTGCTACATTTGTTTTTTTGCTTGCAATAATGTTGTTTGCAAACATTTATCCTCTCAATATTTTTCTTGTTGCTGTTTTTTCAGCTTTAGTTGGCTGGGAAATTGGTCCAACAATTGAACACTTAGGCAAAAGATTCAAAATTAAAAGATATTTCAAAAGTCGTGGAATTATTATAAAAAAAGGACAAGAAATTAATGATGAACAAAAAAATGAATTAGAAAAATCTTTTGACGCTACTAAATATCACAAAGAATGGCACAATATTGTTTTTCAAGCATTATTTGCTACAGCCCTTGCTGTTTTTTCTACAGCTGGGATTGTATTTCTAACAAGTATTGATTTCAGTTTCCTTGGAGGTTTTTTATTCATGTCATTATTTGTACTAATTATAATGGGATTTTTGAATGTTTTCTTTTTCCGTTCAAAAATGTTTTCCCTAGTCAAAGCATATATTGGAGCTATTATCTTTACTTTATATTTACTTTTCGACTTCAACATGATGGAAAAAATGAAAGGAGATGAATCGTGGGGAGCTGCAATCACTATTGCTGTAAATATTTATTTAGATATTATTAACCTATTTTTAGATTTATTAGAAATTCTTGCCGAATCAGATTAAACGTTTTCATGATAAAATATCTTGTGAATGAATTACTTTTTTATTATGAAAATATAAAAACAAAAAATTAAAATTACAAAAAAAATCCCGACTAACTATCGGGATTGTTTTTTACGTTTTAATATTATAGTGTTTAATTGTTGAGATGTTTTTATATTTTAATAGTCACGCAACTTCTTAATCACATCAAAATCTTTAATTTTATCAAGCGCTTTTGATTCAATCTGACGAATACGTTCACGAGTAACACCAAATTCTTTACCAACTTCTTCCAAAGTATGAGTGACACCATCATCTAGACCAAAACGCATTTCCAAGATTTTTTTCTCACGAGGAGAAAGATCTTTGACCGCTTCTTTGATATAATCTTTGAGTAATTCCACGCCAGCGGCTTGTGCAGGACTAACAGATTTGACGTCTTTGATAAAGTCAGAAAGTGAAGTATCGTCATCATCATTATCACCCACAGAAGTTTCAAGTGAGACTGTGTCTTGAGAAATTTTGATAATATGTTTGACTTTTTCTACTTCCTCACCCATTTCAGCTGCAATTTCTTCTGGAGTTGCATCACGACCTAGATCTTGAAGCAAATGACGAGAAACTTGTTGCAATCTATTGATTGTCTCGACCATATGAACAGGAATACGAATCGTACGAGAATGGTCAGCCAAAGCACGAGTGATAGCTTGTCTTATCCACCAAGTGGCATAAGTAGAAAATTTGTAACCTTTACGATAATCAAACTTTTTGACAGCACGGAACAAACCAATATTTCCTTCTTGAATCAAATCAAGCATTGATAATGATTTACCAACAAATTTTTTGGCAATAGAAACTACTAGACGCAAATTGGCTTCAATCATTTTTCGTTCAGCATTTTTGTCACCTCTTTCACGTCGTTTGGCCAAAGATACTTCGTCGTCAGCTGACAAAAGTGGTACCTTACCAATTTCACGCAAATACATTTGGATAGAATCTTGAGAAATATTAGCCAAATCAAAAGACAAAAATGACTTCTCACCAGCTTGATCTCCTTGTAAATCTACCATGACTGTTTCTCTATGAGTATTATATCTATTACCGAGTAAACCACCTGGCTGACTTTCTACAATAGAAACACTATTTTTGTCTACTTTGTCCAAAAAATTATCAAACACATCTAAATAATACTCAAGTCTATCAAACAACAGTAATATTTCATGCTCAGTCAAAAAACCTCTTTCACGTCCTTTTTTTACCAATTGTACTACTTTGTCTTCTGTAGGTACCACAAAATTCTTGTCAAATTGTGATTTGTCAAGTTTTACTTTTGTTTTTTCTTCTTTTCTTTTTTGTCTTTTAAAAGCACTTTTACTAAGTACTTTTTTGACACTATTTTTTGTGTTAGTAATTTTTTTACCAACATTTTGGACCCGTTTAAGAGTTTTATTTGGACGGGAATTTGTATTAGTTTTGGAAGCTGTTTTTTTGGAAACAGTCTTCTTTACTGTAGTGACTGTCTTTTGGACAGTTTTCTTGATTTTACCACGCAATTTACTTACTACTTTGCGAGGTGACTTAATTGTGTTTTTTGTGCCACGTGGCATGTTTTTTAAAATTAGTTCCATTATTTTAAGACGGAACAATATGAATAATTTTTAATTTAAAAACTACACTAATTTTTGAAAATAATTCATCAATTCATCCACCTTAGCACTATTACCCATGCTTTCAGCTTGAATCATTTCATTCTGAATTCTTTTTCTTTCATTTTTCAACCATTCTTCATGGATAGTTTTTGACAAAATTTCTAAATCATTTTTTACTTCTTTGTTACTAAAGCCAAAAAAATCCTTCTCACCTAACATAAGAAGAACATCTACAATATTTTCCTGATTTTCAATTGAAAAAGTTTCTCTGACATGTGTGATGTCATTATTTCCATCATTATACATGATTTTTAGCTTTTCGTAAAGAGCAGAATATTTGCCTGTGGATAGCGATAAATCTATGGAAAAGAGATTGCTAATTCCTTGAACATCACTAAAAAAACGCAAATACAAAGATAAAAATCTTTCAATCAGACTATCCAATCTAGTCAAAGGTAACTGAATTTCTTTTTTTTCTTCAACAATTTTAGTTTTCCCCGCAAGACTAGAAACACTCACTGAAGATTCTTCACTTTTTATTCTTTGTAAATCATCACGCAAAACACTTATATCTACCCCTAGACGATGACTAAGCTCTTGTAACCAATGATCACGCTCAATAGCATAAGGAATATGTTGGATTTTGGATAATAATTCTGAAGCAATTGCTTGTTTATCTTTAGGATTGTTCAAATCTTTATGTAAAAAAGCACGAGAAAAATACCAGTTCATTACTTCACTCGCATTTTTTACAGCTTCAAACCAAACTTCTTTATTTTTTTTCAAACATTCATCTGGATCTTTGCCAGCACCTTCGGGAATTTGAATGATTTTGATATTCATACCTTGGGCAACTGCCAAATCAATACCACGACGAGCCGCAGCTTCTCCAGCATTATCCGCATCAAAAGCCATACTAAGATTGTCAGTATATCTTTTCAAAAGTTTTATTTGCTCTACTGTCAAAGCTGTACCACTAGTGGCTACAACATTAGTCATACCAGCTTGATGACAAGCAATCACGTCCATTTGTCCTTCTACCAAGACAGTCAAATCTTTGACTTTGATCTCTTTCTTAGCTTTATTTAAAGCAAAAACTACTCTAGATTTATCATAAAGAGCTGTTTGTGGAGTATTTACATATTTACCACCACTCTTTTCAGTCTCAACCAAAACACGACCAGTAAAACCAACGACACCATCATGCACATCCCAAATAGGAAACATAATACGACCACGAAATCTATCATAAAATCCTTTTTTACTTTCGTAATCAGCGTTATCACGTTTGATAGTAAGACCTGAAGCCACCAAATCATCTATACCATGACCTTTTTTCAACAAATATTGTGTTAGTAAATCCCATTGTTCTGGCACAAAACCAATTTGCCAATTGTCTATAGTTTCTTGACTCAATCCCCTTTTTTGCAAATATTCCAAAGCTATTTGGGAAGCTGGCATTTTTAATAAAAAATTATAAAAAAATCTAGCAGCGTCTGTGTTTATTTCTTTGAGACGAGTTTTCAAATCACTTTCTTCTTTATTTTGAAAAGTATTAGTCAATTGTACACCAGCTTTGTCAGCCAAATACTTGAGAGCTTCTCGAAATTCCATACCTTCTATTTCTTGTATGAATGTAAAAATATCACCACCTTTGGCACAACCAAAACAATGCCAACTTTGTCGTTCGCGATTGGCCATAAAAGATGGACTTTTTTCATGGTGAAAAGGACATAGTCCTTTGTGATTGACACCAGCCGGTTTCAGCTGAACATATTCACCAATAAGATCCACTACATCTATTTTTTCTTTGATTAGGTTTATGTCGGACATAGGTTCACAACAAAGCCCTGAACCGGCGAAGCACGGAATGGGCCTTTCTAAAGACTAAATTTCTTTATTTAACAAATCTTTCAAAAAATTCTAAATAAATCCTCAAGCGAGAAGCATTACACTCTCATCTTATGCTATTTTACGAGAAAAATCAAGTTGACTAAAAAAGTTGCTTTTATTCTAAATTATTGCTATAATATTAACAATTTATTTACTAATTTAAAAAAATATGAATGAATATTTAAACGTATTAAAAAATTATGCACAATTCCAAGGACGTTCTACGAGAAGAGAATATTGGATGTTTATACTTTTTAGTATTTTAATATTAATTGTTTTGACATTTTTAGATTACAAACTTCTAAATGTAGATGTTTTAAAAAAAGATGGACCACTTGTCAGCATATATAATATTTTATTAATAATTCCAAGTATAGCTGTGGGTATACGTAGAATGCATGATGTAGACAAAAGTGGTTGGTTTATTCTAATACCTATTTATAATCTTATATTAGCTACTACAACTGGTACCAAAGGTCCAAACAGATTTGGAGAAGATCCTACTGGAAGTACTTCAGAAACTACTTCTACAACAAATACACAAATTTCAGAACCTCAAAAAGATAGTACTAAAAAATAAAGAATATCAAAAAGACAACATACAAATGTTGTCTTTCTAAATTAAAAAGTATGACAGAAAATGTTTCTCCAAAAATAGAACGAAAATATGAGATAATAAATTATATTTTTATATTTATCATGATAATCTCATTAATATTTGACTTATTTACTTTTGATTTACAAAAAACTTATTCTCAATATCCTAATTTATTTACATTACAAATTATTGCAAAATTTGTAATTTATCTTGCATCTCTAAAATTTTTATTAGAATACAAATCTTCTGCTTATATAACAGTTACTTTTTTTTCCCTTGCTTTTTTACTTTGGGGTATGAGAGGAAATACAGATAACATTTTAAACAATGCAAATAATTTCATGTATGTTCTTGCTTTCAAAGCATTTTTGATGATATCTCTTACAATTTTGGGACATTTTATGATAAAAAGAATAGATCCAAATGACCCTTCTGTCAAAAAAAGTTTTAGACTTACCAAATAAAATCAAAACAAAAACAGCTTATAAATATATAAGCTGTTTTTTATTCGTGTATATTAGTGTTAAGATTAGTGTATCACTGTTCCCTTAAATTTCTTTCCTCCCAAAGCTTTTTGTACTTCCAACAAATTTGTACCTTGCAAAATACTTACTTTTAGCTTTAGCTTATCTGCTGCTTTACTTGCTACTGGATCAAAAGGTGCACTTTTACCTGGTTGCCAAATCTCTCCTACTATTTCTTTACGAAATGTTTTCCAATCAATATTCTCAATTATTTTGGCATCAGGAAATTTTTTAGGATCTTTGTCATAAACATATTCAATATTTGATAAATTCAACATTTCCTTAGCACCATAAGTCTTAGCAAATAGAACAGCAACATAATCTGTACTACAACCTGGTTTATAGCCAGCTGCTACAATAATAGCTTTGTTTGTCTTTATTTTTTTAGTAGGATTAGTAATCACTTCTTTGTAAGCCATATCACCAAACATTAGTCGTACAAAATTAGCGTTGATAATCGTAGCTCCAATCCCCATCCAATCTAGATCTTCATCTTTCAATTTGACCGTTTCTTGCAAAGCAGATTGATAAATCCGAGCCGTACTTCCTCCTCCAATAATCAAAATAAATTTTTGACCTTTCTTCACTTCAGCCAAAATCATCTGACGAAATTTTTTGAGAAAATTAATATCAAAACCAGTTTTTGGAATAATAATTGAACCACCGACTGAAATTATTTTTACATTATTTTTGGTGACCATAACTAATTTTTATTTAAAAAAATACTGAATCAAGTTCAGTATTATTAATAATATTTATTCTTTTTTCAACAGTACATTGATAGCAAAACTCAATATTGAAAATAAAATAGAAGCAAGTAACGCCGTACTAAAATTTTCCACACTAAAACCTTTGACAATACTTGCTGCAAACCAAAACATAAGAGCATTGATAACAAAAGTAAAAAGTCCCAAAGTCAAAATATTTACAGGCAAAGAAATTATAAAAATAATTGGTCTAATAATTGCATTAACCAAACCCAAAACCAAAACTGTAATCAAAGCTGAATAAAGTCCACCCAAAGCCATGCCTGGTAAATAATTGGCAATGAATAAAAGAGATCCTGCGTTGAAAAACCAACGTAAAAGTATTTTCATATTTTTTTGATTATTATTTATTCAATTATAACTCAAAAACATAATAGAATCAAATATAAGGAAGCCAGGGGTGTGTCATCGACAACACCCCTCAAGATAAGACGTCTCAATCACCCCCACACATAGTGACTTTTCACTAACTTTTTCAAGTCCATGAAAAAACATTTAGAGTTTCCACATTGGGGGATGTGAAAAACACCAAGAATGTCTGAGACAATATAAGGTATATCAAATTATAAAAAAAAGTCAACAAAATATTGACAACACAATTAATATATGATTAATTTAATACCGAAGACTAACGTTTTCTTTCAAATCAGCCTAGAAGTGAGAGAGGGGGGCTGAGAAAGGAAATCGTTAGTCTTTACTTACACAAAAGCGTTTGGTCTTGAGACTCTTTTCCTTCGGGAAAACTGAGACTCGACCAAACGCGCCCACAATCACACAATTTCAATTCCTCTAAACTAGAGGATTTTTTTATTTATACAAAAATACTTGACAAATTAGCCAAAATATGCTAAAAGATAGGAGCTGTTTTGCAGGCTTACTCCCCTGAGCCATGCATACAGCCAGGACATAGTGACAAAAAGGGTTGACCTCTCTTTTTGACAAGTATGTCCATCTTACACCGAGGGGTAGGCTTGTATCTTGAGTCCTTAAGGATTCGATCAAGCCTACCCCAAAAAATCAATTTTTCCACATCTCCTAATCTAGGGAGATTTTTTTATACACCAAAATAATTGACAAATTAGCCAAAATATGATTTATTATATGCAAGTCAAAAAAGGAAAAGATGAGACTCGACGGCTTTCGAGCCGCCAAACCCTAGTGACCTCCCCGTCCTACGGTCTGGCGGCTCATTTTTCCTCACTCGGTGACCGAATTTAAACTCTCCCTTTGTGGGATGAGACTCGATTCGGTCACCAACAATATCTCTACCACAAAAATACCTACAATAGGTTTTTTTTATTTACAAAAAACTAATCCTAGATTATAATTAGATCACTATTATAATATTTTAAGCCTTTCCGGCATTTCAGGCTTTTCCAGCCTTTCAATCCTATGTTACACCTCTACAACACTCTCACTCACAAAACCGAAGAATTCAAACCTATCACCGACAAAAAAGTTGGTCTCTATACTTGTGGTCCAACTGTTTATCATTATGCTCATATTGGTAATTTGCGTAGTTATATTTTTGAAGATATTTTGAAACGTGTTTTGCAATACAATGATTATGAAGTAAATCATGTCATGAATATTACTGATGTTGGACATCTGACAGACGATGGAGATAATGGTGAAGACAAAATGGAAAAAGGATCAAAACGTGAAGGCAAGACTGCTTGGGAAATTGCTGAATTCTACACACAAGCTTTCCAAAATGATATAAAAAAACTAGACATTGAATCCCCTACCACTTTTTGCAAAGCAACAGACAATATTCCCGAACAAATTGAACTAGTACAAACTTTGATAGACAAAGGTTTTACTTACGAAACAAGTGATGGTATTTATTTTGATACTACAAAATTCCCTACTTATGGTGAAATGGCAAATTTGCAAAATCAAGAATTAGAAGCTGGTTCAAGAGTAGAAATTGGTGAAAAGAAAAATCCTCATGATTTCGCTTTGTGGAAATGGAGTGAACGTAATGAAGGACACCCGGAGGGTTTTCAACCTCAACAAAAAAGACAAATGGAATGGGAAGCTTTTAGCAGAATGGGTTTTCCAGGCTGGCATATAGAATGTAGTGCTATGAGTAGCAAATATTTAGGACAACATTTTGATATTCACTGTGGAGGCATTGATCATATTCCGGTTCATCACACCAATGAAATTGCTCAGTCAGAAGCTGCTTTTGGTCAACATCCTTGGGTCAATTATTGGATGCACAATGAATTTATTGTACTCAAAAATGATGAAAAAATGAGTAAATCTGGAGATAATTTTGTGACATTAGATACTCTTATAGCAAAAGGCATTGATCCACTCGCCTATCGTTTTTTCTTACTTCAAACTAACTATCGCAAACAACTAGGCTTTTCTTTTGAAGCTCTTGAAGCAGCTCAAACTGGTTTAGAAAATTTGAGAAGCAAAATTTTGAAATTAAAAAATGAAAATAAAAAAATTGATACTACCAAATTACAAGAAAAATTCTTAGAAAAAATAAATAATGACTTAGACACGCCAGGTGCTGTAGCCTTGATATTTGATGCTTTGAAAAATGACGAGATTGACTATGAAACTATTTTGCAATTTGACAAAGTATTAGGATTAGACTTAGACAAAGTAGAAGAAAAAAAAGTTGAAGTTTCAGATGATATTCAAAAACTACTAGACGCACGCCAACAAGCTCGTAATAACAAAGACTGGGCAGAAAGTGACAAACTTCGTGATGAAATAAAAACACTAGGATTCTTAGTAGAAGACACTTCTGAAGGACAAAAAATAAGTAAAATATAAAGTTACTAACAACTTATACAAAAGGGCTACAAATAAAATAGCTCTTTTTTATTTTTTCTGCTATAATAATTACATAAAATTTTAGTTAACCACTACTATGGTTTCAAATACACTAAACCCAGAAAAAAAATCCAAATTAGAAGAAGATATTTCAACTAACTCGGAAAATAACTTAGAACCTACTTCTGAATTCAAGACAGAGTTTGTTGGTTTTCGTCCAGAAATTATCGACAAACCAAATGATTCAGAAAAATCAAAAGAAATTATTTTTGAAGAAGATAATACAGAAATAGAAAAACAACTAGATACAAGAATACAAACTTTGAAAATTAAATTGAAAAAAAGTCAAAAGAAAAATATCCAAATACCACTAATCAAAGACGAAGTTACCATGCGTATTGAAAAAGTAATGGAAGCTGGTTTGGAAGATTCTTTTAGAGCCATGACTCCCCTACAACAACAAGAATTCAAAATCAAAGGCGAAGAAACTGCTTGGAAAATAAAACAAAGTTTACAAAAAAAGAAAATAAAAATTAGAGAAATATTTAGACTTCTTTTGAATTGGCTAAAATTTTTACCAGGTATCAACAGATTTTTTTTAGAACAAGAAGCAAAAATAAAAGCTGACAAAATAGTAAGTATCAAAGGAATAACAGAAACTAAATAAATTTTATGTATTTTTTACTTTACCAAGTTACTACTTTCAACAACAGTAATTTGCTGACTAACAATGTCATAAATTCAGAATCAATCAATTATATTATTTTTATAAGTTTAGTACTACTCCTTATTAGTATTGTTTTTGTAGTTCGTTCCTTTATCAAAGCTTCTTACAAAATCGAACATACTTTTGATAATATTTTATTACATGTCCTAGTACCAAAAGAAAAAAAAACTGAAGGTAGCCAAAATCAAGGACAAGAAGACAGATTAGAACAAGTCAAAGAAGAAATAGGTATTACCGAGACTATCTTTTCTACTATTGCTAGTCAAAAACCACAAAGTGGTCTAAAAACTTGGTTTCAAGGTAGAAATGACAGTCTTTCATTTGAAATAGTCACACACAACAATTTGATTAGTTTTTATGTTTCTGTACCAAAAAAAATAAAAGGATTTATTGAACAACAAATCAATGCTCAATATCCTTATGCCCATATTGAAGAAATTACTGATTACAATATATTTTCTGAAAAAAGTTCTATTGTAGGTTCTTATTTAAAAGCTGAAAGTAATCAATCTCTGCCTTTCAAAACCTACAAAAAAATGGATTCTGACCCAATGTCAGCGGTTTTGAATGTACTAGCTAGAATTCACGAACAAAACAGTTCAGCAAGTATCCAATATGTCATCCGAGCTGCCAATAAATCTTGGCGTAAAAAATCTATGCATATTGTCAGAGAAGTAAAAAAAGGTAAAAAAATAGAAGATGTAATAGGCAGTAACTACATTGCCAATACTTTTAAATTTGTCGGAAAAGGTATTGAAGAACAATTGAGTAAACAAAAAGAAAATGCCCTAGACAACAAATATCAACTTTCTAGTATGGAAGAAGAAATGTTGAAAGGTATTGAAGAAAAAATGTCCAAAGGTGGTATGGAAATCACAGTTAGAGTTATTAGTTGTTCTGACAATGAAGAATTCGCCAAAATGAATTTGGATAATATTATTAGTGCTTTTGGTCAATACAATTTTTATCGTTATGGCAATTCTTTCAAAGCTCAAATACCAAGAAAACAACAAAGTATTATTAGTGACTTTATTCATCGTGATTTCAATGAATCAAAAAAAATATTGATGAATACAGAAGAACTAGCTGGTATGTGGCATCTACCTCTTCATTCCACAGAAACACCAAATATTCAATGGCTAATGGCTAGAAAAGCAGCACCTCCACCAAATTTACCAAAAGAAGGTATTCTAATGGGGCATATCCCTTACCGTGGCAATGATTACCAGGTTCGTTTGAAAGATTCTGACAGACGCCGACATTTTTACATTGTAGGCAAATCTGGTGGTGGAAAATCAGTTCTTTTAGGTGGAATGGCCATTCAAGATATCATAGATGGCAAAGGTGTAGCTGTTGTTGACCCTCATGGAGACTTCGCAGAATATGTTTTGTCGCATATACCAAAAGAAAGAGCTGACGACGTCATTGTCTTCAATCCTTCTGATTTTGAATACCCTATTGGACTAAACATGCTAGAAGCTCGCACAGAAGACGAAAAAGATTTTGCTGTACAAGAAATGATTAGTATTTTTTACAAATTATTTCCACCAGAAATGATGGGACCAATGTTTGAACACAACATGAGAAATGTTATGTTGACACTGATGGCTGATTTAGAAAATCCAGGAACACTCATCGATATTCCACGCATGTTTACAGATGATGACTATGTAAAAACTTACTTAAAGAAATTAAAAGATCCAGTAGTACGTGCTTTCTGGGAAAAAGAAATGGCCAAAACTAGTGATTTTCACAAATCAGAAATGCTTGGTTATCTTATTTCCAAAGTTGGACGTTTCGTAGAAAATGAAATGATGCGTAATATCATGGGACAACAAAAATCTGGTTTCAATGTACGCGAAATAATGGACAAACAAAAAATATTGATTGTCAATCTAGCCAAAGGTAAAACTGGTGAAATCAATGCCAAGCTAATAGGTTTGATAATTGTTTCCAAATTACAAATGGCTGCTATGGGAAGAGCTGACTTACCAGAAGATGAACGTAAAGACTTCTATCTATACATCGACGAATTTCAAAACTTTATTACTGATTCTATCGCTACAATCTTGTCTGAGGCCCGTAAATATCGTCTAGACTTGATTATTGCCCACCAATACCTAAATCAGCTTGTAGACGACAAAGGAAAGGCTGAAATCAAAGACGCAGTATTAGGTAACGTAGGCAGTATGTCTATCTTTCGTATTGGTCCTGACGACGCAGATATTTTGGCCAAAGAAATGGCACCTGTTTTCGGACCTTATGATCTTATGAATGTAGAAAAATTTACAGCCAATACCAAAATAATTATTGACAATGAACCAACCAAACCTTTCAATATGTCAATTTATCCACCACAGGATGGCAACCTAAAAATGGCTGAAGCTATCAAACAACTCTCTCGTCTCAAATATGGACGTGAAAGAAGTATCGTAGAGGCAGAAATTATGGAAAGAACTCAAGTAGACAAAAGTACAAAACTTAGTAAAGACGACATGATTGAGGCAACCTTGTAAAATTACAATTTTCAATTTACAAATACCAAAAAATAAACAAACATAAAATAAATATATATGGACCAATTTTCTAATATAATGACAAACCATTTGTCAAACATTTTTGATGATGATGCTATCAATAAAATAAGTTCAAATATCTCCCCTTTTTTACAAGAAGATGACCTTATAGAAGTACCCGAAAAAAAAGTAATTGAAAAAAAAGAAATAGTAGAAGAAAAAACTACATTAGAAACTGCTCCTACTATTGATTTATCAAAATTAAAAGAATCACTTTTAAAATTAAGAACCGATGTAGACCAAATTTTACTATTATTAGAAGACAAAGCAATACCAACAGTCGAAGAAAAAAATAATATAGTTACTGAGACAAAAATAGAAACTATTGTTGAAAAAAATATGGTCAAAAAACCATATATTGCAAATGCCACTGAGATAATATCTATCAATCCAAATGAAAAAATAATTGAAGGTGTTTTCAACGGAGAAAAAATGATAGATGCTGACGGTAAAGAATATGCTGTACCTCCAAATTATGCTAGTAAATCTAAGTTAGTAGAAGGAGATGTTATGAAATTGACAGTCAATGATAATGGCAAATTTATTTACAAACAAATAGGACCTATACCACGCAAAAGAATCATTGGCATACTAGAATTTGATGAAGAACGACAAATGTGGAATGTTTTTTATCAAGGAAAAAGTTACAAAGTATTGACTGCCTCTGTTACTTTTTATAAAGGAAGGCCATATGATGAAGCTGTAGCTCTTATCCCGAAAGATGATGCTAGTGATTGGTGTGCAATGGAAAATGTAATAAGTAAATAAATAAAATACTATCAAATAAAAAAAACGTCCTCTACTAGAGGACGTTTTGATTTTGAAAAAATTATTTTTTATCAGGATCTGTAATATGTTGTGAAACAAGTTTTGTCATTTCAAACATGTTGATTTCCTTTTTACCAAAGATTGGCATAAGAATATCATCTGCAAAAATATTTCTTTTATTTTCTGGATTTTGTAAATTATTTTTTTTGATGTATTCCCAAAGTTTTTTTACAACTTGAGAACGAGGCATAGGACCTTTTCCTACAATAGCTTCCAATTGTGCTGAAAGATTTTGTGGTTTAAGTAACGCAGGGTTTACTTTTCTTGGCATAATATTAAAATTAATATTAAATTAAATTAACTTAACTACAAATAGTATAGCACTTCTCCTAAATAGCCGCAAGTCTTCTAATCACAAATACCAAAAAAAGAGGTTTACCTATGTACAAAAATACGCTATAATGTCTTTATAATTTTTTCCAAATTTATCAAAAAACAAACATATGGCTCTATACCACATTTACCGTCCTCAAGTATTTTCTGAAATTGTAGAACAAAGACACATCATTCAAACTTTGACCAATCAAATAAAATACAACAAAGTTTCTCATGCTTACCTTTTTACAGGTCCTCGAGGTGTTGGCAAGACAACAACAGCCCGTATTTTAGCCAAATCTTTGAATTGTGATGACCGAAAAGAAGGCACTTTTGAACCTTGTAACAAATGTTCTTCTTGTCTTGAAATAAGCAATTCTAGCTCTATTGATGTAATTGAAATAGATGCTGCTAGTCATACAGGCGTAGACAATGTCAGACAAAATATCATCGAAAATTCTCAATTCAAACCAACTAGATCAAAATACAAAATTTTCATCATAGATGAGGTTCATATGTTGTCCACAGCTGCCTTCAATGCTTTGCTAAAAACATTGGAAGAACCACCAAGTTATGTAACATTTATTTTAGCAACTACTGACACCCAAAAAATACCTGCAACGATTATCTCTCGTTGTCAAAGATATACTTTTACCAAAGTACCAAATACTGAAATGCAAAACACGCTAGAAGCTATTGCCAAAAAAGAAGGTATAAAAATTGACAAAGATGTCTTGTTTAGAATCGCCAAAAAAAGTGAAGGTTGTTTACGTGATGGTATTAGTCTTTTGGAACAATTATTAGCAACTGGTGAAAAAAAGATTACTGAAAAAACAGCTTCTCTGATTTTGCCAACAGCCAATATAGAACAACAAATTGAATTCGTAGAATACTTAGCAAACAAAAATGATAAAGAAGCTATCAAATTTATTGGAAAATTAAATTTGGAAGGAACAAATATTTCTTATTTTTCAAAAGAATTCATCGAATTTTTACGTATTATGATGATTTCTAGTGTTGACAAAAAATTAGCAGAACAAGAAATGGATCTAAACAACGAACAAAAAAAACAAATTGAAGATGTACTTAATATTATTTCTGCACCAGAAATTATAAAACTTCTAGATTTAGCTATCAAACGAGATAGTGAAATCAAAAATTCAGTTTTACCACAATTACCATTAGAAATGCTCGTAATAGAATGGTGTAATTTGGGACAATCAATTATAACGACTGAAAACAAAACGACTACTCCCCTACCAACTCCCAAATCTTTACCAGAAAAAAAATCTGAAACCATTCCACAAAATATTTCTAACATTGAAAAAATAGAATCAAAAAAAGAAGAAAATTTTGAAAAACAAACATCCGAAAAATCAGAAGAAATTGTAGTAGAAAAAACCAGTTCTCCTGAAATAATAAAAGACATTTCAATTTCTCAAGTAGAAAGTGTATGGAATGAATTCATCAAAAAAGTAGAAAAAGAAGCACCTTCTATGACCTTTATTTTGAAAATGGCCAAAATAAATGGTGTTGAAAAAAATGTAATCAAAATTGCGGTAGAATATTCCTTTCATAAAGAAAAATTATTAGAAACAAGCAACAAAACAAAATTTGAAAACTTTTTTTCTGAATTACTAGGCTCAAGTATAAAATTAGAAATTTTGGAAATAGCCAACTCAGACAAACAAAATGATAATTCCTATAGTCAGATTGGCGACTTAGCGGCAGCTCTTGGTGGAGAAATAATCGTCTAAAATATTGACTTGTCTTTTCTTTATGCTAGTATTATAACATAAAGAAAACAATCGGGGCTCGTCTAATGGTAGGACGGCAGGTTCTGGTCCTGTCTATTGGGGTTCGAATCCCTAGTCCCGAACTAAAGAAAAAAAACTTTAATTTAGCTTCTAACTTAGTAATAACTAATTTACTAACTCTTAATCATACATAATATGCATGAAGGAAAAAAAGAATTAGAAATATTTGACGCTTCTTCTTACAAAGTAGCTCTTGTTTGTGCAACTTTCAATTCAAATATTATAGAAAAAATCAAAACCTCTGCTTTACAAAAATTACAAGAATTTCAAGTCCCAAAAGACAATACAGAAGTGTTTCAAGTAGCGGGAAGTGTAGAAATACCAGTATTATTACAACATCTAGCTCAAAGTAAAAAATATGATTGTCTTGTGGCTATTGGTACTATTATCAAAGGTGAAACTGATCATTACACTTATGTTTGTAACATGGTTACTGATGGTGTTTTACGTGTAATGTTGGATAATACAATTTCTATTGGTTTTGCTGTACTTACTACACCAAATCAACAACTAGCCGAAGAACGTGTTAGCATTGGCTCTGACGCAGTATCTGCAGCCTTACACAATGCGAGATTAATGAATAAATAGTCATTATAGTAAATATAGACAATATCTACATGCTATAAAAAAGCCAGTCCATATTATAACAACTTAACTAAATATAAAAAACTCACTTAAATAAGTGAGTTTTTTTATTATTTTATTTTTTAAAAGTTCCTATTTTATATTGAGACAAAATGTTTTCAACTTTTCTATTACCAATATGTTGACTATCAAATAAATTCGTACCATCTTTACCACAAATAGCTAAAATGTCTTTTGGACCATTAGGATGTTTATCTATATAACTAGTTAAATCATAAACATTATTATTAATAATAGACCAACATTTTTCTTTATTACTAGCACTAGCTACTTGCGTCAAATCATAGACATCCACATTATTTGTACTTTCAACAGAATTAATTTTACCTGTTGAATTAGACAAAGAAGGATTTCCATTTTTTTGAGCAGTACATCCCGCCAAAATTAAACATAAAGGAAAAACGATTACATATTTATTCATAAAGATAACTTAAATATTAATATTTTATATATTATACTACAATATATAAAAAAACAAAAATTAGATACTTTCGTACCTAATTTTTTGATCCTAATCTAAATGATAGAATTAGAAACGAGATATAAAATTATTATTTTATTTCAAAATACCAATTTGTAAACCATTCAACATACTTATTGGATTTGATTGACCACCATGTTGATTATTAAAAGCTGAAGTGCCATCAATTCCACAAAGTGACATAATAGCTGCTTTTCCACCAGGATGTTGAGTCAAAGCAGGAGTAAGATCATAAACTTTGCCACTTACTGCTGTCCAACATTTTTGAGCACTATTAGCAGCTTTTACTTCTACCATAGTATAAGATTTTACAGTAGGTGTAGTAGGTGTAGTAGGTGTAGTAGGTGTAGTAGGTGTAGTTGGCGTAGTTGGCGTAGTTGGCGTAGTAGGTGTGGTTGGTTTTGGAGTAACAGGTGCTGGTGTTGTTACTTGAGAAGGTGATTTATCATCGTCTTCCCCATCTTCATCTTCAAATTCTTTATCTTCATCCTCGTCTTCATTCTCTTCTTTTTTTGATAATTTATTTTCTACTGTTTTTGTTTCTTTTTTGATTTCACCAGAATTTTCTTTAGTAGAATCATCTAATTCCATTTTTTCTGTATTTGTTACATTTTGTTCTCCACTTTCATCTTCCAAAAACTCATTATCCATGACAATCTTTTCCAGATCTTCACTGTCACTATTACTTAATTTACTAGTTTCTTCACAACCAGCACCAACTAATAAAAAAATTAGTGCCAAAAAAAATAAATTCTTTTTCATATAACATTAGTTAATTTGCCCTAAACTAGGCTTTAATAAATTATAGATATATTATACCAAAAAGATATAATTTAGCAACCCCTTGAAAAAAAAGCTAAAATAAGGTAGTATTGTTATGAATATTGTAACTGTTCTAAATGTTATAAATGATAACTTTAGCTAGAATACCCTAGATTCAATTACAACAAACGAAGTGATTTAACAACTTCAATACCTATAACATACACTATGAACATAGACAAACTAAAAGAAGTACTACGAGAACAGCCTAAATTTCGTTACAAACAAGTCTGGCAAGCTGTTTTTGTAGATTTAATAGAAGATTGGAATGAAAACACTACTCTACCAAAAGCTTTACGTGACAAACTAAATGAAGAATGTCCTTTGACTATCAAATCAACTGCTTTTGATTCCAATAATACTGACACTATCAAAGCACTAATCCAATTGGAAGATAACTCTCTAATTGAAACTGTTTTAATGCTACATAAAGACGGACGCAATACTGTCTGCGTTTCTTCACAAGTTGGATGTCCTGTTGGTTGTGCTTTTTGTGCTACAGGTACACTCGGACTTGGTCGCAATTTGACTGTAAGTGAAATTATCTTACAAGTTCTATTTTTTGCTAGATATCTAAAGAAAAATGAAGCTGAAAACAATCGCATTACCAATGTCGTCTATATGGGTATGGGTGAACCATTTTTGAATTATGACAATGTAATGGCTTCTGTAAAAATGTTAAATGACAAAGATGCTTTCAACATTGGTGCTAGACATATATCTATTTCTACTAGTGGTATAGTCACTGGTATCAAAAAATTTGCCAAAGAACCTTTACAATTGAATTTAGCAATATCACTACATGCACCAAATAATGAATTACGTTCTTCTCTTATGCCCATAAATGATAGATTCCCTATTGAAAAAGTAATGCAAGCCGTAGAAGAATACAAAGAAGCACGTGACAGACAAATAATGTTTGAATATTTAATGATGGATGGCATAAATGACAAAGAAATTCATGCCAAACAGTTAGTAGAGCTTCTAGGCAATGATACAACATTATATATGGTCAATTTGATTCGTTACAACCCAACAGGTAAATTTAGACCATCTCAAACACAAAACATCAAAAAATTCAAAAATATTTTACTTCGCGCTGGCATAAAAACTACTGAAAGATTTGCTTTTGGACAAGATATCAATGCAGCTTGCGGACAATTAGCCTTGAAAAACAGAAAAAAGAATTAAATACAAAATAAAAAACTCTCGTTGTTACGAGAGTTTTTTTTATTTTTTATTCCCAATCTCTATAAACTCTTATTTTATACTTTTTGGTGAATTCAGGATAACCTGAAATCTCAACAGTTACAAAGATTTCATTTTCTTCATAATCTAGATAAACTGATTTAGAAGTAGTATAACTACCATCAATTATTACTCTAGCATTTTTATTTTTTGCTTTGGCCGTAATCACTATGCGATCTTCATCTTCATTGGCTTGTAAATAATACAATGATTGTTTTGGATCAAAGACTGGTGAAAGTGTATCAACAATACCACTTATTTTCAATGAAGATAAATCATTGTCACCTAATTTTGGATATTTGTATCTAGTTACTGTCAATTTGTATTCTCTACTATAGCCATTTTCAGCTACTACTCTGACAATTATTTTGTTTTCGCCAGAAGAAAGTAACAAACTCTTGGTACCATAATATTTACTCTTCAATAATTCTTCATTTACATAAATAGAAGATTTGATATCATCAGCACGCAAAGTCAATTTCAAGACACTTTCAGTATAATCAGCTTTTATTTCATATTCTTTGATACTTGGATCAAACAATGGATCAAGTTTTGCATTCAAATTTTCAGTAAGAGATTTTAAATAACTATTGTTAGCGGCTTGTTCACGTAAAACTTCCAAATTGTAAATATTTTCTTTACCAGTATTACTTACAACTTTTATCTTAAACATATTTTTTCCAATTGACAAAGCTAATTTGATACTACTAGCATTATTAACAGGAACATCATTTACATAAATTTTATGATTTTTGTCTACAACAGCCAATTTCAAATTGAGAGTTATCTCTGAAAATTGAGCATTCATAAAATAATTATTCACGGTAGAAGAAAATTTTGGTTGCAAACTATATTTCAAATTTTCAGACATGTACTTCAAAAAAGGTTCTGAAACTTCTACTGTCGTATTATTTGAACTTACAGATGTTGTTTTTTCCACTAAGACTTTTCTGTTTTTTAATTCAGCATTAATATCATTACTAGAATTAGCTACACGTGTTTTTGAAAAAATAGTCTTACTATCCAAATCAGAAGCCAAACGATAATCATCAAATCTACTACTAGACAAAATTACAATTTTTTTGTTCCAATCATCATCATAATATTTTTTGGCAGTTTTTTCATCCACAACCCAACGCAATCTAGCTGCTGTATCTACTACATAAACTTTATTACTATTAGAAAATTTTACCAATTGTTTTATAGGACGAATAGTTACATTGTATTTAGCAGTTTTGACACTATTGAAATCTTTGCTTGACAACACTTTTATTTCAGAAAAATTATCATACCAACTTTTGAAAGTAACTTCATCAGGTATAAGATACTTCAAATTATCAGAACCAACATAATATATTGCTGATTTACTAGACAATTTGATAAGACTACCAGCTGGATATGTAGCGGCCAAAGTTTCTTCACCCGTAGCAAAAAAGACAGTCACGATAGCGACGAAAAGACTAATGAAATATAGAAGATACTTTTTCATATAAATAAATGATTATAGTAGATTTAAAACAGCCAAGTATAGCACAAAAATGCTCTTTTGTCAATAGTAAAATAAGCATTTTTAGCTAAAATTAGCCAATAAATACATTGCTATTGTATCACAAAAAGCAAAAAAAATCCATTATAAAAACAGTGGATTAATTTTTTTATAACAATTTATTTAGATATTTTAATTCTTAAACTATTTACTACTACAGAAAAACTACTCAAACTCATAGCCAAAGCCGCAATCATCGGGTTGAGTAATCCCAAAGCTGCCAGTGGAATAGCCACAACATTGTAGAAAAAAGCAAAAAACAAATTTTGTTTGATAGTTGAAAAAGTCTTCTTTGATAAAGTTATCGCCTCATAGACTTTGACTGGATTACTATTGGTTAGGACGATATTTCCTGTTTCTAGGGCAATATCACTGCCACCACCCATAGCTAGCCCCAAATCGGCTTGTGCGAGCGCAGGAGCGTCGTTGATACCGTCGCCAACAAATGCCACGACTTTGTTTTGAGCTTGTAGCTTCTTCACTTCTTCTGCCTTATTTTGGGGCAAGACTTCAGCCACAAATTTGCTAATTCCCAATTTATTAGCAATAGCCTCAGCAGTTTTGCGATGATCACCTGTAATCATGTAGACTTCAATATTTTTGTCTTGCAATTTCTGTACCGCTTCTTTGGCAGTCTCACGCAAAATATCAGCTACAGCGATGACAGCCAAGATTTCGTTCTTATCAAAAAGATAAATTGGTGTTTTGCCTTTTTCCGCATAATTTTCAAAAATTTCTTCAGCGTCTTTGTTTATCTTCACTTTTTCTTCAACAACAAATTTGGCATTACCCAAAAATATTTCTTGATTATTTATTACACCTTTTATTCCTCTACCTTTTACTGTTTGAACTTTTTTAGCTTCCGAAATAGTCAAACTTTTTTCTGTAGCAAATTTAGCAAAAGCCAAGGCAAGTGAATGTTCACTTTGTTTTTCCAAAGCACAAGCTAATATTAAGGCATCATTTTCCACTAAATTACTTTTTATTACCTGAATATTGGTGATTTCTGGTTTGCCTTGTGTCAAAGTACCAGTCTTATCAAACATCACCACTTGGATTTTGTGGGCTATTTCTAAACTCTCAGAATCTTTGATCAAAATTCCTTTTTCTGCACCCTTACCACTACCGACCATGATAGCTGTCGGTGTAGCTAGACCCAAAGCACAAGGACAAGCGATGACGAGCACTGCTACTGCGTTGATAATACTAGCTTCAAAGCCCGCGCCTAGCAAAAAATACCAAATTGCAAAAGTGACTACAGCAATCACAATCACACTCGGCACAAAAATACTTGAGACTTTGTCCACCAACTTTTGCATTGGTGCTTTGCTACTTTGAGCTTGCTCTACCAATTTTATAATCTTGGAAAGCATAGTTTCGCTAGCGATTTTACTTACTTGTATTTTGATAACTCCTGTACCATTGATAGTTGCCGCGAAAACTTGGTCTCCAATGTTTTTTTCCACAGCCACACTTTCACCAGTCAGCATTGATTCATCAATAGAAGTACTACCTTCTATAATCTTAGCATCAAGCGGAATCTTCTCCCCTGCTTTGACAAGCAAGATATCACCAACTTGTAAATCTTCAACAACAACTTCTTTTTCTTTATTATTTTCTAGCAGACGAGCTTTCTTCACACCAAGCGCAAAAAGTTTTTTTATAGCTTCTGACGCTCGTCCTTTACTTTTAATTTCCAAATATTTTCCAAGCAAAATAAGCATGATAATAGTGGCAGCTGTCTCAAAATATAGAGGACTACCAATACTCATAGCATAAACACTATAAAAAAAGGCCGAAGAAGTTCCAACAGAAACAAGTGTATCCATATTGGCTTGAAAATGTCTCAGTTGACTTAGCATACCACGATGAAATTGAAAACCAATCACAAAGACAACTATAAATGACAAAGCAAGAGCAACCCAAGGAAACCACATAGCCATTTCAAAAAACATTGCCACGAGCATCGGCAAAGTGAAAATAAGTGACCAAACAAATTTTTGAAAACTTTTTTTGATATTATTTTTTGTTTTGTCTTTGGCTTCAGCAATCATGACTTTGTAATCCCCGGCACTCGCTACAGCTTTGGCAAGATCTTCATCTTTGACTTGCTTTTCATCATATTCAAGATAAGCTTGTGCTAAAGCATAATTCACACTAGCACTTTTCATACCAGGCTGTTTTTGCAAACTGCGTTCGATACTGACCGCACATGAAGCGCAGTGCATACCTTCAATTTTGAGAGTATCTTTTTTCATAAGATTTTTTATAAAATTTTAAATTTTAAATTTACTTAACGATTTCCTCCCCTATTAGGGGAGGCTAGGAGGGGTCTTTAGCAAGATAAAACGTCTAGCTCAAAGATAGACCCCCTCTAACTCCCCCTACTAGGGGGAGAACCAATTCAGGACTATTCCACAATAAACTTCCCTCTCACCATCCCCATCCAACAACTAAAATTCAAAGTTCCTTTTTCTGTTGCTGTAAATTCTACAATATTTAAACCTTGATTTAATTTTTTCTTAATATTCAAATCCGGCACCACAATTTCACTAGTACAACCAGTCACTTGTTTACCATCTATTTCCCAACGCACTGGCACACCTGCTTTTATTTTTATCACTTCAGGATTGTAACCACTATATTCCACCGCCATTTTAACTACTTGCACACCTTCTGAATTTACGATAGATACTGCAGAATTACTTTGTGCATTTGTATTTTTCAAAAAATCAGTCAAACCAATACCACGAACAGCTAATCCAGATGACAAAGTATAAAAAGCAAAAGCAAGAATAATAAAACCAATTACTTTTTGCATCACCACATTTTTTTTGCTACTAGCTTTACTACTCGCCATCCCAATACTAAATAATATTGGACTAGTTCCAAGAGCAAAAATAGCCAAAGTCAGACCACCGACCCAAAAATTCCCCGAACTAACGGCAAAAAGTTGCATGCTCTGAGTGAAACCACAAGGCAAGAAAAAAGTAAAAGCTCCCAAAAGAATCGGAGCCATGGCATGTTCCGAATCTTTCAATTTATTCCAAACACCCATACTTTTTTTTGGCATGTGAATCCCTAGAGTTGTCATCGATGGCAAAAATCCCAAAATATTTAAGGCCAGCCAGAAAAGTATAAGAGCAATCAAAATAGTAAAGATACTAAGTACACTTGCTGAAAATTGGACGAAGTTGCCAAGAATCCCTAGCAATCCACCCAACAAGAAAAAACTTCCGATACGTCCAGCATGAAAAAGTAAATGAGGTTTGGCATTTTTGCTAAACTTATTTTCTACAGTTTTGTATTTGGCACCAAAAGACATAACCACCGCTCCAACAACAGCCAGACAAGTAGACATTGAAGCCACAATACCGATGAGAAAAGCAGCACCATAACCAATATTTTTGGAATCAATTTGAATCCAATCAAAAACTCCGATCCAAGAAAAGTATTTATAAACTAGATAAATACAAAAAACAATAAAAAGTGACCAAGCCCACTGTGCACCTGTCGCTTTGTTTTTCTTTTCTTTTTTGTCAATCGGATTTTCGGAAGCGCTATAACCCAATTTTTCAATCGTCTTGATTATTTCTTGACTATCTGGTTTTTCGTTTGAAAAATAGACTTGCGCAATTTGAGTCTTGTGTGAGACTTCTACTTTCTCAACGTTTGGTATTTTTTTTACATCTTCAGAAATAAGATGCTCGCACGACACACAAGTCATACCATTGATATAGATTTTTTTGTACTGGCTCATAGTTTTTTATATAATCCCGAGTCGAGAATACGACGAGGGATCTTTCTTAAAATTATACTTATTTATTTAACAAAATATTTCAAACTAAATAAAATTTTAAATTAAATTAATTATTAGTTATTAATTGTTATTTGATAATTACTATTTCTGTGACAACTTCGTAACTTTGATAATCTCTTGAATTTTTTCTTCTTGTTTGACGTCATCGTTACTAACAATCGCATTTTTGAAACAAGATTTTAGATGACCTTCCAAAAGTAAATTATTGGCAGATTTTAAGAGTCCTATTACTGCCAAATTTTGTTGCATAATATCTACACAATATTTATTTTCTTCCAACATTTTCATAATTTTACCAAGTGAGGTATAAGCTTTTTTGGCATTGAGTAAAGCTTTTTGTTTGTTTGGACTTAAATTTGTTTGCATATAACTTGTTTTTAATAATAAATAACCTATACCCCAGGTATAGGTATTATAGCATTGAAACAAAACTTAAACAAACACACAATATGTGTATAAGTATTCCCATATCATATGAAAAAGGTTATACTAAAGATAATAGATGATATAAAAATATCAAATTATGAAAAATATCATTACCCTAAAAAATAAAGAAATAAACCTAAATGAACTTCATGTAATGGGTATTTTGAATATTACACCAGATTCTTTTTATGATGGTGGCAAAAATTCTGGACAAGAAACCATCTTGAAAAAAGTCCAAACAATGATAGATCATGGTGCAACTTTTGTAGATATCGGTGGCTACTCTTCTCGCCCAGGTGCTGACTATGTGAGCGAAGAAGAAGAACTAAGCAGAGTTATTCCTGTTATCCAATTATTAAATACAAAATTTCCTGACATCGTCATTTCAATTGATACTTTCCGTAGTACTGTAGCCAAACAAGCTATCCAAGCTGGTGCTAGTATTATCAACGATATTTCTGCCGGTAACATGGACGAAAAAATGTTTACAACTGTCGCTGACTTGCAAGTACCATATATTATTATGCATATGCAAGGTACACCACAAACCATGCAAGACAATCCAAGTTATGAAAATATTTGTGAAGAAGAATTACAATTTTTTACAGAAAAAATAAACAAGCTCCAAAAACTTGGTGTCAAAAATATTATCATTGATCCTGGTTTTGGTTTTGGCAAGACTGTAGAACACAATTATGAACTTTTGAATAATTTGCAAATCTTTCAAAAATTTGGATTACCTATATTAGTTGGCTTTTCCCGAAAATCAATGATAAACAAAGTAATTAACACGACTCCCGAGCAAGCCTTAAATGGCACGACTGTACTAAACACTCTAGCTCTGACCAAAGGTGCTAAAATCTTACGAGTGCATGATGTCAAAGAAGCAAAAGAAGTAATTTTATTATATAAAAAAATGATTTCACAAAAAAATTAAAAAAACAAAAAAGTTCAAAAGGCTTGAAATATAAATATAATTAGCCTTTCTAGCTTTTCCAGCATTTTAAGCCTTTTAAGCATTTTCAAACATATGAAAAAAATTATCATTATAAGTCTCATATTTGTAACTTTGATTGTAGCAAACATTTTTATCTTGAACTATTCTAGACAAAATAAACAAATAAATAATAATGTCTCCCCTAGTTCTACTTCACAAACACCTTTGACTCCACAAGTAGAAGAAAAAATTATTACTAATTTTACAGAATGTCTTGAAGCAGGTTTCCCAATAATGGAAAGTTATCCAAGACAATGTAAAACAACTGATAACAAAAATTTTATTGAAGATATTGGTAACGAACTAAATCAAAGAGATCAAATAATTTTGGAAAATATTCGTCCCAATCAAATTGTTACCAGTCCTTTGACTATCACTGGTCAAGCTCGTGGTACTTGGTTTTTTGAAGCAAGCTTCCCTATCGTCTTGACTGACTGGGATGGAATCATCATCGCAAGTGGTATTGCTACAGCCAAAAGTGATTGGATGACAGAAGAGTTTGTAGCATTTGAAGCGACACTAACTTTTGACACACCGACCTACAAAAATAATGGACATCTAATACTCAAGAAAGACAATCCTTCTGGATTGCCTGAGTACGACGCAACGCTAGAAATACCAGTATTATTTGATATGAAATAATGTCCACATAAAGACTTGATTTCAAGTCTTTATTGTGATATTATGTTTTCTGTGAAGTAACAATTCAAACATTCGGGGATCGTCTAATGGTAGGACTTCAGGTTTTGATCCTGACTATTGGGGTTCGAATCCCTATCCCCGAACTAAGAAGAAACAGCTAATTTAGCTGTTTTTGTTATTATGGTGTGAATAACTTTTAATTTTATTTTAAGTTTTTTTAAAAATAGCTATTTTTTTGCTAAAACAAGCTACTTTTTTGTATATTTGCGATAATTAGAGTAGAGAGGTATTATAAATATGTATTTTAAACTAAAAAAATAAACACTGTGATCAAATTTAATCAAAAAATAATGATATTAATAATATTCATAATATCAGGATTTTCTACTCTTTTTATAAAACAAGTGTTTGCTTTTAATTCAGTAGACCAAAAAATTATAAATAAAATAATATTAGATCAAGAATTTCAAAACCAAAAATTAGATTCAAAAACTATTGAATACAAAAGTATTGAAAACTTGATAACTTCTATAGATTTCAAAAAAAATGTAGCCGATGAAAAAGAGGCAGCTTATGATAAAGCAATTAATCAATTAAAATGGTGGATTACTGGTTTTGGTTTTTTGATCTCAGCTATTTTAATATTTTTTGGAATAATGGAAGATAAAAGATTAAAAGATAAAAAAAAGGAACTATCTGAAGAATTAGAAATAAAAAAGAAAGAATTAGATACGTCATTTAAGGAACAAAAAGAACTTTTAGTAAAAGAAGCCGAAATAAAAGTAAAAGAAGAAATGATAAATATAAAGGAACAAATACGTACTGATATATCGGAACAATTTAAAGAGTTAAGAAAAGAAACAAATACAGATATAGATAATGTTCTAAAAGAAATAGCCAGTAACTCAACTATAAAAAATACAAAAGAGGAAGATTCCTATGAAAATGAAATAACAAGTCAAAAAGAAATAGATATTTAATATGATGAAACTAAAATTATCACAATTAAATAAAGATCTAATAAAATCTTCTTTTGTAGGAAAGATGTCTTTTTCTGAATTAGACAAAATTTCTGAATTTACATATAGGAAAATAGAAAATGATGGATCAGATAATAAATTTTTTCAAAGACTAAGTGACCAAGAAAAAATAAAAAAAATAGCTAACTACATAAAAAATTCTTTAATAGATGAAGAAGGAATAATAAAAAAAGATAAAAAATCTATAGTACTTTTTCCAACTGCTATAATATTATCCATTAATGAAAGGGATGAAAACACAGAAAGTGAAATAACTTGGGATGGAGAATATTTAACATTTGACACAAAACTATACAAAGCTTTTATTATTGACGGACAACACAGATTGTTAGGAATAAAAAAATTTTATGAAGAAAACAAGTTAACTTTTGATGAATTAGATATTGAATTGCCAATTACAATGCTTGTCGGTTATGATATTTGGGAACAATCAAAAATATTTGCTACAGTAAACTTTGAACAAAAAGCCGTAAATAAATCTTTATATTATGATTTATTTGGTTCTCAAGAAGGAGAATATAATGAATATACTCTTTCTCACTCTATAGTTAAAAAGCTTAATTATTCAAAAAGTGACCCTTTTTTTGGTCTAATAAAAATGTTAGGAACTGGCTCAGGCACTATTTCTCAGGCTTTTTTAGTAGAAAAGATAAAAGAATTATTTAAACCAGAAAAAGCTTTTTCAATATTATATGATGAATATAAAAATAAAAAAACAGATCCTATAATAATATATAATATATTATCAATTTATTTCCAAATAATAAAAGAAAAATTTTCAGAACATTATCCAAAACCAAAAATAGATGGAAGTTACTCAATATTTGAGCAATCTATATTATTTAAAACTACTGGCGTAGGAGCCTTTTTGAAATTATTTAATGATTTTGAAAAAGAGATAAAACTTAATAACAATAATATACAATATTTAAAAGAATATTTTAACAAAATATTTTCATTAATAAATAAAACAGAAGCAAAAAAATTATTTGGTATTGAAGGAGATTTCAGTAGAAGTGGTGGAGAAGGATTACAATCAAGATTATACAAAAAAATGAAAGAAATAATAGATTATAAAAAAGATGTTATTGGTAAAAAACATAATAATTTAATTATATTGGATATAGAACATGGAAAATCAGATGAATATAACAGAAATCACCACATTTTAACATTTGATAATAGTACAACTATAATAAATGATGATGAATTAGAAAATATTAAAAAACAAAATATTAATAACAATTAAAATTCATAACTCCACAAAACGTATCCCCTCCCGATACGTTTTATGATATAATAAAGCAACCTAAAATCTAAACCAAAACATATCAAAAGAACAACAAAACAAACAAAACCAAAAGAAGCGACTCCTTTCAAGACTTTTTTTATCAAAAAAGGTATTGGCAAAAAAAGAGAAAGCCAAAAAAAAGTGAGTGTCACAGCACCAACAGACTTTGATCTAAACAAAGAAAAAAAAGCTATAATAGACTTGCTGGAAAATAGCGATAGAAATATCTTTATGACAGGCCGAGCTGGCACTGGTAAATCCCACTTCCTCAAATACTTTCGCGCTACCACCAAAAAAAATGTGGTAACTTTGGCATACACTGGCGTAGCAGCTCTCAATGTCCAAGGACAAACTATTCACTCTTTTTTTCGCTTTCACCCACAAACTACATTAGACAGCATAAAAAAAATGTATGATGACAACAATAATATTTATAAAAAAATAGATATTATTATCATCGATGAAATCTCTATGGTTCGTGCTGACTTGTTGGATTGCATAGACAAATTTATGCGTCTAAATGGTAACAGACCAGATGAACCTTTTGGCGGAGTGCAAATATTTGCTATTGGTGACTTGTACCAATTGCCACCTATCGTCGTAGATGATGAAGAAATTTTTTTCAAGTTACATTATGAAAGTCCTTATTTCTTTGATGCCAAATGTTTTTCAGATGGCAATTTTTTCAAAGTAGAATTAACACAAATATATAGACAAGACAGCAAAAAACAAAATAAATTTATCAAGGCTCTAGACAAAATTAGAACTTGCAGTTTTGACCAACAAGATATAGAATTAATAAATAGCAGATTTATACCACAATACAAAAAACCTGAAGATGAATTTGTGCTATCTATTGTCCCAACCAATTATGTCGCTAATACTATAAACAAAAAAGAAATGGACAAATTGCCAGCCAAAGCAAAAATGTACAATGGGACAATTGAAGGACAATTCAAAGAAAGAGATTTACCTACCGAACTAAACTTAATTTTGAAAGAAGGTTCTCAAGTCATGATACTTAGCAATGATCCTCTTGGTCGTTGGGTAAATGGTGATATTGTAAAAATAATAAAAACAGAAAAAGATAGTGTAAGAGTACTTTTTGATGATAATACTTACGAAGATATTACATCCCAGACAAGAGAAGCTATCCGTTTTATCTACAGCAGAGAAAACAAAAAAATAGAATCTGAAGTTGTTGGTAGTTTCACCCAACTGCCACTAAAACTTGCTTGGGCAGTAACTATTCACAAAGCACAAGGAAAAACTTTTGACAAAGTACATATAGATTTTGGTTCAGGTACTTTTGCTCACGGACAAGCTTATGTCGCCCTTAGTCGCTGTCGCACACTAGAAGGTATGTCTCTCACGACTCCCCTGCTTGCTAAGTACATTTTCATTGATGAAAGAGTAAAGAAGTTTATGGATTTAAATAAATAAATTTTAAATTAAAATTATGACTCCACCAGAACAAATGCGAGAATTAGAAATTGAAGCTAAAAAAAAAGCAATCTCTTTTATATTACAAACTATAGAACAAGCTGGCGAAGAATTTGAAGAAATTGATGTAGAACCATATTTAGAAAAATATTTAGTAAAAGAAAATAAAAGTATAATTGAATTAAATCAAGAAGATTTAGAAAAGATTTTTTCTGATTTTTTAGTTGATTATTTAGATAGCACAAGGGAAGAGCAAACTGATTAAAAAATATATTATATTAACTAAATTATTATTAACCAAAATACAATATGGGAATAGATAAACCAGGGCCAACACCCGAAGAAATAAATTCACAAAAGGAAGCTGCTGAAGCTGATATGTATGCAGCATATGCAGAACTTGCTGAAATTCATGAAGATAAAGGACCTGTAATACCTGAAACAAAAAGAGAATGTAGAGAAGATATTGCTGAACTAGAAAGGATGTTTGATGAATTTGAACAAAATCATAATATTCAAAAATTAATGGCAATTGAAGAATTAGGACCAGAAAACTCACCACAACGTAATAAAAGAAGTCCTGCCAAAGCAGATCTATCAACTATGTATACCAAAATACAAACAATTAAAAATGAAACTAATATTTCTGATGACGAACTGGAAAAAATAAGACTTAGATATGAAAAATTTGATCAAGCAATAGGAATAGTAAATAGAGGAAAAGTAGATCACACTAGAACAACATGTTTATGATAAAGATAAAAGCAATTGGTTTTGATTGGGTAGGAGTAGTCTTTTTTACTTCTAGATATCACACCATGATTTCAGAACTTCTAAATATTTCCAATGAAGAATTTAGTAATTCTTATTACAAATACAATCATCTTATAAATACTACCAATATAGACGAAAAAGAATTTTGGACTATAGTATTTACAGATTTAGGAAAAGAATCAAAAGTAGATGAATTCTTGAAATTACTTCACAATTTTCCAAAAGGAAAATATAATGAAGAGATACTTCCTCTAATAAAATTATTAAAAAATAAAGGTTACAAAGTTGGTTTGTTTAGTAATCACACTGCAACTGGTGCACAAGAAGCCAGACAACTTGGCGTTGATGATTTGTTTGATATCACTTTATTTTCTGCCGAAGTAGGTGTAATGAAAGCAGACCCAGCAGCATTCCTAATGCTAGCAGAAAAACTTGAAGTAAATATTTCCGAAATGATTTTTATAGACGATACTCCCAGAGTTTTGGAAAATGCCAAAGAAATAGGTTTTGAACCAATTCTCTATACCAATATGGAAAGCCTGTTGCAAAGATTGCAAGAATTAGAAATTTTGACAGCAAGTGAAATAAAAAAATTATAATAAAAAAAGACTCACTATTTTCCAGTGAGTCTTTTTTGTTTTACCAACTACTTTTATTTTTCTTTGCTTCAGCATCTTCTAGAGCCTCTTCTTTACCGGCTTTTACACCTATATCAAAAAGAGATTTTTTATCTTTTTTTGCTTTTTCTTCTTCTTTTTCTTTCTTTTCTTCATCAGTTTCATCTACGGAAAATAAACTCATATGATTTGTGGTTAAGAATAAATAATAGATTTTTGCATTACATCAATAAACAAAACAAATTTAATACACTACTTATTTAGTATAGTATTTATTTATTATTATGTCAAGATAAAAAAAACGTACCTAGACAAGTACGTTTTAAAAATTTAGAAAACAATTATTTTTTCTTTTTTGTTGTTTCTTTTTTCTTAGCTACTTTTGTTTTTGTAGTTTTTTCTTTTATTTCTTTTTTTGGTTTTTCTTCTTTTATTTCTTCTGTTTTAGTTTCTTTTGATGTTTTTTCTTTTGTTTCTTTTTTTTCTTTTGATTCTTCTTTTACATCAGAATAACCTAGAAGTTTCATCAATTTATCAACCTTATAATTCAATTGATTGATTTTTTCTAAAAGTTCACCAGAATCTTTTGTTTCTCTACTTCCTCCTCTTGTATCGTCTTTTCTTACAAAACAGTTATTACAAAAAATTTCTTTACCAGGTGTAGGTCTAAAAGGTACTTGACATTCTGAACCACATTTATCACAAATTGCATCATGCATTTGTCTATCTTCAAAACTTGGTCTTTCACGTCTTTCTCCTCTGTCACCACCAAATCTAGGTGCTGGACCACCACTTTTGCCAAAACAATGACTGCACAAAACCGGTTTGTCTCCTGAAGGTTTAAAAGGTACTTCACAATTATCACCACATTCATCACAGACAGCTCTGTGCATGGTTTTTTGGAAATCTCCACCTCTACTACCTCTGTCACCACCTCTATCTCCAAATCTTTTGGCCCCAAATGATTTATTACCACCAAAACTACTACCACGGCCAAAACCACCACCGGATCTATCGCCGTCACGATTAAAACTTCCCATATAAAATATTCCAATTACTTAAATGTAATTTGTCCCTTAGTATAGCAGAATTTCAACACTTTGTCAAGAAACACGAATATTATTTCAAATACTAAACAAATATTAACCACGAATATTAGACATGCACTCATAATAACTTGAAGTAACTAAAGGTAACTGGATGATGTTTTGTTAATTACTTCCAGTTACTTTTTGTTATTATATAATTGCTAACTACAAGCAAAACATAACAAAAAAGGCCTTTTGAGCCTTTCAAGCTTTTCTGGCCTTTTAAGCCTTGTTTAATATCTTCCCAAATCCAATTCTTGGTCAAATTTTATTTTTTCCACAAAATCTGGCATATGACTAATCAAAATAATAGCACCACTATAATTATTTATAGCCTCAGCTATAACGGGTATATGACGGAAATTGATATGATTGGTAGGTTCGTCCAAAACAAGTAAACCAGGTTGCAATAAAACCAATCTAGCAAAAGATAAAAGACCTTTTTGTCCTTCTGACAAATGTGAAATTTTGAGCCCCATAGTTTCACCAGAAAGTAAAAATCCAGCCGCTACAGCACGCATATTTTCAGTAGTAGTCCCCTCTTGTACTACACTTTGCAAAGAATCAAAAACTGTTTGATCATAATCAAGCGTAGCAAAATCTTGGCTATAATAACCTACACGAGTATTTTTCATAATAGTGACACCTTCATTGCTACCATTGACCAAAGTTCTAAGTAAAGTACTTTTTCCAACGCCATTTGGACCAGCAATAAGTAGTCTATCTCTTTGACGCAAAATAATATCAACTTCTTTTATAATAGCCTCGTGATTTTTGATAACTTTGATAGATTTGATAGTCACTATATCACCAATAATTCCTTGAGCAGGAATATCAAATTCTCTAATTGTCTTATCTTCGCGACGAACTTCTACTTTATTTTCTTCAAATTCGTCTATTTCTTCACGCAATTTACTCGCCAATTTACGCATTTTACCACCTTTGTTGGAAAAGAAATTTACTTTGTCTTTATTATCTTGAATTTGTTTTTTTAGTTGAGCATTTTTCTTTATTTCTCTATCAATTCTATTTTGAATTTCATCAACTACTGAATAATAGTCACCAACATAAGTCTCAACTTTTTTGGTAAAGACATCAAGATAAATAACACCTTCAGTAAAACAATTGAGGAAATCAGCGTCATGAGAAATCACTATCACTGTTTTGTCATACATCACCAAAAATTGGATAAGATGATCAATTCCGTCTTTATCCAAATTGTTTGTAGGTTCGTCCAAAAGCAAAATATCTGGATTTTGGATAAGAGCAAAAGCAAGTAAAATACGTGCTTGCTGTCCACCAGACAAATCTCCTACTTTGCGATCAGTTGGTACTGTAAGATTAACAGCGTCCATTACCTTACTTATTTGACTTTTGATATTACCTGGAACTTCATGAAAGGCTTTGCCAAAATAATCTTCAATAGTCAAAGCCAAATCACTCTTGGCAATCATCTGCTCAGCTGTACCAATACTAGCTTCATTTGTCAAAAAAACATTACCTGAGTTTGGTTTATTTTCACCTTTGATAAGTTTAAAAAGTGTACTTTTGCCAGCACCATTTTGGCCCATTAATGTAAGTTTTGCACCTTTACGTACAGAAAAACTGACCTCGTCCAAGACTGGTTTTCTTTCTGCATATTCAAAACAAACATTGTCAAAACGTAGAATTACTTCTTCAGCCATATTATATATAATTTAAGAATAAATAACGAGCCTAAAAAAGGTTCGTAATTCCGACATATAATCTCATATTTTAGCTGATTTGTCAATAAATTTGACTCAATCATCTTCAAAGGAGTACAATTATATCATAAAATAAACTTATAAAATTAAAAAATAATAATTCTTAATACAAACAACTTATGCTCAAAGAATACACAGACTACATCAAAGACAATCCAAAAGGCTTATGGTTCAAACGTAAACTCTATGGTTGGGGTTGGACACCTGTCAAATGGCAAGGTTGGTTAGTTACTCTAATTTTTGTAGGCTTTATTATCTGGACAGGTACAACATTGAGTCCAACTGCCACTACAAACGATCTTGATTGGTTCTTTGCCAAAATAGCCGTTGCTATTTTTTTGCTAATGTTCCTTGCTTACAAAAAAGGAGAAAAACCACGTTGGCAATGGGGTATTCCAAAGGAAAATGATGATAAAAAAAATTAAGATAAAAAAATAAAGCATCCAAAATTAATAAGTAATCAAATTGCTTATTATTGTGATAAAAAATACAAAAAAGTTAATCACACAATCTTATTGATATTACAACTATTTTGTGATAAAGTGCAGGTACTTAATTCATTTAAATAATAATAAATATTTATGAAAAAAATCATATCTTTGGGAAGTGTTTTGGCAACAGTCGTGTTGCTCGGAGCTGGTTGTAATGTAAACATCAATACACCTGCTAACACTACTCCAACTGACAATACAACAGCTACCACTGAACAAGCTGATGATACTTCAAACGAAACTAGTAACCAAAATAATACTGAGACAACTACTCAAAATACCAACACTAATACTGTAACAAATCCAATAACTTACACTAATCCTGAATTTCATTTTAGTCTAACTCTTCCTGCTACTTGGACAGGTTATACTACCAAAACAACTGAAAACGATTTAGGTGGAAAAACTGTTTGGATTGGATTATCAGATTGGGATGACATGTTTGCTATATCTGTTTATCCAACAGAAGTAAATCCTCATCCAAACATGAGATATTTTGGTACCAATGGACAAGTTTATTATTATGGTGGACAATCTCAATATATCAAAATAGAATCTCTTGATGCTAGATGGCGTGAAATCAGTACAATTATGGATAGCTTCACTGTTGCTAATTTGGATGATGGCACTCAAAGTTGGCAAACTTATAGCAATGCTACTCACAATTTCACAATAAAATATCCAACTACTTACAAGACCGCAGTAGACACAGCTGCTTGGACAAATTCTGTAGTCAACTTTATTGAAACAGCTCCAGGTGCACAATCTTATCGTGCTGTTATTAGTGTCTGGAATAGTCTAGAACAATATAAAGCTTCCAATGTTTATAGTGCTATGAAATATTCTTCTAGAAAAGTCGGTGACAAATATATCGTTATTAGTTACCACGCTTTGGACAGTGAAACAAATATCATAGAAGAATGGACAAATATAATTAACAGTCTAAAAATCACAAATTAGTCCATACTTACAAAAAAACAACATCACTTAAACTTAAATTAGTTAGTAAAAACAAAAGCAATTCATAATTATGAATTGCTTTTGTGTGTGCCCGAGATTGTCTGTCTTTCAAGACTCTCGGGCTCACTCCTTGTCTTCTTCTTCCAAAAAAGGCTTCAGCCGCTCGATGCACGAGCTGGCGTCTGGCCGTTTTTTTGGACGGTGGGACAAAAGTTCCGCAATCAGCTGGCGGATTTCTTCTGGCCACTTTATTTTCAAAGATCTAGGTTTACGATTAAACCTAAAATCATAGAATTTACTGGCATCACTATCATGACGAACTCCCCAAGGGTCCGATCTGAAACTACCAAACAAAAGTTGGTAAAAAATGATACCAGCGGCGAACATATCTGCCTTGGGACTATCTCCACCTACATACGCCATGAACTCTGGCGCAGCATATTCTGAAGTCCCAAAGAACAGACTCTTGTCTTTCCCAAGGACAAGAGGATCGGTGAGTTTCACCTGAATGTTTCCGTATTGATCTCGGGAGATCAAGACGTTAGAAGGCTTCACGTCGAGATGAAGCTTCCCATTCTGGTGAAAATGATTCAGACCTTGAAAAATTCCCATCATAATCTGAATCAGATGACGGAATTTTCCAACCAAATGGATATTTTTAGTGAGAGAAGCGCCAAACGCCTCCATCAAATATCCATTTTTGAAATCGGTTTCAAACACCCGAACCACGTTCGAGTGTTGTGGCAAAGCTACCAGGAGAGTAAACTCCATGAGTAACTTTTCCAGATTTTGCAGATGACTCACTTCATCTTCTTGAGGAATAAGCTCTTTGAGAGCGTACTCCTCACCTGTCACCTCGTCCACGACGAGGTGAACACGAGCAAATCCACCTTCTCCCAGAAGGCGGATTGTCGTATACCTTTTCAGGTCCAACATTTTCCACCCCCTATAAAGAAGAGACAAAAAGACATTAAAAAAAAATTTAAGATTTGTAAAAAAAACTGTGCAAAAAAACATCCTTTTTTAGGATGTTTTATGCTATATAAAATAATTTTTTAAGCGACAATACTCACAAGTCTCCCTTTCACATAAATAACTTTTTTAGGATCTTTGCCTTCCAACCATTTTTGTACATTTTCAAGTGCTAACGCTTTAGACTTGATATCTTCTTCAGAAAGTTCTGCACCAACTTGTAATTCATCACGTACTTTGCCATTAACTTGGACGACAATTGTAATCACATCTTCTTTCGTTTTTGATTCATCATACTCTGGCCATTTTTGTGTGGAGATACTTTGACTATTTCCATACATCGCCCAAAGTTCCTCAGCCATGTGTGGTGCAAATGGTGAAAGTAATTTGATAATTTGCAAATAGTCTTCTTTGGTAATAAAAGGTGCTTTTGAAACTTCATTACTAAGCTCCATAAGCTTGGCTACAGCTGTATTAAATCTCATGTTATCTATATCATCAGTAACTTTCTTGATTACAACATGAAGCAGACGAGTGACATCATCACTTGTATTATCCCCTATTTTTTCTTGCAAATTCCAAACTCTATCAAGAAATCTTTTGACACCAACAAGACCATTGGTATCCCATTCAACCGCTTGATCAAATGGACCCATAAACATAATATAAGTACGAAGTGTATCAGCCCCAAATTCAGCTACCACATCATCAGGATTGACGACATTGCCTTTGGATTTACTCATCTTTTCACCACCTTTGGCCAAAATCATACCATGTGAAGTACGCTTTTTGTAAGGTTCACTCGTTGGCACTAATCCAATATCATACAAAAATTCATTCCAAAAACGAGAATAAAGCAAATGTAAAACAGTATGTTCCATACCGCCATTGTACCAATCAACTGACATCCAATATTTCAATTTTTCTTGACTAGCAAATTCTGTATCATTGTTTGGATCAATATAACGCAAGAAATACCAAGAGCTTCCTGCCCAATTTGGCATAGTATCGGTTTCTCTATTTGCTTCTCCGCCACAATTTGGACAAGTCGTCTTCACCCATTCAGGAATTTGTGACAATGGAGATTCACCTGTGTCTGTCGGTTCATATTTTTCAACTTGTGACAATTCTAGTGGCAACTCACTTTCGGCAATAGCAAACCAACCTGGATTTTGTTCATTTCCACCTTTATTTTCACTCGCACATTTTTCACAATAAACAAGTGGAATAGGTTCACCCCAATATCTTTGACGTGAAAAAACCCAATCACGAAGTTTGAAATTGATTTGTTTTTTTCCAATATTTTTTTCTTCAAGCCAAGTAATCATTTTTTCTTTGGCTTCTTCTGTCTTCAATCCATTTAAGAAATCAGAGTTAACAGAAATTCCTTCACCAGGAAAACATTCAGATTCTACTCTAATACTACTAGATGCTCCAGCAGCAACATCTTCAGCATTTCTATATGATGTATAAATAGCTGGTGGCAAAACAACTTTTTTTATAGCTATATCATATTTCTTTGCAAACTCAAAATCTCTTTCATCATGCGCAGGTACCGCCATAATAGCTCCAGTACCGTAAGTAGCCAAAACATAATCAGCAACAAAAACAGGAATCTCTTCGTTGTTGACAGGATTGATTGCTTTGATACCTTGCAACTCCACACCTGTTTTTTCTTTTTGTAATTCGGTACGTTCTAAGTCTGATTTTAATTTGGCTTTATTTATATAATCTTCTACATCTGCAAAATTACTAATTTTATCTTTCAACTTTTCTACCAAATTATGTTCTGGTGACAAGACCATATAAGTCGCACCAAACAAAGTGTCCGGTCTGGTAGTAAATACTTCTATTTTTTCTTCACAGTCTTTGATATTGAAAAATACGCTAGCACCTTCACTCTTCCCAATCCAATTTTGTTGTTGGACTTTGGCACGCTCAATATAATCTACATCTTCAAGACCAGACAAAAGTTTGTCAGCGTATTTGGTAATAGCAAGCATCCATTGATATTTGTCTCTTTTTTCTACTTCTCCACCACAACGTTCACATTTACCATCGACGACTTCTTCATTAGCAAGACCAATCTTGCAAGAAGTACACCAATTGATTGGCATATTTTTCTTGTAAGCAAGACCGTGTTTGAAAAGTTGTAAAAAAATCCATTGTGTCCATTTGTAATATTTTGGATCAGTAGTATCTACCACACGAGACCAATCAAAACTAATGCCAAGACTTTTTATCTGTCTAGTAAAATTAGCAATATTTTCAGCTGTCACATCAGCCGGTGGACGACCAGTCTTGATCGCATAATTTTCAGTTGGCAAACCAAAAGCATCGAAACCAATTGGATAAAGGACATTGAATCCTTCCATTCTCTTTTTGCGAGCAACAATATCCATACCAGTGTAAGGACGAGGATGACCGACGTGCAAACCTGCTCCAGATGGATAAGGAAATTCTATCAAAGGATAAAATTTTGGCTTGTCAGAAGAATCTTGAGCACAAAAAGATTTATTATCTTCCCAATATTTTTGCCATTTTTTCTCTATATCTTGAGGATTGTATTTGTTCATAAAATTTTATTATTTTTTCAAGAAAATATATCAGGACTAAAGTTCTGAGTTACAATACTACATTAACAAAATTTAAGACAAAAATCAATAGCAACAAAAATGCTCTTTTTGAGCATTTTTATACAAATTTATTTACATGTGCTTTTAATTTATCCCATTCTTCATTTGATAAAGATATATTATTAATATTAGCATATTTCATAATCTTATCAAAAGCACTAACAGCAGCATTTTTATTTTTTTGCATAAAAAAATGATTAATAAGACTTTCCATTTTTTCTTTTATTTCTTTTTTGTTTTCTATTTCAGATCTATTATCACTTTCACCAGATAAATTACTTGGCATTGGTGAATTATTAAATTCAGACATAATTTTAAAAACTTAAAAATAACTTATCTTAAGTTTAATACATTATCAAAAATAAAACAACCTTGTGAAAGATTGTCTTATTTTTTCTATGTTTCAATTTTTTTATGATACGTGTTTTTCAATCATTTCTTTTAATCTGTCTTTTGGTACTCCACCGATCATTTGATCTACCAATTCACCACCTTTGAATACCAAAAATGTAGGGATACTCATCACACGATATTTACCAGCTGTAAGATTGTTTTCATCAACATTCATTTTGGCAATTTTAGCTTTGCCAACTAATTCATCTGACAATTGAGATACTACGGGACCCATCATTTGACAAGGACCACACCAAGGAGCCCAAAAATCTACCAAAACAGGTACTTCTGATTTTAGTACTTCTGCTTCAAAATTTGCATCTGTTAAAATTACTTCTGACATATTATTTACTTCTTAAAAATTAACTTTTTTGAATAGTGTAAATAATATACTACTTTTCAAAAAATGTGGCAAGGTGTGGACAAAAATAGTTAAAAGTTTGTAAAGTCACTTATTTTGCATGTTCTGCTTAATTTGCTTATTATGCTAATAAAAAATCAAGGTTCTAGCCTCGATTTTTCTTTTTTCAAATTGTTTTAATGTTTTTATGCTTTTATGTTTTCATCCAAATTATAAAAATTGAATTTCACGTGCTTTTGTCTCCTCAGTATAAAATTCCAATACATCATCAACTTCAATTTTAATTTTACCTTCAAATCTAACACCACATTCCATACCTTCATGAACTTCTTTAGCAATAGATTGTCCAAGACGACATTCTGTAATTTTGCCATTACCCATCACCAAACCTTCATGAACTACTCTAGCCAAAACATTTTTGACTACTTTGCCAGATTCCATCTTGCCACCAACAATCATCGAACCTTTTTCTTTGCGGAAAATGCCTATAACTTTCATTTTACCATATTCTGTAATAATTTTTTCATCACTAAGCAATTTACCCAATTCTTCTTTTACCCAATTTATCAAATCATAAATAATATCATATTTCAAAAAGTCAACTCTTTCTTCACGCATCATACTGTTAGCCAAAGGAGTCGCATTGACATTGAAACCAATGACAGTAGCACCACTAGTAGCTGCTTTTTTTACGTCATCTTCAGTAATGTTGCCAAGACCTTTTCCAATAATTTTGACACCTACTTCGTCATGTCTAATCTTTTCAAAAGAAGAAATAATTGCTTCAAGAGAACCAAGTACATCTGCTTTTACAACTATGTTCAAACTCTTCTTTTTGTCTTCTTCATCAACATTGTTATCAACATCCAAGTTTCTTTCAGCACCTGTTTGTTCTACTTTTTTCTTTCTCAAATTTATTTCAGTAGCAGTACTTTCTTTGGTAATATCTAAGACATCACCTACTTCAGGTGCTATTTTGAAACCAATGATTTGAATAGGTACAGAAGGTCCAGCTTCGTCTACTAAATCTCCTTTATAATCTTTCATAGCTCTTACTTTGCCATAAATTTCATTATTTACCACAAGTTTGTCACCTCTATGCAAAGTACCTGATTGCACTAGTACAGTGGCGACAGGCCCCATACCCTTATCTACATTTGATTCTACTACAGTACCAATAGCTTGCAAATCTGGGTCAGCTTGTATTTTGTCTTCATTTATATCAGCAACCAAAATTAACACATCCAATAATTTGTCAATATTCAAATTTTGTTTTGCAGAAATTTCTACCATTGGGATATTTCCACCCCATTCTTCAGCCAAAACACCTTTTTGTGACAAATCAGTTTTTGTTTTTTGAACATCAGCACTTTCTTTATCAATTTTATTGATTGCAACTACATACGGCAATTTAGCAGCTTTGATAATACTAATAGCTTCTTCTGTCTGAGGCTTGACCCCATCATCAGCAGCAACAATCAAAATAGCAATATCAGCGACTTTGGCACCACGACTACGCATCATAGAAAAAGCTTCATGACCAGGAGTATCAATAAAAGTCAAAGCACGTTCTTTTTTTGTTTTTGGATCTTTCCAGATAGTTTGGTAAGCACCAATATGTTGGGTGATACCACCAGCTTCTGTATCAATAATATTTGCATGACGAATAGTGTCTAACAATTTTGTTTTACCATGATCAACATGACCCATCACAACAATAACTGGAGCACGTGGCTGTAAGTTTTTGGCTTTTGACAAAGCTTCTTCAAGATTTTGAATTCTTTCTTCTTCTTTTCTTGCTTCATCTGGATTACCATCTTGTTTGTGTACAGTAAAACCCAAATCTTCAGACATGATAGACATAGTGTCATAATCAAGATTTTGGTTTTGATTTGCCAAAATACCATTTTTCATGAGTTCTGTAATAATTTGAGTGGTAGACATGTTCAACTTTTCTGCAAATTCTCTAACTGTCAATTTTTCTGGCAAAGTTACATGCTGTCCCAATTCTTTACGTAATTCTTTTTCTTTTAATTTTTTTTCTTCCAATTCTTGTTTTTTCTTTTGTTCCATTTCACGTTTGATATATTTCCAACGACGTATCACTTGTTCAGCAGTGGCATCATCAATCTTGATAGCTTTGCGACCAATATCAAAACCGTATTGAGGCAAAACATCCAATAATTCTACAGTATTTATTCTAAGTTGACGGGCTAGTTCAGTGACGTTCATGTGATAAAAATGCTTAAAAAGCTGAAAATGCCTGAAAGGCTAGAAATGCTTTTGTTATTTAATTGTTGACATTATATAGGAAATAATAAGAAAAGTCAATAAATTAGCGAAAAATAAAAAATACGAGATCCTAAATCCTAAATCAAAAATAAAATTTTAAAATTATAATCAATTTAAGACTTTTTATTATATTCCTAACACCTAATACCTAAAACCTAATACCCAACAATTTCTTTTTTATATCCTCACTCGACAATTTTGCCATTTCATAAACTTCATCCACACTTCCACTTTCCAAATAAGTTTCAAGACCAATTGAACGTTCATCATAAAAATCATTATCAATGAAGTCTCTTAAAAATCCTTTCCAGCCCGCATGCAGAGTAACACAAACTTTTCTGTCACTTGAATTGAAAATACTTTCAGCTTTTTTCTTATTTTTCTTTTTTAATTCTGCAAAAAGTTCTGGTGAAGTTACTACTACAATTTTAACGTCTTTATTTTCATTTTCTAATTCTGGTAAAATTTGTAACAAATTATTCAAAACAATTGCACCCGAGACAGCTACACACATTTTTTGTTTACCATTATTTTTGTAATCTTTGAAAATATAAGCGCCGTTGATAGCTTCTTTGGCTGAAGGCACTGTCTGACCACAACAAGCATTTTTACCACGTTTTAGTACTGCTACATCCGGACGAGAAACTGAAAGTACAATTGGTTCTCCAATTTTGATAGCATGAAAAAGCATTTCAATAGTTTCGTTAGCGTCTGTTGGCTTATAAACTTTGATACCAGGGTAAGCTGTAAACATACTCATCCAATAAAGTCCTTGATGTGTAGGTCCATCCTCACCAACTTCTGGTCCGTCGTGACTAGCAAGTACAATGAAAAAACCTTTGTGAGCAGGATATAAATGATTATTTATCACTGCCACACGAATACCATTGCACATCATCGAAGTAAACGCTGCATAAGTACCAATTACAGAAGCTGGAGCAAAACTCCCTGGCAATCTATCAAGTGTCATACCTGTGCCCATCATTCCCATATTTTGTTCAGCAATACCATAACGAATACCACGACCGTAAGGATTTTGTTTATTTATAACACCAAAAACATTTTCAGCCTTATCTGTTTTGACTGATTCTGACAAATCCCCTGCTCCAGCCCAGAAAAAAGCACTTTCTTTCATTAAGTATTCAAAAAATGCTTGACTAGCTTTGCGAGTAGCCACTTTATTCACTGCTTCAAAAATAAGTTCTTTTGGCAATTTAAGAGGACGTTTGATTGAAGTAACACTTTGAAACTTTCTTTTAGATAAAGTTTTTTTCATTTGTGCTACAACTTTTTTTTCAGTTGGAATATTTTTGGCCGAGACTTTTAGTCTGTTTACAATGTAAGTTGAGAGGACAATATCCAAATCCAATTCAATGCTTGATAAATCATCTTTAATATCACCTTCGGCATCTGGAAAAACTGTATTTTTGTTAATATCTAAATTTCTTTCAATTCTTACATATTCTTCATGACTTACTTCTTCACCATGAGATTTATTGGTGTTTTCCAAACTACCATATTGTTCACCTTTAATAGTATGAGCAATAACAACAGTTGGATTATTGTTGTCAAAAACTTTTTGTGCAGCAAGACGATAAGCATAGACACACTCCAAAATATTATGACCATTTATTTCAATCACATTCCAACCTAAGCCTAACCAGTTGTTGATATATTTATTCGACAATACTTCACTTATATCACCATCAATACCAAAATTATTGTAATCAAGAGAAACAATCATATTGTCAGCACCAACAGTATGCAAAAGATTACGAGCTTCGTAAGTCATACCTTCTTCGCTCTCGGCGTCACCCATAAAAACCCAAACTTTACTTCCCGTGCCAGCTGATTTGTGAGTAATAGCTAATCCACCAGCAGCCGAAAAACCATGGCCAGAAGGACCGGTAGAAATATCTGAAAGAGGAGTGTAACTTTCAGCATGACCAGGAAGTCCACCAGCTCGTCGAAATTTTGCCAAATCTCTGGCCAAAACAGCATGTAACTTTTTGGCATCAAATTTTACACCTTTCTTTTTCAAACTTTCATAAAACAAAGCAAGACCACTATAAAGACCTGGTGTACAATGTCCGGCTGACCAAATTACTCTATCGCGACAAGTATTTTTTGGTTCAAGTGGATCAAAAGCCAAAGCACCGCCAAGAGTAAGCCCTAGAAATTGTTCGACTTTGGAACTAGAGCCACCCGGATGACCCGAGCGACTTCCCTCAACAGTGGCAAAAATAAGCTCACGCATGAGTGTGGCAATTTTATTTAATTTATCTACTTCAATACCAGGCAAACTTTCCAAATCTAAATTTTGCAAATTCAAATAAGCCCCACCTTCAAAATCATATTTGAATTTATTAGAATTATTTTTTTTGAATTTTTCGAAATCTGTTTTGTTTAATAAATTATAGGACATATTTTAAAATTTAGTAATTTAGGAATTTTAAATTTCGAAACAATTTTAAATTTCTAAATTTAAAAATTTATTCATTGTTTTAAAATTCAAAATTGCTAAATTTAAAATTAAAAACTATATAGTAATTGAAACATCATTCATTATAGTGCTTTTTCTTAGCTAACACAATATACCCCTGCACTTGCAAAAATCTACCAATCGTCAACATTTCAATCAAACTATATAATCCAGAACAAAATGAAGAAACTGGTTTTGTTTTTATTTTTAACCAACACAAAAATTTGTTAATATTACGTAAAAAGAAAAACTTGTTTTGTGATTGTAAACTTTCATAAAAATCTTCAGGATATGTCAAAAAATCCAAGAAAAAAGTTGTATACATTTTTTTTATTTCAAAATCATTGACTGTTAAAGTTTTTATCAAATCTTCTTTTGAATAAGAAGACAAATGAAATGGTTTGTGATTGGATATATCCAAACCTTTTTTATGCAAATAATTTTTTATATAAGCATGCTTACCTAATTTTGAGTCAGCAAAAATTACCAAACTACCACCAAAAGACAAAACTCTTTGTAACTCTTCCAAATAACTTGAAAAGTCTTCAATATTAACTAAAATATCAGAACTAAAAACAACATCAAAAAAATCATGGTTGAAAGGCAAAGAATTAGCCTCATAAAAACTAATATCAGCCCAAACACCATATTCTTTGATACGTCTATTTGCCAAATCTACTTGTAAATGAATTCTATCAACTCCATATACTTCTATTTCTTTACACCATAGTTTTTTCATTTCAATAATATTGGCACCTGTACCACAAGCTACATCCAAAATTTTTAATTTGGAAAATTTGCCAGTTCTTTTATTTTCTTTTCTTTTTTCTTGCAAAGCTTTTCTAATCCAATTATAAAGTAACAACTTTTTTGGAAAAAACAAAAGTTTTACTTTGTCTTTCCAAGTAACTTCATCTTGATCAAAAATGGGTCTAGCATCCCAAAAATCATTTATTCCTTTTTCTTCTTCCCCTCTTTCAGAAGCACCCCAACAGATAACTTGTCTTGATTTTTCTATCATATTGATTTATTATAACACAAAAGCTTAAAAAACTTAAAATGCTTTAATCACCGAATTTGTGACATTATGTAAAATCAAGTGATTTTATGATTTAATGAAAATATGGAAGGAAATTTTTTACTAATTGACAAAGAAACAACTTGGACCAGCAATGATGTGGTGGCCTTTCTTCGTGGTAAACTCAAAAAAGAAAAAGGAATAAAAAATTTGAAAGTTGGCCATGCAGGCACACTTGATCCTTTTGCTACAGGCTTACTTATTGTTGGCGTAGGTAAAGAAGCCACAGTCAGACTAGACGAATTCAAAAATCTAGACAAAACTTACGAAACTACACTACAATTTGGTGAAATTTCAGATACACAAGATCCAGAAGGAGAAATTGAAAGTACAAATTTTACTTCTGACATTACTTTAGAACAAGTTCAAGATGTTTTAAAAAAATTTTTGGGTAAACAACAACAAATGCCACCTATGCACTCAGCCAAAAAAATCAAAGGACAAAGACTTTATGAATTAGCTAGACAAGGTATAGAAATTGAAAGACAAGCCAATGATATTGAAATTTATGATATCAAGCTTATTGACTATCAATATCCAAAATTGAAAATAGAAGTAAAATGCTCTACTGGTACCTATATCCGTCAGCTCGCTCAAGATATTGGTGAAGCACTAGGTTGTGGCGCGTACTGTTTTGAATTACGTAGAACACAAATTGGAGATTATAAAGTTGAAGATGCCAAAAAAGTAAAAGAAATTTAAATATATACAAATATTTAGATTATTTCAAAACATAATCTAACAAAGGATAAAATTATCCACAGCTACTCAAGCAAAAAATAGGCAAAAGACAAAATTGACAAATACATACTTTTGTGCTACTATATCTGTAGTAAAAACTACAGGAATTGACCAGAATATTGATATTAGAGTTTACTTAGTTTAGAAAAAATAAAGATCGTTGTTAAACATTTTATGTTTGAAAATGTCAAAAAAAATGCAAAAACTAGCTATTATTCTCCAAATTGCCATCATGGCAAATCTTCTAAAATAGAATAATAAAATACTGAAAACAAATTTCAGTAATTCTTCTATTTAAAAACAAAAAATATCAAAATTCTGGCAAATCTCTGTAGTTGAGAGATTTTTTTATTTAAAAAATAATTTTATTAATAACTAATTTTAATATAAAAGTATGTCAGAAGTATTACTATTAATCGGGATCCTTGCCGGTGTGGGCGTCGGTATTGGTCTTGGTTATTTCATTCGTAAACAAACAGCCCAAGCTAAAGCAAACTCTATTGAAGCTATAGCAGAAAAAATGCTTACAGAAGCAAAACAAAAAGAGCAAGAAGTATTACTTCAAGCCAAAGAAAAAGCTATCAAAATCATTGACGAAGCCAAAAAGGACGAAAATGATAGACGTGGTGAAATCAGTCAAACACAAAAGCGTCTTGAACAACGTGAAAACATGTTCGACAAAAAATTAATGGAATTTGAAGATAAAAAAAGTCATTTACAAGAAAAAGTAGAAGAAGTTCAAAAAATAAAAGAAAAAATAGAAAATTTAAGAGTTCAAACAGCAGAAAAATTGGAACAAGTAGCCAAATTATCTGTTGAAGAAGCCAAAGAAATACTTTTCCAAAAAATAGAAAAAGATGCTTCTGAAGAACTTTATAGTAGAGTCCTAAAAGTAGAACATGACAATAGTGATAAATATGATGTCAAAGCTCGTGAAATAATTATCAACTCAATCCAACGTTGTGCTTCTGATCATTCTAGTGAAACTACTTCTACTGCAGTAGTCATACCTAGTGATGAAATGAAAGGACGTATCATTGGAAAAGATGGACGCAATATCAAAACTATTGAAAAAATGACAGGTTGTGAACTCGTCATCGACGATACACCTGGCGTGATCCTTATCTCTGGTTTTTCCCCTATCCGTCGTCGTGTTTGTCAATTGGCTTTGGAAAAACTTATCAAAGATGGACGTATTCAACCTGCAAGAATTGAAGAATTCATTTTAGAAGCCAAAAAAGAATTGGCATTAGATATCAAAAAAGCTGGTGAAGAAGTACTATACAAACTTGGTATCACAGGTATTGATCCAAAACTTGTTTCTATCGTTGGTCGTCTAAAATATCGTACAAGTTATGGACAAAACATCATCAACCACTCGACTGAAGTTGCTCAATTGTCAGCTCTTATCGCTGAAGAACTTGGCGTAGATCCAGTGATGGCTCGTAAAGCAGGATTCTTCCATGATATTGGTAAATCTGTTGACCAAGAAACTCAAGGTGGACATCCAGAAATTGGTGAAACAATTTTGAAAAAATTTGGTCTTCACGAAGAAATCCAATTGGCAGCTGGTCATCACCATGATGATAAACCAGAAAGAATTATCACTCAAATTGTCAAAGCTGCTGATGCAATATCAGGTTCTCGTGTCGGTGCTCGTCGTGATTCTTATGAACAATATGTTCTTCGTCTTGAAGAATTGGAAAAAACCGCTTCAAGTTTTGATGGCATTGATAAAGTCTACGCTATCCAAGCTGGTCGTGAAGTACGTGTCTTTGTAAAATCAGATCAAGTGGATGATTATGCTGCTTACAATCTAGCCAAAGATATTGCTCGTAAAATTGAAAACGAACATCAATATCCTGGTGAAATAAAAGTAAACGTAATTCGTGAATCGAGAGTTGTAGAATACGCGAAGTAAGACGTTTTAGTTGAAAAAAATATAATCTCAAAAGACAGCTCATGAAATATGGGGCTGTTTTTAATTTTGAATTTAGTAATTTTTAATTTTAAAACAATTTCTAATTTCTAAATTTAAAATTTTAAAATTGTTTTAAAATTCAAAATTCAAAATTTCTAAATTAGCGAAGCTTTTGGCTCTATTGACAGTTTTTCTAAAATATTATAGAATAGTGACATAAAGTAATTCACCCTTAATACAAGGGAATAATTTATTTAATTATGAACAAAGCAGAATTAGCTCAAAAGATTGCCGAACAAGTTGGCGTATCAAAAAAAGAAGCTGAAAACATGTTAGCATCTTTTGTAGAAATCACAGTAACTACTCTAAAAAATGGTGGCGAAGTCACTATCTCAGGTTTTGGTGCTTTCAGTGCCAAAGTACGTGCTGGACGTGTTGGTGTCAATCCACAAAACCCAACTGAAAAAATTCAAATCCCTTCTGTAACTGTTCCTAAATTCAAAGCTGGAAAAGGTTTGAAAGATGCTTTGAAAAAATAAATTTTTTCATAAAAGCACAAGAACATAAAAACATAAAAACAAAACCGAGTTAGATGCTCGGTTTTTTTATTCTCAAGTTGCTAAATTATTAAATGATTATTTTTTGAATATCAAATCAAAATATGTTACTTTTTTAAATCCATTTACAGAACTACGTGTTATTGTTTTAAAATAAATAGATTTATAATTAAATAAGGTTTGTAATTCATCCTTTGTAAAAAAATGATGTGGAATCTCTGGATCAATTAAAGCAGGACAATTTACTCTAGTATTATAATCCTCAAGAATATCACCAAAATTAGACCTAAAATCTTTTATAGATGGAACAACAAGTAACAACAAACCACCAGGCTTCAGTACTCTATTAATTTCTCGTGAAATTATTTTCATAGTATTAAAAGTACCATGATGTATTGCCTTAGTAGATATAATTACATCAAATTCATTTTCTTTAAAAGGTATTTTCTCAAAATTAGCATTAACTGTTGTAATATTTTTTAAGTTATGAATCTTAGCTTTGTCTTCAATATAATTTAATGCTTTTTGTGAATTATCTAAAGATATAATATTCCATTTAATATTATTAGCTAATAAAAATGAATGCCTACCAGTACCACAACCCAAATCTAAAATATTTAATTTTTTATTAGGCAATATATTATATAATTTCTTACAAATACTTAAAGGCTTGTTTTGTACAACTCCTTTAGTTTCATATATTTTATCCCATTTCATATATTAATTATTAATAATTTATATTAAACTGTTTTTATACGCTTTTGTACTATTGGTGAAAAATGTCCTTTGTATCTAAGTTGAATTTCTGGTAATAAACAATCTCTACCAGTTATTTTCTTTCGACAATCGAACACACCGCAATGACATTCCCATTTAGCAACATAATCTTCTGATTCAAACAAACAATAATCAACTGTAATTTCTTCTCCCTTTTCAATATTTCTTCTAGCTACAAAAGTCCTACCATCTATCATCCAAACATTGGAATCACAAGAATGATTGATAAAATAATCTTCTTCATATTCTCCCCTTTTTTCTATACTCCACAAATCTTCATCAATTTGAATTATCAAAAAATATTTTTTATCTTTATTTTTTATTTCTTCTGTTGTAAAAAATTCACCACCCCATTTTATTACAATTTCATCTTTAAAAATTTTTTCTTTTGCAAACATACCTTTGCTAGAAATTTCTGAATTCTTTATTTCAATTTTTGGATTTATAAAAGTTTTTTCTAAAAACATATTACTTTTTAACTTTTGACTTTACGAACTTTCTTGCCAGCCTTGGGCGGGACAGACTTTCGACTCTCCCCCGTCTTTTCTCTCGCCTTCAACTCCCTCACTTCATCTCTCAAAATCGCAGCCAACTCAAACTCAAGTTTAGTCGCCGCTTCCCGCATCTTGAATTCTTTTTCTTTGATAATTTCTTTGAGTGGTCTAGCATCTCCCATAATATCAAGATTCAAAATACTTCTATCACGACGATTAATTTTGGTCTTGGTATTTTTGACACTATTACTAGTCAAACCAAATTCTTCCAAAATGTTACGAATAGTTTTTTGGATAGTCTTTGGTGTGATACCATGCTTTTCATTGTAAGCAAGTTGAATCTCACGACGTCTCTTGGTCTCAGAAACAGCCTTATCAATAGACTTGGTCATTTCGTCGGCATACATTATCACTTGTCCATTTACATTACGCGCAGCACGACCTATGGTCTGGATAAGACTAGTTTCATTACGGAGGAATCCTTCTTTGTCAGCATCAAGAATGGCCACGAGCGAAACTTCTGGAATGTCCAAGCCTTCACGAAGCAGATTGACACCGACGATAACATCTATTTCACCTTTGCGAAGTTTGGTAATAATTTCTATACGCTCAATAGTCTTGATATCACTATGCAAATATTCTACTTTTATTTTTTGTTCTTTGAGATAATCAGACAAATCTTCGGCCATGCGCTTGGTCAAAGTAGTGATAAGAGCTCTCTCCCCAATACTCACTCTAGCTTTTATTCTCTCTATCACATCTTCCACTTGTGATTTATTTTTGCCTGGTTTTTCGGTCACTGGGCAGATTATAATTTCAGGATCAATAAGACCAGTCGGACGGACGATTTGCTCGACGACTTGTCCACTTTGTTCAATCTCAAAAACAGAAGGTGTAGCTGATACAAAAATAGTTTTTTGAATTCTATCACTAAACTCGTCAAACATCAGTGGACGATTGTCTAAAGCACTTGGCAATCGGAAACCGTGTTCAACCAAATTTTCTTTGCGAGCGCGGTCACCAGCATACATACCACGTATTTGTGGCAAAGTGACATGTGACTCGTCGATAACTGTGAGGAAACCTTTTTCTTTGGCAGCGTATTTGAAATAATCAATCAATGTAAAAGCCGGCTCACCTTCTTTACGTCCGTCGAAATGACGAGAATAATTTTCAATACCATTACAATAACCAACTTCTTTGATCATTTCCAAATCATATTTTACTTTGCGTTTCAATCTTTCGTATTCTAGAGCTTTGCCTTGTTTTTTGAAAGTATTCAATCTGTCTTCCAATTCACTAGAAATAGTTTGGAAAGCTTGATTTTGTTCTTCTTCATTTATCACATAATGTTTGGCTGGAAAAAACCAAGCATCATTGCTATTTACTTTGACATTGCGAGTAACAGGATCCACGATTTCGATCAAATCAATTTTGTCACTAATCTCAAAACGATAAATAAGTTCTTCGTTGACTGGCATTATCTCAAACACTTGTCCACGCATACGAAATTGTCCGCGCTTGAGTTCGGTATCATTTCTTTCAAACTGCATAGAAATAAGTTTTTCAAGCATTCCTCGTCTATCTAGATTTTGTCCGACTTCTAAATGCAAAACTGTTTTTTCATAATCAAGAGGATTACCAAGATTGTAAATAGCCGAAACAGAGGCGACAACAATCACATCACTGCGTGTAATCAACGCTTGAGTACAAGCGTGACGCAATCTATCTATTTCTTCATTTATCTGGGCTTCTTTTTCAATATAAGTGTCACTGCCCGGCATGTAGGCTTCTGGTTGGTAATAATCATAATATGACACAAAATACTCTACCGCATTGTCGGGGAAGAATTCACGAAATTCGTTACAGAGCTGAGCTGCCAAAGTCTTGTTGTGAGCAATGACAAGTGTCGGCATCTGCACTTTTTCAATCACGTTAGCAACAGTAAAAGTTTTACCTGATCCTGTCACACCAAGAAGCGTCTGATTTTTGTAATCTTTGTCCAAACCCAAAACAAGCTCTTTGATAGCTTCAGGTTGTGAACCGGCTGGTTTATATTTTGATTTTAGTTTGAATTTCATAAAAAAGCTTGAAAGGCTCAAAAGGCCAGAAAAACCAAAAAGGCTTTTAATAAACTAATATTAACTTAAATTTAGATAAAAATCAAATAAAAAAGGCAATCTTTTAGTACAAAGATTGCCTTTCGAGCATTTTAAGCTTTTTAAGCCTTTCAAGCCTTTATTTCCACCACTTCATCATACTTAGCAATATAAGCTTCTTTTTTCAAATCAGTTTTTATTTTGTCTGCAAAAGTAGTCAAAGCGTCGCCTTCACCATGTACACAAAAAACTTTTTTGACTTTTTTGCCAGTGCCAAGCCACTTCAACAATTTTGCTTGATCACCATGAGCTGACAAAGCACCAATGGCTTTTATTTCACATCTGACATCAACATCTGTACCCATAACTTTTACATGTTTTTCACCTTCCAAAAGCCTTCTACCCAAAGTACCATTTGCTTGATAACCAACAATCATAAGAGTAGACAAAGAATCTGATAAATAACGTAAAGCATGATGCAAAATTCTGCCGCCATTCATCATACCTGCACCTGAAATAATAATTTTTGGTCCAGGAGTATTGTTTATTTTTTGAGATTCACGTTTACTATAAGTATTTTGTAATTGAGGAAAATGTAAAAAATCATCTCCAGACATATGCAAATCAAAAGCTGCTTTATCATAATACTCAGCATATTTTTTGTAAACTTTGGTAGCATCAATTGCCAAAGGACTATCCAAGAAAATTGGTACCTGAGGCAAAGTATTATCATATTCACTCAACTGATTCAATTCATACAAAAGTTCTTGAGTACGTTCAAGTGAAAAAGCTGGAATCATAATAGTACCACCACGTTTGATACCTTCCAAAATTAAATTAGAAATAACACTTTTTCTGGTATCTATATCTTCATGTAAACGATTACCATAAGTAGATTCACAGACAACCAAAGTAACATCGTCACTCAAACTTTCTGTATCTTTGAGAATTGGAACTTGTTCATTTCCCAAATCACCAGAAAAAGCAATTTTTTTGCCATCAACTGTAATTTCAATAAAAGCTGAACCAAAAATATGTCCAGCATCTTTCCAAACAGCTTTGACATCATGACCCAAATCCAATTCTTCATGATAATCTAGACCATGACAAAGAGCTTGAGCTTCAGCAATATCTACTTCATTAAACAAAACAGGATAACCAAATTTACGATTGTCATAAGACATAATATTGTAAGCATCATACCAAATAAGAGGCATAAATTCTTGAGTCGCTTTGGTAGAGTAAATTTTGCCAGCAAAACCTTCTTTTACTAATTTTGGAATACGTCCAATATGATCTAAATGACCGTGAGTAACCAACAAAACATCAATATCTTTTGGATCAAAAGGAAACACATCATGATTTCTTCCTTCATTGAAATCTCCACCTTGAAACATCCCACAATCAATGAGTATCTTCATTTTGCCAGTATCCAAAAGATGACAAGAACCAGTAACGCCCTCGTCGGCTCCGCAGAATTTTATATGCATAAAAAAAGCTTGAAAGGCTTAAAATGCCCAAAAGGCTTAAAAGGCTTTTTCAGCTTTTCAAGCATTTTAAGCCTTTTAGGCCTTACTATTATAATATTGTACCAAAATATACTTGACTATACAAATCAAAGTTTTTTTGCTATAATGCTCACAACAAATATGCGTCAAGAAATAGACAAAATCAAAATCAAAGAACCTCCTATTGAGGAACTTACTAAACAACGATCTTGCCTAAAATCCACCTGTGCCACAGGCTGTGGTTGTTTTACTATTTTATTTATAATTTCTATTGTTTTACTCAAATTTGCCTTTGGTCCAACTAGCAAAGAATTGAAAGATTTGCCAGAAACTTTTACTACCAAAATACCAATCTACGACGTCTCAAATGTAGAAAAAATTACACATACTTCTGGCAAAGAAAAGAGCAAAAAAATAGAAAGAGCTGCTTTTTTGCCAAAATTAGTTTTGTCTCCATTTTTGATTTATTTTGATAAAGAAAATAAATATATACCTAATAATAAACCTGAAGGTGAAAAAATGAACAACATAGAAAAGTTAATTTCTTTTATGCAAAAACCTTTGTCTGATGAAAGAGATGCTTATAAAATAGAATGGATAAAACTTCATGCTAAACAAGATTTTTTGATCGAATATTACAAAACAGAACTCAAGAAAAAAGGCTTTCAAATAGACGAGGAAAGTAACAATGGCAATACCAAACAATTTACTTTTTTTGAAGAAGAAAAAGATATTGATGGTGTAGTATATACAGTAGATACAGTAGAAACTACGGATACAGATTATATGTCTATTACTGTCAACCTACCAAATCAATAAAATTTTTTAATTTTAACTTCGCAAACAAGATGCCAGTTAAACAAATAAAACAAAAAGGCTTAACTTGGACAAACATCAGCAGTGTCAATGAAGAATCAATTGAATTTTTGAAAAAAAATTTTAAATTTCATCATTTGGATATTGAAGATATAAAAAGTGAAAGTCAAAATCCAAAATTAGATACTTACAAAGATTATCTTTTTTTGGTTGTACATTTTCCACAATGGAGAGCTGACATCCAAAAAATCACTCACCATGAAATAGATATTTTTGTTGGACCTGATTTTCTAATTACTATTCAACATGGCAAAAATAAAGAAATAAAAGATTTTTTTTATCGTTCAATGAACAATAGAAAAGTACGCAATGAATGGACAAACAAAACTTCAGGATATTTACTTTACAAAATTTTGGAATCTTTGTTTAGCCAAAGTAGACTCATGCTAAATACCGTGGGCAAACAAATTTCTAATATAGAAAATGATATTTTTTCTGACAAACAAGATATTGATGTGATTAGACAATTGGCTATTTATAGAAGAAATGTTTTGAATTTCAAAAGAATTTTGGATCCACAAAGATTCATTGTTTCTACTTTGTCAAATATCCGCAAACCATTTCTTGATGAATCATTAAGTATTTACTTTGATGATATCAAAGATTATTTGGACAAACTTTGGGTAATTGTTGATACTTACAAAGAAACTTTGGATGGTTTACATATTACAGTAGAATCTCTTATCAATCAAAAAACCAACAAAATAATTACCTTACTTACTGTTATCTCTGTTTCTTTAATGCCTCTTACTCTATTGTCTGGTATTTATGGTATGAACATAGATGGCTTACCTTTTGCTCACAATCCTTGGTTTGTTTGGGGGCTTTTCATAGCTATTGCAACTTTCATATTGTTCTTGATTTTTATCATGAAAAAGAAAAAAACATTATAAAAGCAAAGACTAATAATAATTATCTCAAATTATTTTAAAAAATTTATAATCAAATAAATTTTCTACCCAAAAAATAAAATTGAAAAAAATGTTAAAAAAAATTCTTAACATAAAATCCCATACTATTACAGGGGCAGCCATTGTTATTGGTGCGTCTTATTTTGTTAGTAAAATAATTGCTTTATTTCGTGATCGTATATTTGCACATTATTTTGGGGCAGGTGATGTCATGGACGCTTATTATGCGGCTTTCAAAATTCCTGATTTAGTTTTCAATCTTTTGATAGTTGGTGCTTTGTCTGCTGGATTCATTCCAATTTTTATTGAGTTACTAGAAAAAGATGAAAAAGAAGCTTGGAAAGTGACAAATATAGTTCTAAATATTTTAGGATTTTTTCTTATTATTAGTTGTACTTTATTGATTTTTTTTACTCCTCAAATTTTACAATTTTTGGTACCAGGTTTCTCACAAGATAAATTTGAATTGACTGTATTACTAAGTAGAATTATGTTTGTCAGTCCTATTTTACTTGGTATTAGTAGTATAGTCAGTGGTGTATTACAATCTTTCAAAGCATTTTTTATCTATTCTTTGTCCCCTATCATGTATAATTTGGGTATTATTATTGGTGCTATTTTTTTGGTACCAATTTTTGGTTACCAAGGTTTGGCTTATGGTGTAGTCATTGGTGCTTTGTTTCATTTACTTATTCAAGTTCCTTCTTTTTTTGAACAAGGTTTCAAATATCAATTTGTTTTTGATTTCAAAAATAAATATTTCAAAAAAATAATGTTGCTAATGTTACCACGTACTCTTGGTATGGCAACTATGCAAATAAATTTGTTAGCAATTACTATTATTGCTTCCACTTTACAATCAGGTAGTTTGGCTATTTTCAATTTTGCTGATAATTTACAATCAGTACCTATTGGTATTATTGGTATGTCTTTTGCTATTGCAATTTTTCCTACTTTATCACAAATGGCAAGCAATAATGACTACAAAAAAATGTCAGAACAAATAGAAAGAACTATCCGACAAATATTATTTTTGATTATTCCTATTACTATTATTATCTTATTATTAAAAGCACAAATAGTTCGTCTAGTTTTGGGTACAGGTGCTTTCAACTGGGACAATACTCGTGCTACTTTCAATGCTCTTTCTATTTTTGCTATTTCACTTTTTGCGCAAACACTAATACCTCTTTTATCCCGTTCTTTTTATGCACTAAAAGATACGATTACTCCTCTTGTTACAGGTATTATAGCAACTATTATCAATATCATTATGGCTATTTATTTATCACACAAATATGCTATTTTGGGACTAGTTTCAGCTTATTCTTTTAGTATGATTTTTCAATTTTTTTTGATGTGGCTACTACTTCGCAACAAACTTGGTAATATCAATGAAAGAAAAATATTTGTTTCAATAATAAAAATATTTATTGCTGGTATCTTGATGGCTTTGGTTACCCAACTTTTGAAAGAATTAATTTCTATTTTTGTAAACATGGAAAAATTTTGGGGAATATTACTTCAAACCACAATTTCAGCCATAATAGGATTGCTCGTCTATGGCTTTATTTGCCAACAATTAAAATTAAAAGAAATGAGCCTTTTTGCCGAAAGTTTCAAAAAACGTTGGCTCAAGTTGCGTAATGTGCAGACGGATATTACACAGTAATTCACTCAATCACTTTGACACCTTATCACCTGAACACTTAAGTCACCTGATTACTTGATCACACTAAAAACCTAGAACCTAATACCTAGAACCTAACACCTAAACATTTTAACACTTTTTCAAAATTTAAATACTTAAAAAACACGATAATTTCGTGTTTTTTTGAATCTTTCAGACAAAACTTAATGTTTGTCCAACGAGACATTGCCAAACCCTCCAAAAACTGCTAATATAGAGCAATAAAATTACCAAATTAAAAATATAAATAAACAACAACATTAAAGGCCTTTTGAGCATTTTCAAACTATGGAAATAAAAAACACTCGCAACTTCTGCATCATCGCTCACATCGATCACGGTAAGTCCACTTTGGCTGACCGTTTTTTGGAAATCACCAATACAGTTGATAAACGCAAAATGCATGCTCAACTTCTTGACCAAATGGATATTGAACAAGAACGTGGTATTACTATCAAATTACAACCAGTCAGAATGAAATATAAAGAATTTAACTTGAACTTAATTGATACTCCTGGCCACGTCGACTTCACTTACGAAGTTTCTCGCTCTCTCGCTGCTGTCGAAGGTGCAATTCTGCTAGTTGACGCGACTCAAGGCGTGCAAGCTCAAACTATTGGAAACTTATATTTAGCAATAGAACAAAACTTAACAATTATTCCGGTTCTCAACAAAATTGATTTACCAAATGCTGATGTTGAAAAAGTAAGTGAAGAAATTATTCATTTACTAGGTTGCAAAAAAGAAGAAATTTTGGCTTGTTCTGGCAAAACTGGTGAAGGTGTAGAAAATGTTTTACAAGAAGTCATCAAACGTGTTTCTCCACCACAAGAAAATATCACTCAAACGAGAGCTCTTATTTTTGATTCTTTTTACGATGATTATCGTGGTGTAGTGGCGTCAATCCGTGTCAAAGAAGGTGAACTAAAAAAAGGTGACAAAATAGTTTTCATGGGTACTGAAAAACACGCCGAAATTCTTGATCTTGGACACTATTCTCCAAACATGAATTCTGACCAACTTTTGGAAAATGGCCAAATTGGTTTTGTGGTGACAGGCCTCAAAGAACTTGGCAATGTCCGCGTCGGTGATACTGTTACTCTCGAAAAAAATCCAGCTCCAGAGCAACTGCCAGGTTACAAAGAAGTCAAACCAATGGTCTTCGCAGGTGTCTTCCCTCAAGAAGGTGACGATTACAATTCTTTGCGTGAAGCCATGGATAAATTGAAACTAAGTGATTCAGCTCTTTTTTACGAACCAGAACATTCTCAAGCACTTGGCTTTGGTTTCCGTTGTGGATTTTTGGGAATGCTTCACTTAGAAATTTTTCAAGAACGTATCTGGCGCGAATTTGGTATAAATATTATCGCGACTGTGCCAAGTGTAGCTTATCATGTTTTCAAAACAAAAGGAGATGACATCATTGTCAAAAGTCCACAAGATTTGCCAGAAGTCCAACAAATCGAACATATCGAAGAACCTTGGATGAATGTCGATATTATCACTCCTGAAGATTTCATCGGCAACGTCATGGGTCTAGTTGCTGAACGCAAAGGAATTTATTCAAATACTGAATATCTTAGTACTGGTCGCGATCAGCGCGCTATGCTTCACTACGAAATGCCTCTAGCTTCTCTTATTACTGATTTTTATGACAAACTAAAAACCGTGACCAGTGGTTATGCATCTCTCAACTATGAATTCAAAGATTACCGCAAAACAAAAGTTGTTAAACTAGATATTCTTATTGCTGACGAACCAGTCGAAGCATTATCAACATTAGTTTGGGATGATGAAGCTTTTAAAATCGGTAAAAAAATAGTCAATTCACTCAAAGACACTTTGCCAAAACAACAATTCGTTATCAAAATTCAAGCAACTATCGGTGGCAAAATAATTGCTGGCGAAAGAATCTCAGCTCTTCGTAAAGATGTTACAGCTAAGCTATATGGTGGAGATGTCACTCGTAAAAGAAAATTGTTAGAAAAGCAAAAGAAAGGTAAAAAGAAAATGATGAGTATGGGTAAAGGAAAAGTGACGATTCCGACGGAAGCGTATCTTGCTGTACTGAAGAGGTAAATTATATACGAATTACGAATACTTACGAATGTAAGAATTTTAATAATTAATATGAAGAAAAAAACATCAGCAATGGGCATAGTTTTTTATAAAAAACATTCACATGATGAAATGGATGTTCTTTTGCTTCAAAATAATGAAAACGAATGGGTATTACCAAAAGGTCATGTTGAAAAAGGTGAAAATGAAGTTCAAACTGCTATTCGTGAAGTCGAAGAAGAAACTAAGGTTATTATTTCAAATGATGAACACCTTGGCTTTGTTACAGAATTTTCATTTTATTTTGATGGTGAAAAAGCTCTCAAGGTAATCAGAGTTCATTGTTTCTTAACAAAAAAACAACAAACAATTGTTCCAAACAGTTCTGAAGGATTCATAGATGGTAATTGGTTTCCTGTTAAAGACGCAATTAATAAATTAAGCCATGATGATGCACGTAATGCTTTAAAAATTGCAATAAATTTAAATAACAAATAAATTAAAAGCCTTGTAGGCCTTGTCAGCCTCGTAAGCTTTGTAAGCCTTTTACTATGTACGGAAAAAAAATGAAAGTCCTTTGGACAATAATCTCAATCATTGCTGTTATCAGTATGATATTTTTTACTATCATGCCGATGTTTAGTACTTTTTAGTAATTCATCCCGAAATGAAATTTCTGAGGTACGAAGAAATTGAATGAGGGATCTTTCTTAAGATGAAAGTGGATGAATAGGTATACATTGAAAACGAAAATTTTCGTCTAAGAAAATCAATTAAATAAATAAGTTTTAATTCAGGAAAGATCTTTCGCTGTATTCTCAGCTCAAGATGACGTGTGAACTATGCAAAAAACCTGGAAAATACTCGAATCCCCTCCTCAATCTTTTTTTGAAGAATTTCCTGAGCTACCAAAAGTCGTAGCTTCTTTGTTGTACCACAGAAACATGCGTACCCAAAAAGATATAGACGAATTTTTGAATCCAGATTACAGCCAAGATATTCATGATCCTTATTTGTTTCATGACATGAAAAAGACAGTCAAGAGAATCATGAAAGCGATAGACAAAAAAGAAAAAATAATCGTCTATGGTGATTACGATGCTGATGGTGTCTCGGCTTCCGTTATTCTTGTTTCTACTATCAAAGCCATGGGTTATGATAATGTTGACGCTTTTCTCCCCCATCGTGAAACTGATGGCTACGGCTTGAATACACGAGCTATCACTGAACTCAAAAATGAAGGGGCCAAACTTATCATCACTTGTGATTGTGGCATTAGTAATACCAAAGAAGTTGATTTTGCCAATGAGCAAAAAGTAGATGTGATTATTACCGATCATCATACTATTCCTCCGCAACTACCAAAAGCTTTTGCTATAATTCATCCTAAGATTTCTACAGAAACTTATCCTGACAAAAATCTGTCTGGTGGCGGTGTGGCTTTCAAACTGATGCAAGCCTTGCTTATCAAACACAAAGAAAAACATGAACTACTAGCAAACGGCGAAAAACATGAAGCTCACGAAAAATGGTTACTAGATATGGTAGCTGTTTCTAGCGTGGCTGACATGGTACCACTGATTGGTGAATCAAGAACTCTAACCAAATATGGATTACTAGTTTTGAACAAAACCAAAAGAATCGGCATGCAAAAACTTTTGATGGAAGCTCGCATCATAGAACAAGATGGCAGTATGAAAAAAAATCTTGATGCCTACACTATTGGTTTCCAAATTGCTCCTCGAATAAATGCTGCTGGCAGAATAAAACATGCCAACGTTGCCTACAATCTCATGATGACTGATAGAGCTACCGACGCTATTGATCTTGCTTTTGAACTGGATCAAAACAACAAAGAACGTAGAGAAATTACCGAGGAATTACTAAAAAAAGCAATTGAACAAATCGAAAAAGACCAAAAGGACAAACCCGTACTTTTTGTCGTGGGCAAAGATTGGCCAGGTGGCTTAGTCGGACTTATTGCTGGCAGAATCGTTCAACAATATTACAAACCAACTTTGGTAATGTCAGAAAATAAAAAAGAGATAATGGGTTCAGGCCGAAGTATTGAAGGCTTCAATATTATTGAGACTTTCCAAGAAAAAGCTGATTTGTTTCTCAAATATGGCGGACATCCGATGGCCTGTGGTTTCACTTTGGCAAACAAAGACCAACTAGCAGATTTCAAAGCACACATGATAGAAAAGTATAATGAAAAAACCAAAGATCTAGACATGCGTTCAACTATCAAAATAGATGCCGAACTAAGACTGACAGAAGTTGATTGGGAATTGTTTGATTTGCTAGAACAATTCAAACCTTTTGGTATGAACAACGACCGACCAAAATATCTGGCTCGCGAAGTAGAAATCTTTGACATGACGACAGTCGGCAAAGACGCCAAACATTTGAAATTGACAGTCAAACAAGACAACAAAATCCGCAAAACCATTGGCTGGAGTCTTTGTGATAAAGAAGGTGAAATCAATTGGTGTAAAATTTTGCGAATTGGTGATAAAATAGATATAGTGTTTGAAATTGATTTGAATGAGTGGAATGGGAATAGGGAGCTTCAACTTACGATAGTTGATTTGCATAAATCATCCCGAGTCGAGAATACGACGAGGGATCCCAGCCTACCGGCAGGCAGGTTTCTTAAACAAAAATTTTTAGGAAAGTAAAAACGCTAATTGATTCTGAAGTCTTTTAGAATCAATTAACGATTAATTAATTAAAATAGCGTTTGCTGAGAAAGATCTCTCGCTACGCTTCGAGATTATAGTACACTATGAAATTATACCTATATACCGACGGTGGCTCACGAGGCAACCCGGGACCATCTGCCACAGGCATTGTAATCAAAAATGAAGAAGGACAAAATGTCGCCAATTATGGTGAATATTTGGGTAAGCAAACTAATAACTATGCCGAATACATGGCTATTATTTCTGGTCTCAAAAAAGCCAAAGAGCTAGGAGCCGACGAAGTAGATTGTATAGTAGACAGCAAGCTTGTTTGCGAACAACTAAATAGACATTGGAAAGTAAAAGAGCCAACCATTCAAAAATTATTTATCAAAGCTTGGAATGAAATGCAACAATTCAAAAAAGTTAATATCAAACATATTTTGCGTGCTGGCAATAAAGAAGCAGATGCTGAAGTGAATAAGGTTCTTGATTCACGTAACATGTAACAAATAAATTATGATCATAGAAAAAAATACAATTGGTGAGGTCTGGCTTGAAGCAGTAAAATATATTTTGAAAAATGGAAAAGAAATAAATTATCGTGAGACAGAGTTGCTTGAAGTTTTGAATTTACAACTTATAATCAATGAACCAAATATTAATGACGAAATAGTTGAAAAGCACGGCGACAAAGATATTTTAGAATACATGAAGAAAAATTTTGAAACAGACGAAAATGTCGGCTTCGGTTATACTTATAGACAAAGATTTTTTGATTATCATGGTTTGAATCAAATAGAAAATTCTCTTGCTAATTTAGAAAAAAGAGAAAATTCTATGGATGCTATTTTTTCTACTTTAATCCCAAAAGAAGATGTAACACACGTGCCATGTTTGGCGATGTTACAATATATTGTAAGAGATGAAATACTTATAATCACAGCTACTTTCAAAAGCCAAGATATTGGCAAAAAATCTTATGCAGATTATATTGAAATAACAAAATTATTTGAACCAATAAAAGAAAAACTAGGTCTGCAAAAAATGAAAATAATCGCCAATATTACTTCTGCACATATTTACAAAGATGATATTGAAAAATTAAAAAAACTCCGCTAATCACGGAGTTTTATTTTTCAAAATAGCCTTTTAAGCCTTTTTAGCTTTTCAGGCATTTCAAGCCTTCTATAACATTTCCCTCAAATCTTCAAGAAGTTTCTTTGTCTTACGATCAACTTTTTTTGGCACATCAATAATCACTGTCACATACTGATCCCCTCGTCCACTACGTTGCAATCTCGGTACACCAAGTGCTTTTAATTTGAATTTTTGTCCAGAAGTGGTGCCTTCGGGAATGACTAATTTTTTCTTACCCTCTAGAGTATCTATTTCTACTTTGTCGCCAAGTACTGCTTGCGGATAAGAAATAGTAATTTCGGTAAAAATATCAAAATCTTGTCTTTCAAAACCATTTTCTTTTTTCGCATGAACACGAATATAAAGGTCGCCTGGATGAGCGCCAATGCCACCAGATTCACCTTTACCAGTTAGTCTGATCATCTCACCGTCGGCAATACCAGCGGGAATCTTGACGTTATATTTCGATTCACTACGCTCCATACCACGTCCATTACAATGTTTACAAGCTTGTTTTGGTATTTTGCCAGCACCCTGACACTTGGGACAAGTCGCGACAGTCTGCATAGCCCCCAAAATGGTCTGTTGGACACGTTTTACTTGTCCTTGACCACGACAGTCACTACAAGTCTCTGTACCAGCTCCTGGCTCGGCTCCTGAGCCTTCACAAGTTTTACAAGGATTATTCTTGGTCAATCTTACTTCTTTTTCTACACCAAAAATAGCTTCACGAAAAGTGAGTTCCACTGTGACTTGAATATCTTGTCCTTTGGCTTCTCTTCTACTACTTCTACCGCCACCAAAGATGTCACCAAAGATATCACCCAAATCAATCCCGTTGAATCCTGCTCCACCAAAACCACCACCTTGACCACGAGTAGAGTTCATGAAGTCGTTCCAATTCATACCACCACCAAAACCGCCCTGTTGTTCAAAATCAGAACCATATTGATCGTATTGTGCACGTTTGGTGTCATCACCTAAGATTTGAAAAGCTTCATTTATTTCTTTGAATTTTTCTTCGTTTCCAGTTTTTTTATCCGGGTGATGTTCGTGAGCTAGCTTACGAAAAGATTTTTTGATTTCGTCTTTGCTAGCGCTTTTATCAACACCAAGAATTTTGTAATAGTCTTTGGACATAGTTTATTTTATTTAGTAACCATTTGTCTGGCAATATATTGTAAAGCTTGTTTTATAGCATTTTCAGGTGCACCAAGATAAATACCTGATTCAACTTCTAGATTCATATCATGCACAACATCTCCTCTATTATTCAATTTTACTTCTTTTGCATCTAATATTTTTTTCATTCTTTCATCCCCAAAATTTATACCACCACTTATTTTATTTTTTAAATTTTCATCATCATATTGAGAAACAATTTCCTTTACTAATTTTTTTATTTCAATATTACGTTTTTCGCTACCTTCAATCTTAGCTATTTCTTTTAATTTAATAAATTCAAGAAAACTACTAATAGAAAATGTTCTAATTTCTTCAGAATCACCTGGCACATGTATAGCTAACCCTGTTGTTACTTGAATTCCAACTGAACGATGTATGGTATTTCCATTATATTTCAATTTTTCTTTATATTTTTCATCCAATTTTTTTCTTATCATCTCAACTAAATAAGTCAATTCATCTTCCATCATTTCTTCTGCCATTAATTCTACATGACCATTTTCTGGATCATAATTTTCACTATATTTTTCTTGTGGTGTAGGTTTTGGTATAGCGTCACCTCTGTAAGACATACCACCATTTTCATCAAAATCAAAACCAAAATAAATAGGCATTGTATCTAATCCTACTAATACTTTATCTTTGTAATCTGGATGTTCCTTAAGTTGTGACATTAACTCAGCAACTTTTCCTCTTGCTACAGATTCTACCATCTTAGTTCTATAAGGATCTTCTTCGTTAGCTACAGGATTTTTTTCTTCATACTCTTTTTTTATACCCATTTCATCAACCTGTTCAACTGGAATACCAATAGAATCTTTAAAACCAATATCTCTAAAAATTGCCTCTCTATATTTTGATGAGGTGGCAATCACAACTCCTTTTTCAAGTATTCTTTTAAACTGAAAATCGGCGACGGCTTCAGTTTCTAAAATATCTTTACTATCAATTGACATAATATTTTATATTTATTCTTTTATTTTAAATGAGGATAAATGACCCCAAACTATACTTAAACAAATAAAAGCAATCCCCAAACTTCCTATAACAGAATTTAATACTAAAGATTTTATATTTATTACGACTGTTGCAAAATACAAAACCATTCCTAATATAAAACTTGAAAATATTACCCACAAAAATTTAGTTTTGATAAATAAATCATATTTGTAAACAAGATATAAAATGTAAACAGCTCTAAAAAATAAAAAATAAATAAATCCTATTGAAAATAAAAATAATATTAAAGTAAACCAATCTCTAATTCTCATTACCATATCTTGCATAGGTAAAATTGCTATGAAAATAGCCTGGCTAGTTAAACTTACCAAAAAAATAAATAATAATAAAAAATCAGAAACAGAGTCTATAGCATTTGTTGTACTAACTCTTTTTGTTACTTTTAAATTAGAAGAATAACAATTTTTATGAAAGAAAACATATTTTTTTAATTCTAAAACAGAATTATATTTTGCTAAATAATTATTTCTTTTACTTTTTTTTAATACAATTATAGGATCTTCTTTTGAAAGATTTTTTCCACAAAAAGCACACAACACTGTTGTAGACTTCATATTAAAATTTACTTAACAGGAAACCCATGAATAGTCTCAGGCTCACTTGATTCTTTTACTTCACCAAAACTTTCTTCATATCTACGCAAATTTTCTTGCATAGCTTTGATCATTCTTTTGTAATGTCCTGGACTCATGATAATACGAGAATTTAGAGTGCCAGCAGGTGGCAGTATTGTCATGAAATCAAGCACAAATTCTTCTCTATTGTGAGAGATTTGCGCCATGTTGGAATATTTACCAGCCAAGACTTCATCAGTTACTTTTATTTGTATTCCTTTGTTTTCGTTTTGTGGTTGTGGGTTGTTCATATTTTTATTATAAAAATAAATTATTTTCTACCATTACCATTTGGATTTGTTTCTGGATTAGTTGGTTTTCTTCTTTCTGAAAGTTTTATTACCTCACCTTCTCCATCTTTTTTTTCACCTTTAGAGCCAAAAACGTCCTCCAAACCTTCTAACATTCCTGCCATATCACCAATACCATCTCTTTCAATCTCAGCTCTCAGTTCTCTCACAAATTCTCTAACTTCTTCTGATTCTTTTTCAACATACGACAACAAAGTAAAAATAAATTCTTGAATTTTTAATGTTTCACTTATATGTGATTCAATAGCTAATAAATTTTTATCTAATTCTTGCAAATTTTCTATATTAAAAATAGAAAAAACTTTTTTCATTACTTTTTTTATTTCTAAATAAAAATTTTTGTCCAAATCTTCTGGAACACTTTCTTCACTATTGTGAATTTGTTCAGAAATAATATCTAAATATTGAGATGATGTTTTTTTATTATTACCAAAAAATTTTTCTGCAAAATATTTTTCAAAAAAATCTTCACAACCTTTCATCAAAACACCTTTTAAATCATCAAAAGTCACATCATCCAATTTTCCCTCTGGTATAACTTTCAAAAAAGACGATTCCATTCCGTTCATATAAAAATATTAAAATTAAAAATTTCTAAACATATACATTTTACTACAATGTCTTCAATTAAACAAACCATTTGCCCCGTCCGAATTTGGACAGGGCAATTTCGTCTACTTAATTTACTTATTCTGCCTATTCTGCTTACTATTTGTCCCCATCAACCACTTCCCCCTCTACAGACTCACCTTCATTCTTTTTTTCATCAGCTGGTTGTTCACCTGTTTTTTGTTCACTGTTACCTGCTTGCTGTTGAGCTTGTTCTTGTTGATACATCTTCATACCAATAGCTTGTGCAGCTGTAGATAATTCTTCAGAAACTTTTTTGATTTCTTCAATATCATCTTTTTCTTTGACTTCTTTCATTTTTGTCAAAGCATCATTTACTTTTTGTTTTTCTTCATCTGTCACTTCGATTTTCTTTTCTTCTACATCTTTCATCATTTTTTCGGTAGTATAAATCATAGTGTCAGCTGTATTTTTGATATCAATCATTTCACGTTTTTTCTTGTCTTCGTCAGCGTGAGCTTCAGCATCTTTTTTCATTTTTTCTATTTCTTCATCAGATAAACCAGAAGAAGCTTCGATACGAATTGATTGTTCTTTACCAGTTCCTTTGTCTTTAGCAGATACTTGTAATACACCGTTAGCATCAATATCAAATTTTACTTCGATTTGTGGCACGCCACGTGGAGCTGGTGGAATACCATCAAGCATAAATCTACCAAGAGCTTTGTTATCAACTGCCATTTGACGTTCACCTTGCAAAACATGAATTTCTACACTTGGCTGATTGTCAGCAGCAGTAGAGAAAACTTGAGTTTTACTAGTTGGAATAGTTGTATTTCTATCAATAAGTTTGGTAGATACACCACCTAGAGTTTCGAGTCCTAATGAAAGTGGAGTGACATCAAGAAGCAAAATTTCTTTGCCCAAGTCACCTTGCAATTGTCCAGCTTGGATAGCAGCACCAACAGCGACGACTTCATCTGGATTGACACTAATGTTTGGTTTTTTACCAAAAAACTTTTCTACACTTTGTTGTACAAGAGGCATACGAGTCATACCACCGACTAGCACGATTTCATTGATTTCAGTTTTTTGCATTTTGGCATCTTCCAAAGCTTTTCTAACTGGACCCATAGTTTTTTCTACCAAATCATTTACCAACTCTTCCAACTTAGCACGACTAAGTTTCAAGTTCAAATGTTTTGGACCTTCAGCACCTGAAGTAATAAATGGTTCGTTGATTTCAGCGTCGACAGTACTTGAAAGTTCAATTTTTACTTTTTCAGCAGCATCTTTGACACGTTGCAGTGAAAGTGGATCTTTTGCCAAATCAATACCTTCTGTTTTTTTGAATTCTTCTAGAATCCATTCAATAACTTTTTTGTCAAAGTCGTCACCACCAAGATGTGTATCACCATTGGTTGATAAAACTTCTACTGTAGATTGTTCGCCATCATGAGAGATATCCAAAACTGAAACATCGAAAGTACCACCACCCAAATCGTAAACCATTATTTTTTGGTCACCTTTTTTGTCGAAGCCATAAGCAAAAGCAGCGGCAGTTGGTTCATTGATAATACGAGCAACTTTCAATCCTGCGATTTCACCAGCAGCAATAGTAGCCTGTCTTTGTGAATCATCGAAATATGCAGGAACTGTAATAACAGCTTCTGTAATTTTTTCTCCCAATTTTTCTTCGGCATCAGCTTTTAATTTTTGCAAAATCATGGCTGAAATTTCTGGAGGTGTATATTCTTTGTCCCCCATTTTTATTTTCAATTTTTCGCCATCTTTGATAATAGTATATGGTGAATGTTCTATAATATCTTTTACTTCTTTGTCTTCAAATCTGCGACCAATAAGACGCTTGATTGAATTCAAAGTATTGCCAGGATTGGTTACAGCTTGACGCTTAGCCAATTGCCCAACAAGACGTTCACCTGTTTTGGAAATAGCCACGACAGATGGAGTAGTACGATTTCCTTCTTTGTTTTCTAACACTTTTGGCTGACCACCTTCGATGATAGCCATACATGAGTTAGTTGTTCCTAGATCGATTCCTAATATTTTTGACATATTTTTTTACTTCATCCCGAAGTCGGCGAAAGCACGACGAGGGATCTTTCTTAAATATAAATTATTTTAATTAGTTTATTTTTTATTTATAAAATTTAATTAAAACCATGTTTAGTTTGTAATTCCTTTTTATCATTTTGATATTGTTCTTCAGTTAATACACCACTTTCATAAAATTTCCATAAACTATGTAAATCATGTGTATAAGAAACTAATTTTGCAACCTCCTGTAATGTACCTGCAACAAATTCTTGTGTTTTTCCTTCTAATCCAACAGTTAATTTGTAATTACTTACAACATATTCAGAAGTATCCTTGTCATCTTCTTCTGGTTTTACAACTTCATGCTCAAAATCTAGTTCAGCTTCAAAATCATCCTGAGAGTTGGTAATAAGATAATTCAAATATCCAAGCTCTATAGGTGCAAGATTAAAATTTTTATTAGGAAGAGCATCAAAAATGGCTTGATAATCTTCTTTGAACATTTGATTCGATGGTAATTCTTCCTTTTTAGGAATATCAGTTAAATCAACTAAAGCTTTTTCTTGGTCTCCTTTCCAACCATGTTCACGTTGGATACCACGCGCAAGCTTTTCTAGTTGTTCTTCTTCAACATCTTTATTTTTTTGTCTTTGTGTTCTTTCTTGTATAGCTTCTTCTACAATATCAAGAGCTTTATCAATTTCTGCTAAAGACTCAGGATCTTGAGGTAATCTTTCAGCAAAATCATCATTATATTTGTTTTTTTCGGCAGAAGAAATTTCATGACCTGCAAATACAGTTAGTGCCGTAAAAAGCAAAGTCCATTTATTAATGAGACGTTCTCGTAAACTCTTTTTTTTCTCTTTTTCTTCTACTTTTTTTGCACCTGTAGAAAATGAATGCTCTGGATTTCGTCTTTCCATATTTATTAAATTAATTAGTTAATTCACATATCACACAACGCGTACCACATATCAAACTATTATAAGATATTTATTATGTAGAAAAAAGTCTTGGCAGTTTAGAATGTTCAGTTCACCACTGCCAGTTAATAAATACTAATTCTTTTTTATAACTTTATTTATTAATAAATCACCAACTATACCCCATATGATATTTAACACTACCATCCACCATCCATAATTCACAAACAAAGTAATAATTTGGAATATGTTAAAAAGAAAAAAAATAATCAACCAAATGAAAAACATTATTTTTCTTAACTTTTCAATAACTAAAACACTTGCTAATTCTCTATAAAGTGAAAAATTATATACAAGGAGCGCAGAAGTAATCATGAAAGAAACTAATAAAATACCAGACATTATCTCACTTGATTTGAAATTAGTAAGAAAAATTCTAACAAAGAATGAAGTAACAACAATGGCAATAGTATATAATCTACTTGTAATAAGTAAATACTTATTTATAGTATTAGTATCTTTTTGATGACCTTCCCATATTGGATCAAATCTATTTATCATAGAATTATTGTTTTTTAATCACCTTCACATCCACCTTATTCATTTTCTTTTCCTCAGCTTTTGGACAAGTAATTTTGAGTATGCCATCTTCAAATTCAGCACTTACTTCATTTTCTTTGACCGAAACTGGCAAAGATACTTGGCGGAAAAATGATCCACCACGCACTTCTTTGCGATAATAATTTTTTTCATCAATTTCATGTTCTCTTTGACTTTCACCTTGAATAGTCAAAACTCCTTTTTCTACACTGACTTCTACTTGCTCTGGATTGACACCAGGAAGTAAGGTCTCGACTACGACAGCGTCTTTTGTCTCATAGACGTCGACGGCTGGCACGAAGCCTTTACGATTGAAATCATTGTTGTTGGTAAGAGCAGGAAAATTTCTTACCATATTATCCATATCATCGAATGGATCCCATAGTCTTGGTAACATATGCTTTAAAATTACAAATTAATAAATTACAAATTCCAAATTGTTATTTGTGTATTGTTTGGAATTTGTTTATTTGTTATTGGAATTTTTGGAAATTATTACTTTCGCGACTTTTATCACTTTTCCTTTCATAGTATAACCAACATCTATTTCTCTCAAAATTTTACCTTCTATTTCTTCTGAATCTTCTTCACCGACTGCTTCATGAAATTCTGGATTGAACATCTCCCCTACTGTTTTTATTTCTTCTATTTCAAATCTTTTTAATACATCACTAAATTGTTTCATGATATAACCAATTCCGTCTACCCAATTTTTTACTTTTTTGTCTTTTTCATTTTCGCTATCAAGCTCTGGATGGTGTGAAAAAGCTTTTTTGAAATTGTCATACACAGGAATAAAATCTTCCAACACTTGCAACTCACTCATCTTCACCCATTCACTTCTTTTATTTTCTATTTCAGTTTGCAAATTTTTGTAATCAGCTTGGGCTCTTTGCCAACCTGATTTGTATTCTTCTATTTTTTCTTCTAATTCTAATACTTTTTTATTTGTTTTCTTATTTTCTTTGGAAAGCATGTGTTGTTTTACATAATCTTTGACAATAGTTACTACATCATCTCTTTTCAAAATTTCTTCTGGCGCAACCCATTCAAAACTTTCAGCTTCATTGTTTAAGACAACATCAGTATTAGAAACTATAACTTGAAATCTTCGAGAAACATAATGTGCTTCTGGTTTATAAATAAATTCTGGATCTTTTATCATGTCTATATTATCTACGAACTCTACACTTTTTGCTTTCAGTCCAACTTCTTCATATAGTTCTCGCTCAACGGCTTGCACCGCAGTTTCACCATATTTTATTTTTCCACCTGGTACAGCATATTTATCATCCCATTTGTGTGATTTTACAAGTAATAATTCACCTTTTTTGTTTTCTATATACATTCCAACACTTGGGATAACTTGCATATTTTCCTCAGACATAAATATTTTTAATTAAATTTTTTTAGTAAATAATCCAACAAAGTATAATTGGTAGAATAATCCATTCGGACAGGACCTAAAACCATAAACAAAATGTTGTTTTTTAGTTTAGCTCCGACTAGTCCACACATACTGCCAAAAGGATTTTCTGCACCAATCAAAATTTTTGGTTCAGCACTTTCAATCGCTTTGTACATCTCACCAATCATATCTTCACATTGATCAAAAATTGTTGAAACACTAACCATGTAAGCATAATCATGAAACTCAGGCTGTGAAAAAAGATTTTTGATACCAGTGTAATAAAGTGAACCAGGACCAAAAGCAATAATCACAGAGTTGCCAGTTTTTTCAGAAATATTTTTGGCAATAGTTTTTAGTTCATCATTTATTTTTTCAGCTGACACACTATCGAAATCTTCGGCAACTTTTTTGGCAATAGTCTTTACCTTCATGATATTTTCCACATAGTATTTGTAACCAATTTCAGTCGGAATACGACCAGATGAAGTATGAGGATGAGTCAAATAACCCAATTCTTCCAAGTCACGCATTTCATTTCTAAGAGTGGCACCACTAAGTTCCAAATCACATTCATCAACCAAAAAACTGGATCCAATAGGTTCAGCTGATTTCGTATATTTTTCGATTATTAGAGCCAAAATTTTGGCTTTTCTTTCATCTAACATAGATTATAATATTAGCACTCTTATATCTACAGTGATATTATACTATTATCACTCTATGGTGTCAAGTGATAACTTATCAACATACGGATAATACGGATTTACGGATGCCTAACCGTCCGACAAATCGGCGGGGGTTGGTAAAATACACATAATTTATTTGTGTTATCCAACAAAATAAAAAAACAACCTCATTTTTTGAGGTTGTTTTAATGTTTTTATGTTCTAGTGTTTTAATGAAGTTTATTCTCCTTCTGCAACAGTCTTACCAGCATTTCTAATCTCAGCAATACTAGAAATTTCACTTAGCAAAACATTTTCTACATAGATACCACGAGAATAAAATATTCTTTCTAATTCATTTTTTAGTTCAGTCTCTACAGCATCACGCTTAGCTCCGATGATTTCTTCAGAATCAAAACGACTGATAACCATACGCATACGACTACGCATAGTTGGACGGATAATTTTTTCAACAAAATCTTCACCAATAGTCTGCCAAATATTTGGAATTTGGTGAATATCTAAACGAAGTAACACTGTACCTTCAATAGCAATTTTTTTGTTACTTTTAGTCACAGCTCCAATCGGCACATCACCCATGGCTCTAGAATTCAATTGATTAAAATCACGAGAAATAGCATACTCAAGTGTTTGAGTATTAAATAATCTTGCTTTTTGCCAAAATGGAATTTTGAAATGAAGACCTGGTGTCAAAACTTTTTTCAATACTCCTCTACCAAGATCATAAACACAAGCTACATGTCCAGGAGGTACTTTTATAAACAAACCTTTTAAAACGTCCTCCATGACAAATGAATACATCAATTTGTCTAGTGAATCTCCAGCCATAAAATTAATATTAATTATTATCTTTTTTCTTTGGTTTAAACATCGCTCTTATAATAGGGCCTACTGCCAAGCCAAAAAGTATTGAGGTTAAAATAAATAATGATTTTACCATTGGCAATATCCATAATATATAAAATGAAAATGCCGGGAATAAAATGAAATAAAATAAATCTGATTGATTCAATTTTTCTTTGTTCTTTTTGAATTCTAAATAAATTTCTACCAACAATATAACAGCTATAATACCAGGCCAAAATATATCATGAGTATGAGACAAATCAAAACTTAAAAAATTAATATTTATACTACCTGGAAAATCTACCCAGTAATACAAAGTTCTAAGCAATTTTTCACCAGTAATACCTTGCAAAAACACTTGATACAACAAAATCAACATCAACAACTGAATACCAAGGGAAGAAACTTTTGCCCAAGGACTAATTTTATTTTTTTTGACCAATTTTCTAATTTCTTCTTTTTGAGCCACAACATCATTACGAAAATCTTTTTCAATTTGTTTGATTTGTTCTTGCAACATTTCATCTCTAATCTTATTTCTTTCACCTATAATAGTCAAAGGCAACAACAAAACACGCAAAAGTATAGTAAGATAAACTACAGCCCAACCCAAATTTTGGTTGGCTACATTATTGTAGAGCCAAATCAAAATGTTAAAAACAGGTTGATACAACAAATCGTTCCAAATAAAACTCCACATAAGAAAAATATTGGATATAAATTATGTATATATAATAGCAAATTTTGGAAGAAAAAGCAAGAAGTAATAGAGGAATGAGGTACGAGGAATGGGGAATGAGGAAAGTGTAATAAAATGTAACATGGATTGTCTCAAGATTTTGATTTTATAAAATTAGTTAGTAAACCACCAACGACATCCTTAACTTTTACTAAATATTCATATTGTTTGTCTGAAATATAATCTAAGTCTTTCAAAACCAAAATGAAACATTCTATTTCTCTAAATGATCCTCGCGCAATTATATAAAAATGTAATTTATCCTTTTTTGTTTCTCTACCATAACCTTCCACTATATTTGCCAATATAGAGACAACAGCCCTGCGCATTTGTGATACCAAACCATATTTTTCATGTTCTGGTAACTTGTCAGTTACTTTATAAATAATAACTATAAATTTTCTTGTTTCTTGTACCAATTTCAAATCTAATAAAGATTTTGGTAAAGACATATTATATAAAAAATTATTTTAATTTCATCATTTATTCCAATGCTAATTTTTTCGTGGTCCCCCATTCCACATTCCTCGTACCTCATTCCTCATCTCCCTACTCTTTCCTAATTGCCGTAATAGGATTCAACTCAGCGGCTTTTTTGGCTGGATATATACCAAAAAACAAACCAACTGAAGTAGAAAAACCAATAGCTAAAATGATAGAATACACAGGTACGTCAAAAACCCATTTTAAACCAAAACTATTAGCACCTAAATAAATAACATAAGAAATCATAATACCAAAAATAACACCAACAATTCCACCTGCAAAAGTAAGCATCATAGCTTCAGTCAAAAATTGCCACAAAATATCTTTTGATTTTGCACCAAGAGATTTACGAAGACCTATTTCAAAAGTACGCTCTGTCACAGTCACATACATAATATTGGTAATACCAACTCCACCAACTAATAAAGAAATACAAACCAAAGCAATCAATAACAAAGTAATACCTCCAACCACAGTCTCCAAAGTACTGCGTATTTCATCCATAGTTGTAACTTTGAAATCATCTTTGTCAGGATCAGTAATATCATGTCTTTCACGCAAAATAATTTCAACATCTTCTTTGGTACTCTCTAATTGAGCCATGTCAATTACTTGAGCATTGATACCCATAACATAATCTGTACCTAAAAATTTCTTTTGCAAAGTTTTGGTAGGAATATATACAATTTTATCAAAATCTATACCAAAACTAGCACCACGTTTGGCTTGCACACCCACAACTTTAAACGATTTACCTTTGACAAAAACAGTTTTGCCAATAGCATCATCTGTACCAAAAAGTTCGTCTTTCAATTTGAAACCAAGCACTATTACTTGAGCCAAAGATTCCTCTTCTTCTACATCATAAAATCTACCTTCTGACATTTTTATATTATCTATCAAAGCAGCATTGGCACCATAACCAAAAACTATTGAAGATTTACTTTCTTCACGATATTTTATCATCTGCTGATTGGTAATATAGTTGTAAGCTATAGAAATATTTGGATGCTTCACTATCTCTTCCATATCAGAATTTTTGAGTGAAGTAATATTGACACCTTGTGCCATACTTGTCGCACTACCAGAACCACCTTTACTTGGCACACGCACTTCAATATTCAAAGTATTAGCATTATACATATCCAATTCACCCAAAACCAAAGATTCAAGTCCTCTACCCGCTGAAACAATAATAATCACAGCGGAAATACCAATACTAAGCGCTATAACTGTCAAAACAGTACGCATTTTTTGACGAGCAAGGGCTAAATATGAAAGTTGTAAAACATCTCTAAAAAGCATAAAATAAAATTATTCATATCTTAAAGCTTCCATGGCACTGAGCTTACTAGCTTTGTTGGCAGGTACAATACCAAAAACCAAACCAATACCAATAGAAACACCACAGGCTAAAATTATAGAAAAAGGACTAATCACCAAATCCCAAGCATAACCAAGATTTTGAGCAACAAAAGCAACTAAAACAGAAATTAACACACCTAAAATAATACCAATACTACCACCAACAAAAGTAATAACAACAGATTCAATCAAAAATTGAAAAGTAATATCGCGAGATTTGGCTCCAACCGCTTTTCTAAGACCAATTTCTTGTGTTCTCTCTTGCACAGTAGCCAACATAATATTCATAATACCAAAACCACCCACAACTAAAGCCAAAGCTGAAATAGCTACTAGAAAAAATTTTAAAGCATCAGTAATACTAGAGATAGCATCCAGACCTTCGGACAAAGCACGTACCGAAAAATCATCGACTTCATCTACACCAATATTATGTCTATCACGCAAAATTTGTTCCATACTTTCTACTGCATAAACAGCATTCTCAGGAGTATCTACTTTGGCACGTATATAATTGATATGATCAATACCAAGTAACAAATTTTGAGCTGTACTGATAGGTATAAATAATTGATTATCTTGATTTTGGAAACCACTTACTCCCCTTTCTTTCATCACACCTATGACATTAAAATTTGTTTTATCAATACGAATTCTTTTACCCAAAGGATCTTCTGTACCAAACAAATTTTCTTTTACTTCATAACCAAGTACTGCGACACGGGCCGAGGTTTTTTCTTCTTCTGCATCAAAAAAATGTCCAGATTCTACTTCTGTTTCTTCGACATCTACATAGCTAGCAGTAGTGCCGGTATAATTGGTGGTAATACTTTCATTACCATAAGAAATAATATCATTACCAGTAGCATACATGGCTAAACTTTCTATACAATCACAACCATTTTTCAAAATATCTTGACCATCTTCATAGGTCAATGTAGTCACCACAATACCAAGAGCGGAAGCTGGCGGACCATCTTTTTCTGAATTTCCAGGCAACACTCCAATCAAATTTGATCCCAAACTTTTTACTTGATTCAAAATCAAACTTTGGGCTCCAGCACCAACAGACAATACAATAATTACAGCCATGACACCAATCACAATACCAAGCATCGTCAAAAAAGAGCGTGTTTTACTACGAGAAATAATCTTCCATGAACTTGTGACACTTTCTATAATATTCATATAACAATTCTGATTTACGGATAATACGGATGATACTGATATAATAAAAAAGTTTTTGTAATAATCCGGAACATCCGTATTATTTAATTATATAAAATATTACTTAATCAAATCACCCATATCTTTAGCTATTTGTCTCTTCTCAACAGGTTTGTCATATTCTATCAAACCATCTTTCAACATGATAATACGCTTGGCATGTTCGGCTGTATATTTTTCATGAGTAACCAAAATTATACTATGACCTTTTTCATTCAAATCTTGCAAAACTTTCATTACTTGTAAACCAGATTTGGAATCAAGATTACCAGTTGGTTCATCTGCAAAAATAACTTCAGGATTATTGACCAAAGCACGCGCAATAGCTACACGTTGTTTTTCACCACCAGACAATTTGTTTGGAGAATAATCAAGTCTATGACCAAGCCCTACTTGATTTAACAAATCTTTTGCTCTTTCTACTCTTTCTTTTTTTGGCATGTCAGTATACAAAAGTGGCAACATCACATTTTCCAAAGTTGTCGAACGATTGAGCAGATTGAAAGCTTGAAAAACAAAACCAATTTTTTTGCTACGCATATCAGCTAATTCATCATCACTCAATTTACTTACATCACGTCCTTCAAACAAAAATTTACCTTCTGTCAAAGTATCAAGAAATCCCAAAATATGCATGAGAGTAGATTTACCAGAACCAGAAGGACCCATAATAGATACAAATTCTCCTTTGTCAATATCAAAAGTCACACCATGTAGAATTTTGGTGATTACATCCCCATTTTCAAATTGTTTTTTTAGATCTTTGACTTCGATAAGCTTAGACATAGTACATTTTTAAATTAAAAAGTTTTTGTATTTCAACATTATAAAATAAATTGAGATAAAATAGAGATACAATTGAGATAAATTTTTTTAAATAAATAAGAATTTTAAATTTAATAATCTATTCTTTGTCCATTGTATCCAAAGCCTTAGTTATATTAGTTGTACTTACTTCTGGTTTAAGATAAAAATCATTATGAATACCTGACACTGTATAAAAATGATCAACCAATTTTTCTTTTTCTGGATCAAAATCTTTGTCAAAAGAATTTTTCTTGGCGTATCTATCATTCATAGCTTTTACACGTTCAAGAGGAAAAATATTATCATCTTCTGTATGAATAATTGATATTTTTATTCCTTTTGAAACAACAATTGCCATAATTTCTTCTAGCTCTGTCATTGTTATAGATTTTGCCGAATTATAAGTTTTTTTCAAATCTTTTTTAAAATTACCATCTCTTTCTGGTTTACCAAGTTTTGAAACTTCAGCAACAGCTTGATCTTGTTTTACTTGTTCAGCAGATACTCTTAAATTTTTTAAAAAACGTTTAGCTGTGGCAAGTAAACTGTCCTTACCTATAAGACCAGCTGGATTAACCAAAACAATATTTCTAAATTTTTCAGGATAAAGAGCTGCCGCAAAAATAATACTTATGCAACCTTCTGAATGCCCAACTATATCTGTTTTGGAAATATCTATCTCTTCCAAAGTTTTAATAATAGTCATAGCTTTTCCATGATGATATTCTGATTCATTCCACAATTCTCTGTCTCTTACACTACTTGGATTACCATGAGGCAAATCAGGAAATATTACTCTTCTATCACCTTTATCAGCCAAACCAACAGCAATAGGTTCAATAGTATCTGCACCTTGAGTAAATCCAGATGAAATAAAAACAGGAATTTCTCTATCATTTTCAGGTATAATTTCATGAATCATCAAAGGACCATCTACTGTTTCTATTTTTTTGGGATGACGAAATTGTTCATGTAATCCCAAGTTCCTTTCTTGTAAATTATTTGATTCTGGACTCAACATAAATTTAAAATTCGAAATTTAAAATTGCAAAATTATATTTTTTCCCACTCCTGTACACTCTGCATATATTCATCTTTGATATTAAAAAAATATTCTTTTACTTTTTCATAATCATTTTGTACTTTGCCATCAAGGATTGCTTCTTCAAGTGCCTTTTTTATTCTACCAACAGTTGGACCTGGTTTCAAATTACATAATTCCATAATTTCTTCACCGCGCACAGGTGAATGAAAAGCACGTAATTTGTCTTTTTCCAATACTTCAGCAATACGACTTTCCAAAATATCATAATTTTTTAGACGTTTTTCCAGTTTTTTTGGATTACCTGTGGTAATATCACTACGACAAAGAATCAACAAATCATCTAATTCATCACCTAAATTTACTACCAAACGACGTACTGGACTATCGGTAATACCTTTGTCCATCAAAGCAATTGGTTGTTGATGCCAACGCACGAGCTTAGATACATATTCACTATCTTGTTTACTCATACGAAGTCTTTTACTAATATCACGCACAATTTTTCTACCCAAATGTTCATGCATATCAAAAGTCCAACCACGTTTTGCTTCAAATTGTTTGGTACCTGGTTTGCCAATATCATGCATCAAAGCAGCATAACGTAATAAAACTTTATCAGAACGTTCAGCCAAATTATCAACTACTTGAAAAGTATGTGCCAAATTATTTTTGTGAGTATGACCATAAACTTCTTCTACTCCCCACAAATCACAAACCTCTGGCAAAAATTCTTGCAAAAGACCAGTCTCATACAAAATCCAAAGACCAATAGAAGGTTTTGGTGTAGATAGCAATTTAAAAAATTCTTCTTGAATTCTTTCAGCTGAAATTATTTTCAATCTTTCTTTATTTGTTTTTATGGCTTGATAAGTTTTTTTATCAATTTCAAAATTAAGTTGTGAAGCAAATCTAGCTGCACGAAGCATTCGCAAAGGATCTTCGGAAAAAGTAATATCTGGGTCAAGAGGAGTACGCAATAAATTGTTTTGCAAATCTATTTGTCCAGCAAAAGGATCTTCTACTTTTTTGGAAAGACCTGTTGCTATTATTTTTCTCGCCATAGCATTAACCGTGAAATCACGACGCTCCAAATCAGTATGCAAATCTGTAGCAACTACTTTTGGTTTACGTGAATTTTCTTCATATTTTTCTGTTCTAGCCCCAGCAAATTCTATTTCAAATAATTTTTCTTTTTTGATTTGATTTTCATCAAAAAATTTGTCTGGTTCTTCTACCTTCAAATCCATAGTTCTAGTAAAGACAAATCTAGCAGTATCAAAATCAGGAAATTCAATAAGAGTTCCTTCTTCATCCCAATTTTCTGCAAATTTTTTTGCAAATTCAAGACCACTTCCCACTACAACAAAATCAATATCTTTTTTCTTTTGTACATCAAGCAAAATATCACGTACGTAACCACCAACAGCATACACTTCTATTTTTTGTTGTTTAGAAATTTTGTGAATTGTCGCAAAGATTTTCTTTACGTCCATAAACTGTTATAAAACTTAAATATTTTCACGAGTTACTACTTCATCACCTTCATTCAATCCTGACAATACTTCTACAAGACCATTGTCACCACGCAAACCTGTTTCTATATAAACATCCTCAGCTTGACCATTTTTTACTAAACGTACATACTTTTTACCATTTTCTCCAGTCTTGATAGTACGTTGTGGTATAAACAAAGCATTTTCTTTACTTTCAGTATAAAACAAGACATTAGATGTCATACCATTTAAAATATTGAATTCATCTTCAGCATTGTCTTCCATAGAAACAGTAACTTTATAATATACTACATCTTGAATCACTGTCTCACCTATTTCTATTTGACTTACTTTTCCGACAAATTTTTTGTCATCACCATAAGCATCAAGAGTAATATCAGCTTCATCACCTACTGTAATTTTGATAATATCTGTTTCTGGTATATCTACTTTTATTTCAAAAAAATTAGGATTTACCAATTTGACAACAGGATTATTGGCACTAACAAATTCTCCAACTTTGGCATCAATTTTACCAATAGTACCATCAAGTGGAGCAATTATTCTACCTTTATTACGAGCTGCTACAGCTTGTGACAAACTAGCCAAAGCTTCATTGTATTGTGCTCTAGCAGATGAAATATCTTCATCACGAGCAGGATTTTTGGCTTCATTGTATTGTGAGTCAGCTTGAGCCAAAGAAGCTTGCGCTGAAGCAATATCAGCATCAGCTCTCAATTTAGCATTTTTATAATTTTCTTGAGCTTTGTTGTAAGCTATACTATAAGTGCTATAACTACTTTTGGCATCACTTACAGCCTGTATTTGATTGATAAGAGTTGTATATTTAACATTAATATCTACTCTAGTACTACTTATCGTAGATTTTTTGGTACTCAAAGAAGTTTGAGTCAAATCACCAATAGGTACTGTAGCATCCAACATACTAGACATTGCAAATAACAAATCTTTGTTAGCTATCAAGGCTTTTTCAGCTAGACCACCCGCTTTTTCAATATCACTATGAGTAGAACTCAAGCCAATACTAGAAGCAAGCAAATCCAAATCTGTTTTAGCAGCTTTGGCCAAACTATATTTGTTTTGAGCATTATTCAATTTACTACTATCTAAAGCAGACAAAACATCTTCAAAATCATCATTGGCTAAAACATTATCAATACCCAAAATATTATCTGATTCAGTAACAGCAATAGATACAGAATTTTGTACAGATTGAATAGTAGCTACTAAATTTTTGTAAGCAGTTTCTACAATTTGACTATTTTCACCACCTTCTGACAATTTCAAATTATTTTCAGCTGTTTTGAGTACTGCTTCAGCATTAGCCACAGCATCAGCAGAATTAGCTGTAATTTGGTCCAAAGTAGCTTTGGCTTGATCATATCTAGCTTTTATACCGGTAATATAATCATTAGTTTCACCAGTCAAAACTTTGTCCAAATTAGCTTTTGCTCTTTGGGCGCTAGCACTGGCTTGAGAAACACGAGCATTTTGTTCACCCAAATCCAACTCAGCAATGACACCACCAGCCTTGACCACATCATTGACTTTTTTATAAATCTTAGACAATTTGCCAGTCATTTCAAAACGTAAATCAAGTTCATTAGCTGAAGATACATTGCCAGTAGCATCTACTGTTTGTGACAAAGTACCTTTTTCTACTTTGACCGTTTCAAAAACTGGTAATTTGTTGGCACTTTGTGATTTGGAATAAACTACAAATGCAATCAACAAAAAGGCAATAATAAGAAAATAAAACCATTTTCTTTTGTACCATTTTTTCATATTTTTTTCTTCTGACATAAAATAATTTTTTAAAATATTATTTATTTTTTATTTCTTTTAAATGTTTGGTTACTTCGGTAATAAAATCACTCATCATTTCTGTTGGCATCAAAGCTACCATACCATGTTTTTCTACGACTACAAAGTTATCACCTTTTTTCATTTTCATTTTTTCACGTAATTTTTTTGGTACAACAATCTGTCCACGTTCTCCTAAAGAGGTAGTCCCGTAGATACAACCAAAAATATCTTCTTTTTTATTATTTTTTTTCATAAAAATAGTAAGTATGAATTATCATACTTATCATATCACAAACGTCCAAAATGTCAAATGTTCGAAACTACTACAAATTTTTTAATAAATTTTCAAAAGCTCTCCTAGGATCATGTTTACTTGTAATACAATGATAAATAGTATAAGCAAAAGGAGTATCCAAATTAAATTTTTCAGACAAACGTACTAGACAATTTGCTGCTTCTATACCTTCAACAGTTTGATTCACTTTTTCTTTAGCTTTGTCAGCTGTCATACCTTGACCCAAATATTTACCAAAACGATGATTACGACTATCTTCACAAAGAGACGTACCTATCAAATCTCCCAAACCAGCCAAACCATAAGCTGTATGCCTTTTTCCACCCATAGCTTTGGTAATATCCGCTATTTCGCGAATAGCATAAGTAAGCAGAGCTGCTTTGGTATTGAGACCGTAACCAAGACCTTCACACATACCAATAGCGATACTATAAACATTTTTGAATGATCCTCCAACATCTACCCCAATTACATCTTTAGTAGGAACTAATTTGATATAATCATTTTCCATTATCTCTCTCACTTTTTTTATAGCTCTACTATTTTTGGAAGCAATATTCATGGCTGTAAATTTTTTGTCCACCATTTGACTAGCAATAGCTGGACCAGAAACAGTCACAACATTTTTCTTCAAACCAGTACGTAAATGTTTGGCAATTACAAAAGAAGTGATTTGCAAACTTTTTGCATCAATACCTTTTGATAAATCAACAACTATTGTTCTGTTTTTGATGTTTCTAGAAGCAAACGCAATAGTATGTTCTAAAACATTACTTGGTATTGCCAAAAAAACAATTTCTGAATTTTCCAAAGCTTCATCTATTTTATATTTTGGAATAATTTTTTCTGACAATTTTACACCTTTCAAGTATTTTTTATTTTCATGATGTTTTTCTATTTGCTCTAAAGGTTCTATGTCCCCTTCCCAATTCCAAATATTGACGATATTACCATTGTCAGCAAGTACTTGAGCGATGGCTGTACCCATATTGCCCGCACCGAGGACAGTTACTAGTGTTTTTGTTTTCTTTGTCATAATTTGAATTAAGAATTTGTCTAATTAAAAAAGATTTTGAGATAAGGTAAATATAATATAGAGATAAAATTGAGATACAGTTGAGATAATAAAATTACTTATTCTGCTTACCTTGCTTACAAAGTCCGCCTTGGGTGGATTCTGCTTCTACAAATATGAAACAAAGCTTACAAAAGAAAAAGAATCAACAACCCAATCAAAATACGATAAACCACAAATGGTGTAAAATCCCATTTTCTAATAATTTTCAAAAATAAAGATATCGCCAAGAAACCACTGATCATCGAAAACAAAAATCCAGTCAACAAAATAATAATATTCAAATCTCCTAAACCATTTTTAACAAGCTTAACTAAACTATCAGCACCAGCAATAAAAATAATAGGAACACTCATCAAAAATGAATATTCCGCAGCACTACTTTTGTCTAATTTGGAAAAAAGTCCAGCTGTCATAGTAATACCGGATCTAGAAGTACCAGGAATTAGAGCCAAAGCTTGAGCGCAAGCGATAAAAAAATTGTTTTTCCAAGAGATATTTCCCAAAGTTTTTTGATTTTTTTGTTTTTTACTGAATCTATCTGCCAAATATAAAATCAAACCCCAGAAAATAAGATTGAACGCCATGAAAGTGGACGAACGAAAAGTATTTTCAATAAGATCAGAAAAGAAAAAACCCACAATTCCAGCAGGGATAATACTAAAGACAATCAACCAAGCAAGACGCTTGTCAGATTTTACTTCCGGCGTGATATCTGGTTTGTAATTGAAAAAAGCCAGAATAAGCTGCCACAATTTTTTTCGAAAATAAAACACGACCGCAAATAAGGTACCAAAATGAAGCATAATATCAAAAGCGATATCATGTTCACCCCAAGCGAAAAAACGTGGTAAAAAGACTAAATGAGCAGAAGAAGACACTGGCAAGAATTCGGTTAGACCTTGTACTATTCCCAAAACGATTGATTGAATGAAAGTCATAAAGTGTTAAAAAATAATGATTATATTATAACAGATTTTTGAAAAAAAGGATATAAATTTAGCTTGCAAATTGTGGGTGGTGTGGTATTATTAAAGCAATAAATTCATAAATATATTATGAATGGAAATTTATACAAAAATAATAGTATAATTTAGCAATTATTTTAAGGAGTTCGTTTATCAATTTTTATACGAAATATATTTTCACCATTTCCGTGGCCCCGACTGCTTTTTATATTTTTTAGGTGAGTTGTTTTATTCTTAATATCCACACATTACAATATGCCTATCGAAAAAGATTTTAACCCAAGAGATATGGAGATGTGCCCGCATGGAAATTTTCCTACAACGTGTAAAAGTTGTTTTAGCAAAGGAGAAGCTGTTATCCCAACCACAGAAAGAGCCAAACCATTAGTCGAGCTCGATAAAAGTTTTGTTGAAAAAATGGAAAAAGATCTTGAAAAATTAGATAAAACACCTGCTGAAGAACTTAAATTTTTACCTTCGTACGAAATTGATTCAAACATAGGCAAATTACGCGTAGATGTTGTTCAGTATGTAATTGATAGTGGCAAATGGAGTGAACGTGCAGGCTACAAATTTCTCGTAAAAAACGAAGGCGGACAAATCGTTGGTACTCATGGTGTGGGAATTTATCCGCCAGATGATCGAGGTATTTCGAGTGTTTCAAGTGATATTCAGATTGGTCAAAAAGGGAAAGGGTTAGCAATTCCAGACAATTTGATTGTTATAGATGCCTTGCAACGGATTTCAAACAAACAAAATAATATTTTAAGGTGGCAAATTACAAACGTAAATAGAGAAAATTTGGATGAAAAGAAAGCTGATTTAAAAAATGGACGGAATTTGGATGACGAGGCGATTTTGGCAGATCCAGAAATTCAATCATTAGAAATAGAACAAAAACGATGGCTTGCTGTATATGGTAAAGGTGGAAAACTAGGGCTAGACAGGGGCAAAAAATTTCAACCAGTTCCAAGCAGTGAGCCAGATTTAGAAATGATAGACACAATCGTTCTCAAGCGGATAGAGGATCCTAAAACTCATGTTGTAAGCTCAGAGGTGGTGTCACAGACGTTAGTGACGGATCAGGCAATTGTTTTGGAAAGACGACAAAATGAATTAAAACAACTTATTTTAGCGAATAGAAGAGGTGCTACCAAATAGTTATTTGAATGTTTTGTGAAGCGCAATTTACCCTCTCACCCCCTCTTGCGCTTCACAAAAGTGGTGAAAAACAGTAGGGGTCACAGAATTAGTGGTAATATACTCCTTCGCCTTTGGGCTCGGCCCCGCTACGCTCTAAGGCACTCCGGCCGTATCGGTCGGCCTCTATGTCCTTCGAGGCGTATAACAAGTGTTAGCTGGAATTCCAATTTCTTCCAAAACTAAATACAAACATTTAGTAATTTAAGAAAAATCAACAATTATAAAATAGTAATATGACAGATATGTACAAAGGAACAATAGTTGAAGAAAGTTTGATTGATAATAGTATTATTAATGATTTTGAAGTTATTAATTCTAAAATTTCAAATGATGAAAATCCAGCAAACAGATGGCACTTATATACTGTTTCTATCACATATGAAGCTATTGAACGTCTATCCGATAATATCAAGCCTAAATGGTATATGCATTTTTGGAAAGATAAAAACGTAATTGTTATTTTTCATGGCAAAAGATTTGAGTTCAATTATGATGACAAAAAATCATGGTCACCAGCTGTTGAGTACGGAATTGAAATGGGCATACCAAAAGAACAACTAGATTTTTTGATTGATTAAAATTGTTTTAAGAAGTTCGTATATCAAGTGTTAGCTGAAATATTCCTTTTCTTTTCTCGGGTTATGACCCGAATCGAATAAAAAATCTTTCAAATTAATTCCTACAACTATTTCTAGTTTATGTTAGAAAATTTTGAATCAAAAGCTCCTGATTACCAGGTAGAACATCTTCCAGACTACGATATTGTATTAAATATGGATTATGGGAGTTTCAATGACCAGGCGCATTTATTAAAAACACTTAGGGGATCGGGTAGTATTGATGACAAAATTGATCAGTTAAAAAAAATGCGTGAGGAAGACGGCGAACTACCCTATTTTATTAAACAGAAAAAATATACAGCCAAAGCAATAGCTAAAGGTATCGCCGAGCGACAAAAATTTAAAGGCACTGCAGAGATTGGTTTTCGTAGCGTGCTGAATGAAATACTTTTGTCGAAGAGAATAAAAGAAATTATTGCATCGGACGATGCTCAAAAGATTGTCAGAAAGTGGGGGTTTGAGGGACTTCGCTTTGTTGATCCCATTGCCGGTGTTGTTGCAAGGGATGGCAGAAAGTTCTTAGTTTACAAAAACATTAAGTCTAAAGAAGTTTATGAATTCGAAACAGAAGGTTCGTTCGATCTTAATTACGGTTTGCCAACTGAAGTTAGGGATGATATCGAAAGTAAACTAAGGAACTTATACTCCATAACTGCAGAATTAAAAAAAGTGTTTTTTGATAACGGGATCCATGCCAACGATATTAGAGATAATCAATTTATGTTGACCAAACAAGGTGACAAGTACTTTTTAAATTTGATCGATGTAGAGGCTTATCGAAAAATAACTTGATCGATCGGATAATTATTCTTAAAAGATGTTGGATTCCAAATCGCTAAGAGAAGTAAATTTGAAAGGTTTTTTATCCGCATTCCGCTACAGAGGAACAAAAGAAAAAGAATACACCAGCTAACAGCGTATATATGGTTCGCGCTTGCCTAACAGCAAATGCTCACCCATATTACTCCCTAATTACTCCCTACTGTCGCAACATCAGATATACGCAAATGTTAATTAAAATAAAAAAACAATCTATTTAATATCTTAACTTATACATTATTTTTAACACAACTAATCTCAATTAACAATTATTCCAAATAAACATAATTCATAACAAAATATAAATAATTTAATAACTAACCAACACAACTATGAGTTCACCAGAACAACAAAGGGGTAATCAAACACCCGAAAAAAAAGGTACACTATCAGTAAAAGAAATGATTGTTAATAGTGGCATTGCTGAAAGAATGTTTGAAAGTATTAAAAAACATGACACAACTACGAATCCAGAAATAACTTTTGATATAAATAGATGTGATTTTAGAGTTCAAAAATTCACACTTTCAGCTGATGTGGGAAGAAGAGCACAAGATGAAACAAAAATTCAAGTCATTATAAAAATGCCAAGTCTTCAAGAAAAAGGAATAATAACTGAGATATCTTTTGACTATGAAAGAAATGGACATTTTGGTGCTGATGTTGAACCACCACTAACACCAGAACAAGAGGGCGTAATAGAGGCTATATTGAAAGAGCAAGACAAACAAACAACAAGTAAATAAATTATAAAAATTATTCAAAACAAAAAACAACCTTCCGGTTGTTTTTTAATTTCAATATAATCTTTTTATAAATCAGTGCAATCAATATCAAAAGAACAACTTCACCACACTATAAATTGTACCAATCAATAAAATCAAAAAGAGCGGAATCATCGTCAAGAGTATATGATGAAGCTGATACTTACCATTTTTCAAATCCCCCACTGTCTTTGCTTTCCAATAAATAAGCAAAGCTAATAGCATCTGCGTACTCACTATCACACCTCCCACAATATCTATCATCGCAATGAATTGTCTCACCCCAAGAGCAAAAATAATAAAAGGAATAAGTACTGTCAATAAAAAAGATTTAATATTACTCAACTTGTAATCCCAAACCAAAGAATCTTTCAGTGATAGCCCAGTCATCAGAAAACCCGTGCCCATGGCTAAAATAGCAAAAATGTTTCCAAACAAAAATATTTTTGGACCAACTTTTTCACCAAGAGCTATGGTCGCTAATTCGGAAGTACTGTTGCCTGTCACACCAAGTACACCTATCACAAACAAAATATAGGCAACCATAACAATAAGACTAGAAATGACAATCGCCTTTTTCAAATCTTTACTTTTATTTTTCAGCAAGCTATGTGCCTCTGGTATAGAAGTGATACTAGAATAAGCAAACAAAATAACACCAAAAGGAAAAAAGACATTTTTCAAATCTGTATAAACATAATTTTGGTAATCTACATGAGGAGCACTGACCCAGATGATAACCAAAATAATAGCTAAAATAGACAAACTAAGAAAAAAATCTATAATTTTTACAACTCTAATACCAACAAAAAGTAACAAAGAAAAAACAGCTAAGAATACTAGAGACCACATAAATTTACTACCACCAAACAAAGCATAAAGAGCCTCTCCCTCACCAATCAAATAAATAACCAGCACACCAAAAGACATGAGATAAAATAATAACGTCATCAATATTTCTCCTGATCTACCCAGATATTTTTTTGCCAAGCCAACTAATTGCATATCTTCTCCAGTCTCATCAGCTACTTGACCAAGCATCAGATTTAGCCCCATTATCAAAATACCCAATAATATCAAATAAATAAGACCAACAAATAAACCAGATTTCGAAATAGCATAAGGCAAACTAAAAATACCAGCACCAATAGTAGAAGTAACAATCAAAGCAATAGCTTGAAAAAGAGTAATTTCTTTTTTGAAAATACCTTGGTGCATTATTACGTCCTTTTCTGTTTTACGATTTCTATTGAAAAATGAGTACATAATAAATTTACATAAAAATGTCTAATTCCTAATTTCTAATTTGATACCTCGTCTGTATGCCTCAGTTATGAACTAATAATATTTCAAATTAAAAATGAAAAATAAATTAAAATTTTTGTATTTTATATTTTATTAGAAATTAGTAATTAGAAATTAGAAATTTAAAATGCTATTTCTTCATAAATTCCTTCGCATAATCCACATAGCTCTCATCCCCATGTTTCTCCGCCATCCAATACCACCACTCTACTCCCCAAAGATAAGCACGACTAACACCAATTTTTTCTACAAAATTAAAATGTTTTTCTAATCTTTTTATATTCATAGTTTTTAATTGTTCTTCAATAGGAGTCTTATCTGGTCCATCTCCTGTAAACCATGGTTCTGCTTGCAACTCTGAAACAAACATACTTTCCAAATGTATTCCCATAATCTTAGCTTTATAACGATAAAAAGCCGCAGGCAACCAATCATAACTCAAAATAAAACCATTTGAAGTACGTACTATTCTATACAAAGTAGTACCAAACAAATCCCCTGCCTTGCCAGCTTTTGACCACAAACCCATTTCTCCACTATCTGTCACAATAGTCCAGTGAACTGGATCTAAATAATTTACTAATTTTATTTCATCATATACTAAATCTTGTCTAAATTTTTCACAATCACCAAATTTAAAATTGATAAAAGCTTCATTTTCTACTTGCCAATATTCCAAAGCTGGATGATCTTTGTAGTGATTGACTGTTTTTTCTAAATAATTTTTTAGACTCTTTTCATAATCATTTTTGGAAAAATCATTTACCCAAGCTGGCACATGACATTCTGGCCAACGAGGAGCTTTTTGTCCTACTACCAAAGTAACTTTGGTACCAATTTTGTTAGCTTCACTCATCATGAAATCCAAATCAGAAAAATTAAATTTATCTGGTGTTTTTTCCAAATTACTCCAAGCAGCTGATAAACGTAAATATTTAGGTTTCAAATCTTGTAACATCTGAAGATAAGTCTTTTTCCAATCCAAACCCAAATACTCAGCATGCTCTTTGCTAAAAGAATAACCATAATCTACTGGATAACTTTTACGACTAGAAAAAAACAAAAAAAGATATAAAATCAAAATTATAATTAAGATAAACATAAAAAAGTTTTTGACAAATTTCATATAGATATTAAATGACTCAGGTTATAGGTTATAGGTTTTAGGTGTTTAAGTGATTAGGTGATAAAGTATTCGAGTGATAAACGTCTTAAAATACAAAAAAAGCTGTACCAATAATCACCAAAATAATAGCAATGGTTTGTATAGCTAATTCTTTTTTTGTAAAATATTCATTAAATAATTTTGGTGCAAATTTACTAAGTATCAAAATAAAAACAAACATCAAAACATATTGTACACCTATCAAAGCATTGACTATAGTTACACTACCAATAGATATAGCATATTGAATACAAATCACAGCTACGATTGATAATAACTTATCAAATATAATCAAAGAAAAAGCATTTTTGTTTTTTGTTTTTTCTACGTTTTCTTGTTTTTTGAAACTTTGTCTGACAGAAGGAAAAAACAAAGTAACTAAACCAATCAAACCAACAAAAGCTTTTGACCAAATAAGAGCAACTAAAAACGGATAAATATCATACAAATATTTAGCACTCACATGAGAAATAGCAAAAAACAAACCAGAAATTATTGCCCACAAAAATCCAAGACTAAAACTTTTTTTGTTTTTTGTTTTTTGAAAAGATAATAACAAAGCTGCAAATACCAAAATTATTACACCAGCCTGTTTGAACTGACTAAGATTCTCACCCAAAAATAAATTGGACAAAAAATAAACAAAAATAGTTACAAAGGCACCATTGAACGGTGAAATATGACTAGTTTCATCATTTTTTAAAGCATTAAACAAAGTCCAAAGACCAAAACCAAAAGATAAACCAGATAGCAGAGCCCAAAGCCAATCAAAACCAGACAACAACGCAAATTGAGCAAAAGGCCAAGCCAACAAAGCGGCAAACATAAAAATAGTTGAATAAAAAGTATAAACAACTGGTTTGCTCAATTTTTCACTCACAATTATTTTGTCCAAAATAAAAATAACCGCAAAACAAATGTAACCAATAAGTGCAATAAGAAACCAAAACATAAACCTATAATTTTAAATTTAGTAATTTTAAATTTTAAAACAATTTTAAATTTTTAAATTATTTAATTTTAAAATAAACATACTCATAATTTTAAATGATTTTTTTATAAATATTAATTTAAAATTTAAAATTACAAAATTCCTAAATTCTAAAATAGGTGCATATCCTCTATCTCACTTTTTTCACCACGCAAAACGATATCCTCTACATGATAAGCACCATTACGAGGCGCATTTAGGAAACCATTCATAGCAGCTTCAGCCAACCAGCCAGAAGCCAACCAATCTTCTAACCACTCACTCGTATATTGAGAATTTTCTTGCATTACACCAGCCCCAACAGACATCAGCCATTTTTTGTTGAAATCTTCTTGAGAACCAATAGTTGGAGCAACGATAATAGGCATACCTAGACCTGCATAAAAAGATAATTCACTTGGTTTTGTCCACAAAATATCAGTAGTATTCAATATTTCATTGAACTGTTTGAAATAATCAAATTTTGATTCTGAAGAATAGATTAAAAAAATGTTTTTATTTATTTGACTATCCAATTCTAAATCTTGCAAAATTGCTTGATAATAACGAAAAACATCATTTTTTATACCAGCCACTAAATTCAGTCTAATTTCACCATTGCTAATCTTTTCTCTCAAACTATGGGCAATTTCTGCACCCAACTCACGCTGTGCTCCAGCACCACCTACTGCAAAAGTAATTGTAAGAGGATGATCAGATTTGGCATTTTTACTACAAACTTTTGTTCCCAAAAATTTATCAATAGTATATTTATACTTAGAGCGATAACGTCCTTCTGGATCTAAATTTATGATACGACTGGCTAAATCTTTTTTCAAAATTTCTAATTTTGGACCACCTATATTTTCTTTTGGTAAAGGAAAACCTGTAACAAAAATTTTACTTTCTCTTACACCATAAGATTCCAATCTTTCTTTAACTCTTCTATTTGGTACCAAATAGTTTATACGACTTTTTTTTGGTTCTATCGGAGCCCAAGCACGACTAATATCTGTATCTGTACAAATACAATAAATATCACCTTTGTAGTCATGTTCTTCTGCGAAGAAAGCAGTAGTAAAAAATGAAGTAATATAAGGTAAATGTTCTAATCTATTTAATTTATCTATCAAATCTTTACCCCAACCTTTTTTTATCATGTTATAAATTTGTTTTACTTGCAAAGTTGGTTTAGATAAATCTCGATAAGGATAAAAAGGTTCAATACGTTGGACATAATCCATTATAGAAAAAATAGCACCACCCAATAATGGAATATGTTTCAAACGAGATATTTTTTCATAAATTTTACGACCACCTTCCCATTTGAATTGGTCTGACTTAGTAATACCACCATATTTATTAGCATTGATAATACCATAACCATCCATCGACATACCTGGCACATGTTCAGCTATCTCATGCAAAGGATACACAGCTCTTTGATGTCCATAACCCATATCTACTGTAACAATATATGCTTTTTTAAATTTTTTATTTTCAATCATAAAAAAAATTATCTCTTAATTAGAGATAATTATAACATATATTAAAGGATAAACAAAATATTAAAAATCAAATTTATCCAATGATAAATGTTTGATATTAATCTTTTCTAAATATTCTAAATACTTAATATCAGAAATAGCTATTTTACCCATATACAAATTTTTTAGACGTTCTTCCTTTTCTTCAGATAAATATTCCAAAACTTTTTGATAACCACGCAAATAGATAGCATCCCTAGTACAACCACCAATCATTTCAGTATCAGACATGCCTCTTTTGGCACGAAAACAAGCAGACCAAGCTTTTTGATTATTCAAACCATATTCCTTTTGTAAAAAATGAAATAATTCTAAAAATGACATTGTCTTAGCATGATAAATAGCAATGACTAAATAAGCCGGCCACAAATCTTTTAAGCCCAAACTCAAACCTAAATTTTTTTGATTATAAATAGCCAAACCTTCTTCTGTTTCAAGATAATTACCTGTACCACGTTTAAAAATTTTGTATTCTTGCAAGACACCATTTTCATAACGATAAACATGTGTACCTATTTCGTGTACTAACAAAGCTTTCAAATTATTTTCTGTACGTTTTGTTTTGCTATTGATATAAATAATTTTTTTTCTAGGATCAACAGAAATTGATCTAACTTTTTCAGAAGTTTTTATTTTCCAATTATTTAGACGATTATTAATAAGAGCATATTCAAAATGTTTGATAATTTGTTTAGAATTAAATACTTTACTGTTATCTTCTTTTAATTCATTTTGAGCTATATAATCTTTGGCTTGCAAAAATAATTCTTCACTCACATCACCATACAAATCAATAGATGACTCAAAATAATCATCAGTACCTACTGAATCCAAAAATTGAATTTTGGAAATAATTTCATCTATTTTCTTTACAAATAAAGGATACAAAGGATGATTGATATTTTTTGGCAAAGAACTAACTTCGCGAAGTAAAGTTGTAAAATTTATTTCTGTTTTTTTGTAAATAAACTGCGGTGAAAAATCTTTTGTTTTCAAAAATTTACTTTTTTCTTCTTTCAAATTCAATGGTTTGATATGCAAAAGTACTTTTAATTCTTTATCAGTAATAGACAATTTTCTATCAATATTTCTAATAATTTTTTCATTGATCGTTTTAGTTGTTGACTTCACATTTATTTCTTCTTTCAAATTGGCATCTATCAAAAAATTATTCAAAGTTTTACCTCCAATAATTACTTTGTAAGGACTAGCTGACAAATCTTCTTTTTTGAAAGGAAAACGTACTCTTTCCCCTCTTATCAAAACATCAGCATAACGTTTTAGTTTGTCCAATCCTTCCAAAGATTCATCAAACAAAACTTGATTCGTGTGTGGATCAATTTTTGTCAAAACTGAAGTATTTGGAGTATTCAAAATATCTATCTCTTCAAACAAACCAATAATTTTTTTATCATTTTTTGGTTTTAATTTTTTATCTTTTTTCTTAGGTAAAGCACTAAACAAAGCTTTACTAATTTCTACACCTTTTTCTGGACTAGAAACTTTTAAATCTTCTACTTTTCTTAAACGATGTTTCAACGGAATTTGATTGGCTATTTGAATACCAAGACCAGCACGAGCATTTAATTCCAAAATTTTTATACCTGTTTTGGTCAAAACCAAATCTACAGCTAAAAATTTTACTTGACTAGCCTGTTGAGCTTTGGCAGCTGTTATCAAAAGTTCATCCCACATTGGTAATTGAATATTTTTTACTTTTTCACCATTGGGTAATTTACGAACAAATTTATTATGATGTACAGCAAAACTAGCTTTACCTGTAGCGACATTAATACCAATACCTATGCCACCCAAATGCAAATTAGCTTTACCACGAGACTCAAAAGTTGGCAAACGCAACATAGCAATTACAGGTACATAATTGAAAACAATAATACGAATATCTGGCAAACCAACTTCAGTATAAGGAACTAAATCTTTGTGAGGATACAAAGTTTCTTCCAAAATAGCCTGATCAGACAAACCAGAAATAGAATATTTTCCATCTAAAATAGAGACAATATGCAAATACAAATCTTTCCAAGAATATTCAAAACCTGTTACATCTTTAAAAAGTAAATTTTTATGTTCTTTGATAACAATTATACCTTCACCACCAAAACCGTGATTTGGTTTTATTACAAAACTTGCTGGTAAACTTTTTGGATTAATATCAACCAATTCTTTATGTCTTTTGATGATATTATAAATTTTGGCAACACCTATACCACGTGTCATCAAATAATTTTTAGTATATATTTTGTCGTCAGCAAATTTTTTACTTTGTTTATTGTTGTAACGACCAACATAATGCAAATTACGGGCATTCATACCCAAAATAGCATTGGCTCTTTCAAAAAATTTCATAAAACAAAATGATTATTCTTCTTCACCTGTATGATTTACAAACAAACTTCGAAATCTAATATATTCACTAATACGAAGACCTGTAAATTTACCCATAAGTAACAATAACAAAATAGGTAAAACGATCATTTCTGGCCAAGATACCAACAAATTATTGAAGACTGACCAAATAATAAAATAGTATGATAAAATAACAACAAATAAAGTTTCTAACACAGCCATAAGAGCACTCTTCAAACCTGTTTCAGATTTTACTTCCATAAACTTTTCTGCCAAAGTGGACATCACCAACATTGGGAAAATAGCTCCAGCCAAAGTAAAATTTAAATTAAATTTTAAAACAATTGCAATTAAAAACAAAAAGGAAATAGAAATAAAAGATAAATTCAAAGCTACTTTTGATAAATATAATATTTCTAATTTTTCAAAAACATATTTCATCAAATGACTTATCAAAACTGCAAAAAAGAAAGACAAAATACCCAAAGGTAAACCAATAAGATAAAAAGCAATAGTAATAATTACTGGAGTAAAAATACCAAAAGTATCAATACCAATCACATTACGAAAAAATACGATGATAGCTGACAAAAATGGAATAATCAAAATAAGATAAACACTATCTGCTGGGACACCACGTTCTATAAAATAATTTACTAATGTTGATAAAATATAAAATTTATTTTTACTACTATTTGTATCAACGTGTTTGAATTCAATACCACGACCAAACAAAGAAGTCTCTATTTCATCAATATTTGACATTGACAAAATAGGCACTATTGCTTCTGGTCTAGTAAGTAAAATATAATTGGGATTTATAATTTTGTAATTTTGATAAACACCATGAGTAACTACTCCCATGTCTCCTTCTGTAATTACTACAAAAAATTTATTTTTTAAAATATTTTGATCAGCTAGAACTAAAGATTTGTAATATTGAGTAAAAGATTGTAAACCACGTAAAGATTTGGTATAAAAGAAAATTTGATCAGAGTTTTTGATATATTGACTATTTTCACTAATTACTTTTACCAAAGAATCTTCAGAAAAGAAATTTTCATCTTTATATGATGACAAAACTTTCAAAGCAACGCCACTATCTTTTGCTTGAGATTCTAACAACGATATTTCTTCAGCATTTTTTTCATCAACTATCATTATAGCTTGACTAGAATAAACAAAAATATTTTTTGTATTTACTAATTTTTGAACAAGAGAATTGTTGTCTAAATAAGAAATAGTCAGATTAACATTATAATTGCCTACTTGTTTGTAATCATGGACAACTTCAGAACCATATTCATAATAGTCATCACCAAATTGCCAATAATATGTAATATTTTTTGCAGTTTCAGGTAAAAAAGACGCACTAGCATCCAAAATAATTTTTTTGCCAACTTGTACATAATCTTCAGAAGATATTACAGCATTGTAAACAAAACTAGTATTTTCTATATTTACTTCACTTTCTGCAAATACAAAAGAAGGCAAACACACTGAAATTGCCAAAAATAAACTAAGAAATATTTTTTTGAACATAAAAATAAAATTAACTACCTAGCATAAAGCTGATGAAGTATCAGAAGGATATTTTCATAGCAAGCTACGAGTAAATAAACCCTCTTGTCCGCCTTGGGCGGATTATAAAAACGTCGTAAAAATAAAGATTTTTGTAACGACGTTCATAATTACTATTAGCTTATAAATAAACTAATATTTACAGGCTAAGTATAGCAAAAAAATCAAAAAAAATCAAGTCCTTTTGACATAAAACAAAAAACTAGCCTTTTTGTTTATTTTTTGCTAGTTTAAAATAAAAATACTAAATAAATTATTCACTTCTAAGAGCATCTACAGGATCTAAACGACTAGCCTTCAAAGCGGGATAAAAACCAAAAAACAAGCCAACTGTAGCCGAAAAAGTAAAAGCCAAAACAACACCTGATATAGAAGGTACCACGTACCAATCTTCAAATTTATTTAAAATTGGAATAATAATTTGACCAAGTAAAACCCCCACCAAGCCACCACCAATTGACAAAATTATAGATTCTGATAAAAATTGTAATAAAATATCTTGTTTTTGAGCACCAATTGCTTTGGCAATACCAATCTCTTTAGTACGTTCTGCAACAGTTACAAACATCACATTCATAATACCAACACCTGAAACAATAAGTACAATTGTGGCAATAGATACTAACAACAATGACATCGTACTAGCTGAACTTTGGGCAGCATCAACAATTGAACCTGGATCAAAAATACGAAAATCATCTGATTGACTAGCTTTTAATTTATGTTGAATTCTAAGCAAAGAAGTAATATCTTCCATTCCTATTTTCAAATTATCTACATCATCCATCAAAACTACAATACTCATCATAGCTTGATTACCCAAAATACTTTCAGCTGTAGTGTAAGGTATAAAAACAGAATCATCATAAGACATACGCCCCATTGCACTACCACCATTTTCTTGCAAAAAACCGACTATCTCAAATTTTTTGTTACCAATATTAATATATTCACCTACTACTTTGGATGTATCAAAATTTTCTCCAAATAGTGTAGTCACAGCACCTGAACCAATTACAGCAACTTTAGCTTTATTACTAATGTCTTCTTGTGATAAAAGTCTACCCTTATTTAATTCTAAATTACCAATCTCAAAAAAATTATCATAATTACCAAAAACATTTAGAGAACTAGATTCCTTACCATAAGCTACTGTAGAATTACCAGAAATAAAGACTGTCGTAGATTTTATATTTTCTACATTTTGAGCAATCAAATTAGCATCATCAGCCTCTAACTTAGACGAAGAAACAGCTTCCCTTCCCATTTGTTTCATAATCATAATGGTTGTAGCACTCAAATTTTTGTATTGCTCTTCTATCTTTTTTTGAGAACCAGTACCAATACCCACTACAACAATGACAGTAGAAACACCAATAATAATACCTAATACTGACAAAAAACTACGTACTTTGTTTGCAAAGAGCGCCTCACCAGCCATTTTCAAAATCTCAATGAACATAATAATAATTTTAAATTTAGGAATTTTAAATTTTAAATATTTGAATTATTTAATTTTAAAATTAATTATAAAAAAATTGTTTCCACTTCGCAAAATCAATGAACGAATAAATTAAAATTTAAAATTACAAAATTCAAAATTCGTTTAATATTCACTTTTAAGTTTATAATGATTATCCAAAATTTTTCCATCACGCATATAAATAATTCTATCAGCAAATTTGGCTACTTCCGCTGTATGAGTAACCATAACTACAGTTTTATCTTGTGTTTTAAATTTTTTGAAAATCTCCATAATTTCCAAACCATTTTTGGAATCAAGAGCACCCGTAGGTTCATCTGCCAAAATAATTTCAGGATCATTCATAAGAGCTCGAGCAATAGCTACACGTTGTTGTTGTCCACCAGAAAGTTCAGTTGGCTTATGCAAAGTACGATCACCAAGACCAAGCAAAGTCAACAATTCAGCAGATTTTTTTTCTCTAGTTAATTTATCTACACCAGCATAGAGACTAGGCAATGCTACATTTTTCAAAGCACTCATACGACCCAATAAATTAAACTGTTGAAATACAAAACCCATTTTTTTGTTACGTATAAAAGCCAAAGTAAAATCATCTCTCACTTCGCCAATATTTTCTCCTTCCAAAAAATATTTACCAGAAGTAAGAGGATGTAAACAACCAATAATATTCAAAAGAGTTGTTTTTCCACCACCTGACTCCCCCATCAACGCTACAAACTCTCCCCTTTTTATTTCCAAATCAACACCTTTCAAAACTTTTATTTCTTCACCATTAGACAAAAAATATGATTTGCAAACACCTTCCATTTTTATGACAACATCATTATTCATAAAATTAATATTTTACTTTTTGTCCGATTTCCAAACCTGAAATTATTTCTACCATTTGACCATCAGTAAAACCTGTGATGACTTCTTTCAATTCAGCATTTTCCAAATAAACAGAAGGCTTACCATTTACATTTTTGACAGCTGCTACAGGCAATATCAAAACATCATTAGCTTCAGAAATAACAAATTCCACACTAGCACTCATACCTTCACGAATATCAATAGCTTCTGTATCATCCAAAAGAACTCTCACTAAATAAGTAATAACTCCTCCATTGCCACTTTCTGAAGTCAAAGAAATAAAATTTACAGTACCAGTAAGCTCTGCGCCGTCCAAAGCATCAACCGTAATATAAGCTTTTTGATTTAATTTAATTTTACTAATTTCTGATTCTTCAATATTTGTTTCTACAAAAAAAGTATCTTTATTTAAAATAGTTACAAAAGGAGAATTTTTTTCATCAACAATAATATCTCCTGTTTTACCATTTAGCAAAACAACTTCACCGTCAATTGGAGATTTCAAAGTAGATTGATCTATTTGATACAACAATTTTTGTACACTAGCACTCGCATTGGCTAGACTACTTTTGGCAGAATTCAATTCTGTTTGTGTCAAAGGCGCACTAGCTTCTTTCAATTGTTGTGTGGAATTTGACAAACTAAGTTTAGCACTCAATTCTGAAGAAGCTGCATCTGTCTTAGCTTTTTCCAAATTATCCAAAGCATTTTCATAAGCCATTTTGTAAGAATCATAACTCAATTTGGCAGTATCAACAGCTTTCAAAGAAGAATTAAAAGAACTAAGCAAAGAAACCATAGAAGATTTTTTGCTATTTACACTACTACGCATACTATCCAAAGAACTTTGAGACAAATCTCCAATTGGTACTGTAGCCAAAAGCATTTCTTGCATATCATAATAATGTTGATGCATTTGAGTAATAGCTTCTTGCACTAGTTTTGCACCAGACAAAATACTTTCTTGATTAGAATTGGCATTCAACAAAACTACCGCATTTTCGGCTATATTCAATTTATACTTTGCTTGATTATAAGAATTATTAGCCGAATTTAATTTGCTACTATCCAAAGCAGACAAAACTATTTCAAAACTATCATTAGCCATGCTATTGTCTATACCCAAAATATTGTCAGAACTTACCAAAGCACTAGTCAAATTCGTCAAAGCTGTCAAAGAAGCTGTGTACAAATTATCATAAGCATCTTGTACTATCTGACTATTATCACCACCTTCTGATAATTTCAAATTATTTTGAGCTGTTACTACTGCATTTTCTGCATTTTTTATAGAATATTCATTTTGTTTAAAAGTTTTTTCCAAATTGGCATTAGCTGTTTCAAGTGAATTTTTGTAAGAAAATAAATCATCTTCTGTTGGTCCTGCAATTTTTTCATTGTAACTAGCACGAGCAGAATTCAAATTAGCATAAGCTGATTGCAAATCAATACTTTGAGTACCAGTATCAGCTGTTGCTATTTTGTCACCTTTTTTTACTACATCACCTTCTTTAACATAAACATTTTTTATCGTGACACCTGTACTTGAAAAAGACAAACTCACACCATCTTTGGCTACTATACTTCCATCTGATTCAGTAGTAATACTAATATCACCTTTGGTAACAGAAAAAATTTTATCTTCTTTTTTTACTTCAGCTATCTTATTAAAAAATTTCCCATAAACAAAATAAACAATTGCTGCCAATCCAACTACAGCTAAAAAAATAAGAAACTTTTTATTTTTCAAAAAACCAAACAAACCACTATTACGTTTATATTTATTACTTTGATCAATGATAGAAGTTTTTTCACTCATATATTTTTGTTAACGAATATTTACAGATTCTGCAACCTTTTTGTCAGTTACAGCTGAATTCAACCAAATAGATAAATTGGAACCAACAACAATATCAGCAAGACTTGCTTCTTCACCACCTCTTTTTGTCATAGCAATACCCACTGGAATAATCACTTTCACATCACCTAAACTATATTCTTTGGTAAGATCTGCCATCATTTCATTACGAGCAATAGCTTCTTCACTATTGGCTTCTCCAGGAGGAGTACCACCCATTCCTCCCATCATACCGCCCCCTGGCCCCATTCCTGTACCACGTGTAACCGATGATCCATTAGAATTAGCATTTATATTAACATTTGTATTTGTATCACCACTAGCTTGTCTACTTTCCATCATTTTTTCTCTAATTTTTTCCATATCTATTTGTGTGATAGTTACCTCATTTCCTACCATAGATTTTACAACACCTGAAATATCAACATTTCTCTCTGGCATGTTTGGAGCTTGAAACTGACCTGTTTTGTTATTATTTGTCGTAGATGCACTATCATCATTTAATGATGTATTGTTACTACAACCAGTAACAAAAAAAACTAAAGCTAAACTAGCTATAATAAAAGAAATTTTTTTCATAATATACCTTAAAAATAAGTACTTTATACCATATACTACGCATAAAAAAAGTATTTCTTTCAAAAAATAAAAAATACCTATGTTTTAGGTATTTTTTAGAGATAAAAAAAATTTAATTTTTTGCCACAAACCAAATCTCAATTTTTCCATCAGAGGCTCTGTTCATTGCATCTTTTAAAAACTTTTCAAGATTTATAGCCCAAACAGGAGTAGAAGATGTTTCTACTGCTTCTTCGGGAATTCTGAAATCAAATAATTCCTCCCCAGTATTTCTGTCAACGAATGTCAAAGTACCAACTCTTCTTTTTTCAATTATAGAAGTAATTAGTTTTTTTTCTTTATCAGAAATATCCAAACCAGACACCCACGTTTTGAAGTATTCCTTACCACCCTCTAAATTTTTACTTTGTGCAATAAAATCTCCTATTTCATTTAATGGAACGCCCTCTAATGAAGCCTTACTCATAAGTTTTGCAAGTTCTCTAACTTCATCTGACAAATTTTGCTGAATATCTGCGTCGTCTTCTGGAGTACCCAATGATAGCAAATAAGCTGTTTCAAGTTGTTTTGAATTCAAATCATTTTTTTCAGCGAAAAAAAACATCTGGTCTCTAAATTTATTTAATCTTTCCTCATCTGGTTTTAGCAAACGACTTGGATCTGCAGGTTTGTATGCCATATTATTTATATTTAATAAGGGTTAATAATATTAATTTTTATATAAATATATTACCACATTTATAGAAAAAGTTCTAACTCCACACAGAGTATAAAAAAACGTGGCTATAATTAGCCACGAATTTCTGAGCAGGCCATAGTGGAGGAAGTTGGAACTATAATCAAAATTCAAAATATTAATTATTATTTTTTAAAACCAACTAATTAGTACCCAATTAAGTAAGAAGTGAGAAATAGTAACAAATACTAAACTAGGATATTTTTGATATATAAAGGACCAAAAAAATCCGCTAATAAATGTAAGTATAATAACAGTAAGAGAAAATGGTAAAAGTAAATGTATTCCTGCAAAAACAAAAGCTCCAAAGAAGGTTATTATGAAAGTATTGTTAAAAATTATTTTTAAACGATTTATAAGATATGTTCTATATATAAGTTCTTGCAAAAAAGCATGCAAGAGTATAAATAACCAAGGTTCATCATTTACCAACCAGTATGGTAGATCAAGAAAATCTTTTATAGAAAAAATAACTAATAAAGCAAAAACAGTAAATATACTATAAACACCAAAACTTTTTATTATATGCTTACTTTCTTGAAAATCATCCTCTTTTGTAATTATCCCTCGTCTATATAATTGGAAAATTCTTAACATTATTAAGATTGCAAAAGGAAAAATTACAAAATTACTTGTTTGTAAATTTAAAAAAGAACCAATAACAATTGGTAATCCAAGTAAAAAAATAATCTCAAATACTGTTTTTTGAGTTGTAGTTATTTTTGAAAACATATTTAATTTATGATATCACAATCAGATAAAAAGTTCTAACTACACGAAGGGTATAAAAAAACGTGACTAATTATAGCCACGAATTCCTGAGCAGGCCATTGTGGAGAAAGTTGGAACTATTTTTCAAACTATTACTTAGTATGTTTCTAGTATTTCTTCTAACAACTCAGGAAACTCCCTAATTTCAAATGAAAAATGTCCATAATTAGGCATTTCGATAACCATTGCGTCCAAATCTTTTCTATAAATTTCTACAGACTTTACAATGTCCTCAAAATCCTCAGTATCATAAAAAATGGTGGTACCTGCTTCAATCCCCTTCTTCACATCAGTACTAATTTCAAAATTATAAAATTCTAACCATTCCGTATCAGAAATTTTTCTCGCAGGAGCAACAAGTATTAGTTTCTTAATACGCTTCTTTTCTTCTGATATATATCTAGTAATAGCACCTGCTCCCTGACTAAGTCCAACAAGAGTTGTTTCTGAATCAATATTAATTTTATCTAACTCCTCTTTCCATACACCATATGGAGCCTTCCATACTTCAGGAACAATAAGACAATGTACTTCAAATCCTTTTTCTTCAAGCTTCTCTTTCGTCCACCCCATCCAATTTCCTTTATTATTTGGATTACATTCAGGAATATCAAGCGGACGAATTCCATCCTCAAAAAATTCAGGAAACCTTCCATATACGAGTACTGCATTTTTGCGCTGTTTATCTTGAGACATAATGTACATACTATATTTTATTAATATATATATTCTACTAGATATCAAACATTAGTTCAATTCCTTTATAAAAAAAGTTCTAAATCCACGAATGGTATAAAAAAACATGGCTCTATTAAGCCATGATTTTCTGAGCAGGCGCGGTAAGAATCGAACTCACGCAAGAGGTTTTGGAGACCCCTGTACTACCATTATACGACGCGCCCATACATTATAGTTAAAAAGTTTTTAAAGTTCTTAAAATTTATAAAGTAGTGGTTTTAATTAACTTTATCAACTTTCTTGCCCGCCTTGGGCGAGATGAACTTTTAACTTTATAAACTAATTTGTTTTTATGCTCAAATATAATACAACAAATCTAAATAAAAATCAAGTATTACTATCAACTTTCATAACATTAGTGTCATTTGCAACTTTGTCTGTATTTAATTTTCTATTTAAGATAATAGACAAAATTATTATAAGCAAAATAGAATACAAAAACGATACATTATAATTGAAAGCTTTTAAAATCAAAATCAAAATACTAGGCCCTGTCAAAGCAAAAAGTCCTAAAGTATAAATTTGTTTAAAAGTTATTTCTTCTTTTTTATTTATCAACAAAATAAAAAGTGAAACAAGTAGTAAATTCAATAATTTAAAAACAGAAAATCCCACAAAAGACATTAGCAAAAATGTCCAAAAAAACATATTCTTGTTTGCCAAAAATTGATCGGATTTTTCCAAAATAAAATTTTTATCAAAAGTTTTATTAGGCAAATCAGTATAAGTTGTTATATTGGTAATTTTACTAGGTCCATCATAAGAATATAAACTAGACGAAGTAAAATAAATAATATCTTGGCTCTTGCCATTCACAAACTCATCAAAATCAAAATCTGTAGATGATACAGTAGTATCTATACGAAGAATTAATTCATCATCTTCAAAAACATAAGGTTGTTCCAAATCAGTCACTACTAAATTATTATCTTGAATATTGGCAGTAAATTCTGGTACTGACTTCAAGATTTCACTTCTTAAATCACGAAGTTTTACAGGCACAACATTGGTCAAAAAAATAGCCGATACAAAAGAAATCATCAAAATAAAAAGCACAATATAATTAGCGGCTTTTTTACCTTCATTTTTTTGGTTTGATAACCAATTAAAATTATAAAAACTATTGATAAAAGCTTTTAAATAATACATATACTAATTAGATATGAATAAAAAAACAGCCTATACTAGACTGTTTTATTTTAGCTTATTTTGTTTCTTTATGCAATGTGTGTTTGCTATCACAAGTTTTACATAATTTGTTTAGTTCTAATCTGTTTTGAAGTGCATTGTTTTTTCTTGTAAAATAATTTACTGTTCCACATTCAGAACATTTTAATTTTTTACGATTTTTTCTTTCTTTAGACTTTGAGGCCATATTTTTTTCTAAGATTAATGACTGCTATATAATACATTATCCCCTATTTTTTGTCAAGTGAAGTTATAAGCAGGCTGAAATTAGCCCATGTAACCTACTTTTCTATTTCTTGAATAAAATTTTGAACCATTTTTTTTGGCAATCCCATAATACTATCTATGGTACCTTCAATTTTTTCAATATAATCTTTAAGTTTTGGATTTTCTACTTGAAAACCTCCAGCACAATATAGTATATCTCCTTCTGAAATAAGTTCATTGATAATATTTTCTGGTATTGTTCGAAACCAAACAGTAGCAATATCAATACCCTCTCGTCTCTCCATAGTCACTGTATTCACAACAACGATAGAAGTAACAGTAGTAGGAGGATAAATAGCATAGCCTTGCAAAAATTTTCGTGCTTCCTCTTCATTTTCCGGTTTTTCTAAAATATTTCCATTCCAAGTGACAACTTGATCTGAAGTAACAAGCAAAGATGGTTCAGAAATCTTTGGTAACAAAGCATCTGCTTTTGCATGAGCAAGAGCAAGAGTCAATTGTTTTGGATCATCAAAGCGTATTGCTTTTTCATCAATATTTGGATTCATACTTTCAAAGTTATAACCCATATTTTCCATTATTTTGCGTCTTGATTTTGATTGTGAACCGAGAATGATTTTCATAAAAATATATAAATTTGTTAAATGTAATATGTGTATGTAGTTTTCTATTTCAAAAAATCTCAATTATACACCATTACAATTCTCCACACTCCTTTTTCAAGAAAAACCTCAATAGTTTGACAATTTGATTTGTTAATCAAATTTGAATATAATATTTTATTTTTTTTGCATAATTATTGAATGTCATAATATGAGCACCTTCAATATAAACAAATCGTTGGAGCCATCATCCAGGATCGAACTGGAGACCTCATCCTTACCATGGATGCGCTCTACCAACTGAGCTATGATGGCGTATAGATACTACAAACCCACTATAAAAAGTGGGTTTGTTTAGTACGCGCCAAGGGATTCGAACCCCTGACCCCCTCGGTGTAAACGAGATGCTCTAACCAACTGAGCTAGGCGCGCATTTTTCTTTTATCTTTATTGAATATATAAGCTCAAGCGCAGCGCAGTCCCGATTCATCGGGAAGGCGCGCAAATTCTTTTAAAGACGAGGTCAATTATATTACAATCTATAGGATATGTCAACAATATTATCAACAATATTTATCTTATAAAAAATTTTTGCCTAGTAATACAGCAAATTATCACTAGGCAAAAATTATATGTTGTTCAAATTACTTTCTACCAAACTTTTTTCTATCAGTTTCGCTCAAAACTTGTTTGCGAATACGAATACTCTTTGGTGTAATTTCAAGATATTCATCATCAGAAATCATTTCAAGACCACGTTCAAGATTGACTTCAATTGGAGGTGTAAGATTAAGAGCATCATCAGTTCCACTAGCACGCATATTGGTAAGTTGTTTACCTTTGATAGGATTTACCATCAAATCTTCACCTTTTGCAGTATTACCAATTACCATACCTTCATAAACTTCTACATTTGGTCCAATATACATATCACCACGCATTTGTAGATTGGCAAGAGAATAGCCAAGAGCTTTTCCACCAACCATAGAAACCATAGAACCTGTAGCTTTCTTTTCAATCACACCAACATATGGTTTAAAACCAGTAGTTTGACTAGACATAATACCTTCACCTTTGGTATCCATAACAAATTGATTACGATAACCAAGAAGACCACGAGATGGAATCTCAAAAATGATTCTAGTTTGATCAGCATGATTCATCATATTGGTCATAGTACCTTTTCTTTTACCCATTTTTTCAATAACAGTACCAGAAAAACTTGCAGGAACATCAACAGTTACTTCTTCAAAAGGTTCACATTTTACACCATCAACATCTTTGATAATAACATGAGGTTGACTAACTTGAATTTCAAATCCTTCACGGCTCATTTGTTCAAGTAAAATTGCGATATGCAACTCACCACGACCATAAACTTTGAATTTGTCAGATTCAGAAAAATCTACTTGCAAACCTACGTTTACTTGTAATTCTTTTTCAAGACGTTCACGAATTTGACGAGTAGTCACAAATTTACCTTCTTTACCAGCGAAAGGAGAATTGTTTACGAAAAAGTCCATTTGAATAGTAGGTTCATCAACTTTAATAGCAGGAAGTGCCTCTTGGTCCAAAGAATGACAAATAGTTTCACCAATATCAATATCAGCAATACCAGCAAGCATCACAATATCTCCAGCAGAAGCTTCTTTTACTTCCATAGTATCAAAACCTTTGAATTGTTGTAATTTAGTAACGTTTGCACTACGTGATTCACCATTTATACCTTTTATAAATACTTTTTCACCTACTTTGACAGTGCCTTCATAAATACGACCAATAGCAAGACGTCCGACAAAATCATCATAAGCAAGATTGAATGGTTGCATACGAAGTGGAGCTCCAGTATCTTGTTTGGCTACTGGTACATGTTCTAATACCATGTCCAAAAGAGGAAAAATATCTTGTGAATCATCTTCTAATTTTCTTTTAGCAATACCTTGCTTACCGATAGCGTAACAATAAGGAAAATTCATTTGTTCATCAGTTGCTCCCAAATCCATAAACAATTCCAAAACTTCATCATGTACTTCTAAAGGACGAGCAGCAGGTTTGTCAATTTTGTTCAAAACAACAAGAGGTCTCAAACCAAGTTCCAAAGATTTTTTCAACACAAATTTTGTTTGAGGCATTGGACCTTCTTGAGCATCGACAATAAGCAGCACGCAATCAATAGAACGCAAAACACGCTCTACTTCTGAACCAAAGTCAGCATGGCCTGGAGTATCTACGATATTTATTTTTGTATCTTTATAAAAAAGTGAAGTATTTTTGGAATAAATAGTAATACCACGTTCCAATTCTAGAACATTACTATCCATACTTTTACCAGTACTAGCTTCATCTACCATGCCAGTTTGACGTAGCAAAGCATCGGTCAAAGTAGTCTTGCCGTGGTCAACGTGAGCGATAATCGCGATATTACGAATTTCCATAAAATTATAATTAACTTGTCCCGAGTCATCGAGATTAAAAAAACCTCAAAAGTGAGGACTTATACGTGCAAAATAGTAGCATAAAAAAAATGTTTTGTCAATAAAAATACAGTAAATAAGCTAAAAAAACAACAAAAAGACTATTTTTTACATAAAATTGACTAATTTAGTCTAAATACGCTATAATTTCATTCTAAATAATTTGGATAAAAAAATTAAAATATGACAAAAATTATACTTGTAGATGCTTGGAATACTTTTGTTACAGAAGATGGAATTTTTATAAAAATGCAAGAATTGCTTAATTATTTTGAAAATAGAAAGATTATTTTAACAAATGCGAACGACGAAGAAAAAATTAAATTTGGTATAGTAAATATGCCTTACGAAGTTTTTACTCTCAATCACAATCCGAACAAAACTGAACCAGAATTTTATAAAAAGATGCTTGAATTTTTCAAACTAAAACCTGAAGAAGTCATTTACTTCGAACACAATGAAGATGCTGTAAAATCTGCTCAGTCTGTCGGAATCAATACTCATCATTATGACAAAGATAAAAAAGATTTGGAAAGTTTGAGATTATTTTTGGAAAATAATTTATAAACTTCTAATTACTTTTGACAAACTTCACAATAAACAGTTCCCCTACCTCCAATTTTCGTCTTTGTCAAAATACTTTTACACTTCAAACACTCTTCCCCACCTCGTCCGTAAACTTTCAAAAACTTCACAAAACTCCCCTTTTTGCCATCAGCGTCCAAATAATTATTAAAAGTCGTACCTCTTTCTGCTACGGCTTTTTTTATTATTTTTTTGGTAGAAGCAAACAATTTTTTTAGTTCTTCTAATGTCAAAGTATTTACGCGTCTATCTGGACGAACTCCAGCGTCAAAACAAGTTTCATCTACATAAATATTACCAAGACCAGAAATTATTTGCTGATTCAAGAGTAATGCTTTCAATATTGTACTTTTTTTGCCAGCAAAAATCTTGGCAAAATTCTCCCAAGTGAAATTGTCAGTCAAAGGCTCGATGCCGTATTTACTTTTTATTTTTTCTAATTTTTCGATAGTTTCCAAACTCAAATAACCAAAACGACGAATATCATTGAAAAATACTTTGGAACCATCTTCAAAATGAAACTGAACGTGAGTATGTTTGTTTGGTACGTCCACTGTTGAGACGTCACTGTGTCCACCAGGAATTATTTTGTCGTCTTTCTTATAAATAAGTTGTCCTGTCATTTTCAAATGAACAAGCAAAACATGTTTTTCATCTGGCAAAATAAAAATAATGAGTTTGCCAATTCTATCAATTTCTGCGAAATGATTGCCTACAAAAAAATCTACAAAAAACTTAGTTGTTTTGTTTAGTCTAGCCTTTTTGGTAAAAACAAAATCATTGATTTTTTTACCTAATATCTTTTTACGCAAATCTTGGCGTATAGTTTCTACTTCTGGTAGTTCGGGCATATAGTAATGGCACCAAGAACCCGTCGAATCAGCAGAGAGGGATCCCTGCCTGCCGGCAGGCAGGTTTCTTAAAATTGAACTTATCTATCTAACAAAATATTAAAAACTCAAATAACTTTCTTAATGATATTATTCTACAATATCTATTCACTCTTTGCAAATCTATACTAGCTTGGTATAATAACTAATGTAGGTAATGACAGGTGCGAGCCTGTTACACATACACTAGACAAGCTCACGCTTGTCAATCCTAAAATAACAAAACTAACCAATAAACATATGGAAAACAAAAAAGCTCCAGCTTTCAACTTACCTGATCAAGAAGGTAAAAAACACAAACTCTCAGACTACGCCGGCAAGCTAGTACTTCTCTACTTTTACCCAAAAGATATGACACCTGGCTGTACTATAGAAGCCAAATGCTTCCGTGATAGAAACAATGAACTAAAAAAATATAATGTTCAAGTCCTTGGTGTTAGTGTTGACTCTGTTGAATCTCACAAAAAATTTGAGAACAAACATGGTCTAAATTTTCCCCTACTTTCTGATGAAAAAAAAGAAGTAGTAGAAAAATATGGTGTTTGGAAAGAAAAATCTATGTTTGGTAAAAAATATATGGGAATACAACGTGATTCATTCCTTATTGGTAAAGATGGCAAGATTATTAAACATTATGAAAAAGTAAATCCACTAAAACATGTGGACGAGGTTATAGAAGACGTTAAATCTCTATAAAAATATTTTATAAATAAAAAACAGTCTTGTTAATTAAGACTGTTTTTAATTTTCAATTTTAAATTTAGCAATTTTAAAACAATTTTTAATTTCAAATTTTGAAATATATTCTTTAGAACATTTTAAAATTAAATCCAGATTTTATCGGGAATAAAATTCTAAGCAAGATGTTTTTCAATCAACACCATTTCTCTCTTATACAATACCCAAGAAACAACAAAAGCCAAAAAGTCAGCCACAGGGAAAGCATACCAAACACCATTCAAATCAAAAAATATAGGTAAAATAATTACTAAAGGAATCAAAAAAATAATTTGACGCAATGATGAAATTATAAAAGAAATCCAAGCTCTACCCATAGATTGATACATACCAGAACTGACTACTTGCAAACCTAAAGTAACCAAAAATATGATAATAATACGTGTAGCATGAGAACCCATTCTTATCAATTCTAGATCTGTACTAAATATCTTCATAAAAATTTCCGCAAAAATAAACAAAACAACAAAAGAAACAAATGACATGATAGTAGTAATTTTCAAAGTCAACTTTATGACATCAATAACTCTCTGTGAATTTTTTGCACCATAATTAAAACCTACAATCGGTTGCATACCTTGAATTATGCCAAACATAGGCATAAAAACAAAAGATAATAATCTGTTTACGACACCAAATGTAGCAATAGCCACATCACCACCATGTATAGCCAAAGTATGATTTATGACCACACTCATCGCACTACCAGCTGCCATACGTACAAAAGCTGAAATTCCCAAAGCTACAGTTTCTTTGACTATATAAAATTTTAATTTTAAATTTTGTAAGTGAATACGCAACATACTATGTTTTTTACTGACAAAATAATACACAACATATACAAAAGAAAAAAACTGAGATATCACCGTAGCCCAAGCAGCACCAGCCAATCCCATATCAAAAACAAAAATAAAAATAGGATCCAAAATAATATTTATAATAGCACCAACCAACATAGTTATCATAGCCATTTTGGCATTGCCTTCTGATCTAATGACACTATTTGCTGCTACACTAATAGAAAAAAATAAGTTTCCTGCCATAATTATTTTGCCATATTCCAGAGCTGAAGCCAAAATACCTTCAGTCGCACCAAAAGCCAACAAAATTGGTTCTATAAAAACCAAACCAACAATCGTCAAAATTATACCCAAACCAAACAACAAGGTCACCATATTACCCAATACTTTTTCAGCTTCTTCTTTTTTGTTTTCACCTATACGAATAGAAATTATTGAAGCTCCACCAATACCAAACATCATTGATAAAGACATAATTATCATTGAAATTGGAAATACAATAGCAATACCAGCGATACCAACAACACCTACACCATGCCCAACAAAAATAGTATCCACTAAATTGTATAAAGCAGAAACCAACATACCAACCATAGCAGGAGCTGACAACTTCCATAATAATTTGCTAATCTTTTCTTCACCTAATAATTTTTTTTGTTTTTCCATATTTTTTTAACTCTACATAAAATCAAGATACTGTATTATACATTAAAATTGAAAATCAAACAATAATAAATTATAACCATAAAAAAATAGCCATTATTATGACTATTTTTAATTTTAAAATTTATAAATTGAAAATTGTTTAAAAATTTAAAATTTAAAATTCCAAAATTATATATGTGGGCAGAGAAGGATTCGAACCTTCGAAGGCGGAGCCAACAGATTTACAGTCTGTCCCCTTTGACCGCTCGGGAATCTGCCCTTTATATATTTTTCTAAAAATAAAGTCAACTATTTATGTTGACTTGGAGCCATCTCGGGGATTCGAACCCCGGACCGACGGTTTACAAAACCGTAGCTCTACCAGCTGAGCTAAGATGGCACGTATGATGCTCTACCTCCCGACTAGGTCGGGAAAGATGGCACGTATGCTCTACCTCCCGATCAAATCGAGAAAGATCGCATATACCTATTTGATAACCCTCATATGATAAATTATAATGACAAAATTGTCAACATCTAATTATTAACAGTTGTACATTATTTCAAATCATCAATTCTTTGTCTAAAAATTTCTAATTTTTGATTATCAGGATTTATCATACGCAATTGTCTATAACCTTCTTCAGCTAAATCTTTACGTTTCAACATCAAACTTACTTCTATAAAATTATCTACATATCTAGGATTTTGAGATTCAATATCCAAAGCTTGTTCAACAGCTTCCAAAGCTGTTTCATAATGTTTCAAATAAAAAAGCAAATCATAAATTTTTACAAACCTTTCTGGATTATTTGGATTGATAAGTACAGCTTGTTGATAATACTCAACAGCTTTTTCTTTGTTTCCTTCTTCTTCATAAATTTCTCCCAATTTTACATTGGCATCTTCATCATTTGGATCCAATTGTAAAAGAAAATTATAAGTTTCTTTAGCTTCAGTTACTTGATTTTGTGCATAATACACTGCAGCCAAACCACGGTAAGCTTCTTTATTTTTTGGATCATATTTAAGTGAAGCTAAAAATTTTTTCTCAGCTGTAGGATAATCTTCTTGAGACAAATCATTCAAAGCATCTTTTACCAAATCTTTTGAAGTCACTACTTGTTCTTTTCTTTCTTCTTTTGTAACTGACATTTCCCCTATCATACCTCTACACGCACCGGATTTTTTTTCTACTTTACCTACTAAAATACGAAAAGCTAATTGAATTTTTTTTAGTAATTTTATAAAAGGCGTAAGCTTGTTTTTGAAATTAGCATAATATTGTTTTTCTCTTTGTTCTGACTTACGCATGATAAGTTTGTTTTTGTTTCTTGCTGTTTGAATTTCTGGCAAAGTATCTACATCCAAAAGCAACAACTGAGGATATTTACGCACAATTACAAAAATTATTATTATCAAAGATAATACTATTAAAATAAATGGCAAAATATTTAACATAAAAACTATTTCAAAACATTTTTAATAATATTTGTAAAACTATCTAATTTAGAAGAAGCACCACCAACAAGAACACCATCTATTACATCTTCACTGAAATATGATAACACATTATTTTCATCTACACTACCCCCATAAAGTACAGGCACTGTATTTTTGCTATACTTAGCTATTTCTAATTTGATAAAATCAATTCTATCAATAGCGTCGGCAGGCAAACAAGCATTACCAGTCCCAATAGCCCAGACAGGTTCGTAAGCAACAATAATTTGACCTTCTTTAAAATTTAGACCTTCAAAAGCACGCAAAATTTGTTTAGCTAGACGATATCTGGCTTTATCATTATTTCTATCTTGTTCAGTTTCACCAATACAAACGACAGGTTTCAAACCAGCATCCAAATAACTTTCTATTTTTGCACGAACATCTTTATTTGTTTCACCAAAGATATAACGACGTTCAGAGTGTCCTGCCAAGGCATAAGTACAACCAACATTTTGGTACATTTCAGCGGAAAGCATTCCTGTATAAGCACCTTTAGAAGGATGCCCTGCATCTTGAGCACCTGTCTTAAAATTTTCTTGCAAAACACCAGTAACTTCTTTCATAGCCAAAGCCGTTGGAAAAACTGCAATCTCAACATTTTCATTTTTAAAATTTTCTTTAACTAAAGAATTAGCCAATTCAACAGATTGCTTATAATCAAGATACATTTTCCAGTTGCCGAATATGTATTTCATATTAAAATAGGTTTTAGGTGACTTAGGTTCTAGGTTTTAGAAATAAATTTAATTTATTTACCTCTGAAAATAAAAATACTTTATAACTTTATGAACTTTTAACTTTATAAACTCATTCCTCATTCCTCGTTCCCCATTCCTCTTTAGAATTTAACATCTTTCTTCTCAACATTTCCAATAATAGCAATACGCATTTGATTCCATTTGAACACTTCTCTTGCTACCTTTATTATATCCTCATTTGTAACTTTTTCAACCTTTTCTAATATTTCCTCTGGAGTTTCTATTTTCTTGGAGAACAAAGCTTCATCAGCATAATGATCTGCCTGAGAAGCAGAATCTTCCAAAGACAAAGTTTGAGAACCACGAATATGTGTTTTTGCATCTTCTAATTCTTTTTTGGTAACACCTTTTTCACAAATTTTTTCTATTTCTTTTTTTATTATATCAAGAGCTTTGTTGATATTTTTTGATTCAAGTCCAGCACGAACATAGACATAACCAGTATCACGAAAATGACCAGCTCCGGAACGAATCATATAAGCCAATCCTTTTCTTTCACGAATTTGAATGAATAATCTAGAACTCATAGAACCACCCAAAATAGTGTTCATGACAGAACTAGCATAATTTTTATTATCTTCATGATTAAATCCTGGAAAACCCAACATCATTTGTACTTGATCAGTATCTTTCTTTTCTACCACAATTCTTTTTGATTTTTCAGTAGATCCAAAACATGCAGGAATATATTCTCTCTTTTTTGCACCACTATTCTTTGCTGCTCCAAAATATTTTTTTACTTGTTCTTTTATTTTTTCATCAATCGCTCCCGCAACAACAATCGTCATGTTATTTGGACTATAATAAGTATCACGATATTTCAAAACATCAGGACGTTTGTAACTACGAACATGTTCTTCAGTACCTGCAATATCACGACCAAGTGGACAACCGGCAAACATCAAATCCTCAAAAATATTTTCAATATTCATGAGTGGATTATCTTTGTACATTCTTATTTCTTCAATGATTGGACCTTTTTCTCTTTCCATTTCATTTGGATCAAATTTGGAATTGAAAAGCATGTCTGACAAAATATCCATAGAAACTTCTGAATATTTAGCGTCAGCTTTAATGTAGTAACCAGTATATTCTTTGCCTGTGAAGGCATTGTATTGAGCTCCTAGCCTGTCTATCTCACGAGTTAATATAAGAGTGCTTGGTCTCTTTTTTGTGCCCTTAAACATCAAATGTTCCACATAGTGAGAAACACCAGCCATTTTGTCAGCCTCATAACGTGAACCAACAGGAAACATTACCAAAGTAGTCAAAGATTTTGTATTTTGCAAAGGTACAAAATATACTTTTGCTTTATTTTTTAGTTCTAAATATTCGTACATAGGGTTTCAATTCATATCGAGCTGAGAATACAGCGAGATATCTTTCTTAAATTAAAATTTTGTTAAAATGTTCTAAATGTTGCATCACTTAATGTTTGTTGTAATTGAATTATCAAATATAAAATCTTAAATAATTCCAACATTTTAACTTACAGTTTGTGGCTTTTGTTTAGCTTTTTTAATTACTTTCACTACATAGATTATAACAGCCAAAACTACAATCACCAAAACAAGTGGATTATGCAAAACCATAGAGACAACAATAGTCACAATAGATAATACAAGAGCTACTAAGAAAGTAACCAAACCAACAACACTGCGACTAATAGTACCGAAAATTGGCAAGACATCTAGCAAGACACTAAGCGGTGCCAAAATCATAGCAAGACCTATCCACATCATCAGAAAACCGATAACACGGAAAATCCAAAGTGCAGTTTTGTATTCAGTATGCAAAGTTGCAAGAGCATCTTCAAAAGTACCTGTAAAAGCACGGTAAAGAACTACACCAGTTTTTGCATCAGTCATCGCGATAATTTTGTTATTATTTAATCTACCAAGCAAAGTAACAGATACTGGCGACGCAACAGCACTATAACTAACACGCATATCACCTATTGTTGGAGTACTAACATTTTTTTCAGTTACATAAACATAGTTACCATTTAATACTACATTTTTTGTTTTTTCAGGAATGACTACTTCTTCTACAACTTTAGTATTTGTTCCAAACTCAGCATTCAAATCATCATCACTAGCACTAAGAGCCTTCATCAAATCATTTTGTGGAACTGTCTTTGTTGTTGTAGTTGGCACGATTACTACTGGCAAAACAGTATTTTCTTTGGTCAAAGTAATTTCGGAATATCCAGGCATAGTAAGTCTAGCTGGTGCTACTTCATAAACACCAATTTTGGCGCTACTGGCATACCAAGTATTACTATCTAGAGACTTGTCTACATTTTCATGACCTTTTTGTTCTTGAAAGGTACTAGAGTCAGTTGCTTCATTTACCCAATCTTTTTTGTAAGTATAAGTAGTATCTGTAGTTTGTGAACCACCGACATTGGTTTTTGTGTTACTACTACTTTCTTCTACCCAAGAATAGACTTCTACTTTGCGATTCAAAGCTAAATATTTTCCCTCTTTGAGATAAGTACTATCTGACAAATTATTTTCAGTAGACAAGTCTCCATTCACGTGAATCAACTTACCTTCCAAAGCAGAATCAGTATTCAAACTAGTCGCACTAATTTCTGTAGCAGTAGAAGCAATATCTGATTTATCTACTTTGCCTTCATTCCAATAAAGGACAACAAAAGAAGCAATAAAAATAAGAAATCCAAAGAAAATTCCTTTGACAGAACTTCCGATACGACTAAAATATCCAGTTTTAGTAGTAGTGGTTACGCTATTTACTACATTATTTGGTTCGATTGGGGGCATATGTTTATGAATTTTTAATTTAGTCCCGATAAAATCGGGGTTTAATTTTAAAATAAAATTTTATTTATCTAAAGATTCTTTACCTAAATCAGACTGCTCTTTTAATTTTAAAATAGCATTGATAAATTTTTCTCTATTATCTACTGAAATTTTTGGTGGTACAATAACAACACCATCATCAAAATAATCTTCTAGCTTAAAATTATTAAAATCAATTCCTAATTCATTTAAAACATCAATGGGATTTGTAGAATCTCCATTATAAGAAAATTCATCATCAGGTCCCCTTCTTGAACTACCTGACAAAAAATCTGAATTTGAAAAAAAATCTCTACTCATATCTTTATATAATAAATTAATTTTAAATTTTAATTTTTTTAATTCTGCAATTTGTTTGCTATCAATTCTCTCAATTTAATCATAATAGACAACACATATTCTTTTTCTTCTAAAAGTTCTTTTGAAATTTCTATCTCTGCGATAAACTTATCCAATTCACCCAAAAAATCCAAAAAAACTGATTTATTTGCAACAAGTCCATCTTTTTTCAAAAAATCTATTTTATCAAAATTATTTTTTATTTTTTCAATTTCTTCTCTATACATTTTTTGTTTTTCAAGTAATTCAACATCTTCTAATTTATTACCATAACTATCATATCTAGTATGTATTATCAAATTTGGTAAATGTCCCAGATATGTTAATAATCTTTCAGTCAATTCCTTTAAACTTAATTTTGCATAAAATTCTTTTGAATCTTTTTCATTATCAAAAATAGTTTTTTAACATAATGAAAATTATCATTATCATTTTTAGGTTCAGAACCTCTAATTTTTACACCCAAAGGAATTCCATTAATCTCTCCATTTTCTTTTTCAAATTTATAATTAGGTAAAACCATACAAATAATATTTAGAAAATTTAAAATCTCTCAGAAAAATATTTTTCCAAATCACTAATCGCAATTCTCTCTTGTTCCATAGTGTCACGATCACGCACAGTCACTTTTTTGTCTTCTAGTGAATCAAAGTCAACAGTAATACAATAAGGTGTACCTATCTCATCTTGTCTTCTGTAACGTTTACCAATACTACCAGTTTCATCATACTGAGTCATATAAGTTTTTGATAGAGTATTTTGAATTTCATTACAAATATTTTGCAAAGGCTCTTTCTTTGACAATGGAAGTATTGCCATTTTGATTGGCGCCAAACTTTTGTGAATACGAAGTACTACTTCTTTTTCGTGTTTAGCATCTTCGTCCCCACTTCTCGCATCAAGCTCCTCATAAGCATCTACCAGCAAAGTAAAGACATTTCTATCGAGTCCTGAAGAAGCTTCAATAATAAATGGCACGTATTCTTCATTGGTTTCAGGATCACGATATTTGAGATTCTTGCCACTAAATTTTTCATGTTGAGTCAAATCAAAATTACCACGATTGTGCAAACCTTCTATTTCTTTCCAACCCCAAGGAAAATTGTATTCAACATCATAAGCTGCTTTGGCGTAGTGAGCCAATTTTTCGTGTTCATGATAGCGAAGATTTTCAGCTTTCAATCCCAAAGATTCCCACCAAGCCAAACGTGAAGTTTTCCAATCTTCATACAATTTTTCAGCTGTTTCAGGTTTTACAAAATATTGCATTTCCATTTGAGAAAATTCTTTGGTACGAAAAATAAATTGTTTGGTAGTGATTTCATTACGAAAAGCTTTGCCCACTTGTGCAATACCAAAAGGAATTTTGGCGCGAGTAGCAGTCTGCACATTTTTGAAATTGACATAAATACCTTGCGCTGTTTCTGGACGCAAATAGACTTTGCTACTATCATCAGTCTTGCTAAGTTGAGTTTCAAGCATCAAATTGAAATCACGAGCAGGGGTCAATTCACCTTTACAATTTGGACAAACAACATTATTTTCTTGCAAAAGTTTGTTTAGTACTTCTATTCCCATTTTGTCATCAGCCTGTACACCAACAGTCTCAAGCAAGTGATCCGCACGATGACGCATCTTACATTCTTTACAATCTACAAGTGGATCCGAAAAACTAGCTACGTGTCCACTAGCTTCCCAAACACGAGGATGCATAAGTATAGCTGCGTCTAAACCATAAATATTATTGTGTCTTTGGACCATTTCTTTCCACCATAATTCTTGCAAATTATTTTTGAGCAAAATTCCCAAAGGTCCAAAATCATAAACAGCAGCAAGTCCATCATAGACTTCTGATGATTGAAAAATAAAACCCTTTTGTTTAGCAAAATTGACTACTGATTCGAGTGATTTCATATAGAATAAATTATTATATATATTATAGCACATTTTTCTTAAAAAAATAAAAAGACCTCTTGTTAGAAGTCTTGGGGTCCAAACATGGACGGTTCCACCCAAGCTTCCGCCGATTAGGCGGACTCTCTAATAAATTTGTATCACCTCGAAACTCGCCAAAAGTTTGTCATAAGTGATGGATTTAATATAGCAAAAAGTGTGAGTTTAGTCAATATTTACAACATCATTCTATCCTCTAGCAAAATTTTACTATAACATTGTCCACAAACAATTTTTTGTTTTGTACTTATATTATGACGTGTATAAATTTCTGTTTGACATTCAACACAATTTGTTCTGTGTAATTGCAAACCTCCCATAAGCGTATACCTTTTTTTTCTACGTATAGAAGGATGTTCTACAGACAAAGCAACATTCATTTTTTTATGAAAAGCAAGTTGTGGTTTGACTACACTAATAAATCGTCTAGAAGTTGGACAAATAAATTGTTTTTGCAAAATATTTTCATCAAAATCAACCAATTTTTCAGGTAACAATTCAAAATTAGCATCTTCAGATTTTTTTGGAGAAGTATACCAACGAGCTTGTAATTTTTCTACTTCTGTTTTTTCTAAAGGAAAAAAAGTGTCTGCATGAGAAGTATTGTAAGCAAAAAATGAAGTGCTATATGGAAAAAATTCACCATATTCACCACTCAAAAACATTGCAGACTTTATTTCATCTAACTTAATCCAATATTCTTCTTCACTATACTGAACATTAAAAATACAAAACTTTTTATGTCTAAGTCCAACACAAGCAAAACAATGCTCGCAAGAAATACAATGTTCACTATATTCTATATCTATACAACCATGACAAGAGATACACATTTTATTTTCAAAACCCTCAGTACAACTTACGCAGTTCACTGATTTTTCCACAGACGAACATGTGGTGATATCACAACTATCTTTAGAAAAAGAAGTGTCAAAAGTATTATAAACACGTTCATTTTTGAAAACAGAGATACCAACAACATCCTGACTTTCCACGACTTCATCCCCTATTGATCTTTCAGAATTGAAATTGCCACTAGCCAAAAGATATGAGGACTTCCATAAATCATTAACTTTTTTATTCAAATAAGCATCAACAACAGCACGATCTCCTAAGTTAATTTTTTTCATATACTCTTCGTACTTTTCTTTTGTCAATTGTTCATTGAAAAAACAATATTTTTTGTTTTGAATATTGTAACAACCAAAACAATCAGAAATATTTCTACAACCAAAACAAAAATAAATATTATAAGAAGATTCACAAAAAGCAGAAAAGAAAGCCTGTGAACATTGAAAACAAGATACAGTTTCATAAGACCATTCTGTCTTTGTAACATTGCCAACATCTACACTATTTTTGGAAAAAATAGGCATGTCACCAAACAAGATATGATCACTCTCCACAGAACCAAAAGTTGCATAACAATCTTTTGAAGCTAAATCATAAGAACACCATGAACAATTTTCACTATTTGGATCTGTTACTAAAGCGGGTCTAGGTATACTAGAAGAAAAAATTTTCCATTGTGAAAAAAAATCTTTTTGTGTATCAAAATGAACACCATATTTTGTAGCATCAAAATCATCACTAAACCAATGATCCATTGATACAACAAAAACAGAACTTTCAGGATCGTATATAGAAATAATTTTTTGGCTATTCTCATCAAGTCTACTAAATAATTCTATACCACCCATATGAGCCCGTAAACGGCGCAAACGAATATGCGAATCTACTTTTGGATAAGGTACTTTTAATTTTTTATATGTAGCAATAGCCTCTTTGTTCAAATCAAAATTCACACCTGTTTCTTTACAAACAAAATCTAAAGTACTATTTTTATAGTATTCATCCAATAATTTATCAAAAATTGGTGTTTTACTAATTTCCATATTTTATAATGGTGGAGGTAAATCGTTCATGTCATTTTCAAGATCAAAAGTTTGAGACCCTGAATCTTTATCAATATACAAAGAATTATTTTTTAATATATAATCTACATTTTGAGGATACTCAGGTTCAGATAATTTTAAAGTGGTAGCTGAAAATGGCAAAGTTGTTTTACCATCTATAGCCATCTTTATATAAAATTCACCTACACCTAAATTTAAAAAATCATGTGACTTGAGCTGTGGCTGAAATTCAAGAGACATACGCTCAGCATCTTGTCCACCAACCCGAAAGACAATCATTATACCGACATTGCCCAAAACAGCATTTATCAAATTTTCAGGAAGTTGAGTAAGATATTGATTAGCTACCGTGATATTTATAGAATATTTACGAGATTCTGAAAAAAGAGCAACAAAAGATTCTGTAGCAACATTTTGAAATTCATCCACATACAAATAAAAAGGTAACCTGTCTTTTACATCAATTTGTGAACGAGCCATAGCAGCTTGCTCTATTTTTGTTAAGAAAAATGAACCAAAAAGTGCACTATTTTCTTCTCCCAAAACACCTTTCGCAGTATTTATGATCAAAATTTTACCATTATTCATTATTTCTGAAATATCAATAGCATTTTCTTTTTTAGTAAAAATAGTAAGCATCAAAGGATCTGAAAAAAAATGACCAAGACGATTTGTCAAAGGCGTAATAGCTTCTTGATCATACTTTTGACTAAAAGAGGCAAACTCAACAGAAAAAAATCTTTTGATAACATCATCTTCAATATTTTGTAAAACTTTTTGACGATAATGAGCATTAGTAATCAATTCCATAATCCCATAAAGTGTTCCCTCTTCATACTCAAGCATAGCTAAAGTAGCAAAACGAAAAAGATGCTCAATACGAGGTGACCAAGTACTGGCAAATTGTTTACGAAATATTTCTACCAAACCTTGAGCCATAGACTGTCTATGCTCTTGAGGTACATTAGCAAAAGGATTGAAAGCAATGAATTTTGCTTGTTTAGAAGGATCAATATAAACTACATCTTTTAGACGATTAGGTGGAATAGATGATAAAAGTTTAAAAGCTAAATCTTTGTGAGGATCAATAAGAGCCAAACCAAAACCATTTTCAATATCACTACGAATCATTTGCTCCATGAGATAACTTTTACCCATACCACTTTTACCAAGTATATAAGTATGACGATTTCTATCAACTCTTTTAATACCAAAAATATCATTGGTTTGGTATATACCAGTGATATATAATGTTTTACCAATAAAAGTAATGTCTTTTTGATTACTATTATCAGGTCCAATCAAGTTTTCTGGTGAAGGTAATAATGTAAAAGGATATAAATCTGACATAAAAAAAATTAGCTATATATCTACAAAATAACACAAAAACAGCTTTTTGTCCACACAAAACTTACTTCTCCAAAATCAGCGTAATCGGTCCATCATTTACCAAACTCACTTCCATATGCTCGGCAAATTTGCCAGTTTCTACACGTTCTATACGTTCTTTCATCTTTTCTACAAAATATTCATACATTTCTTTGGCTTTGACAGGTTCTTCACTATCTGTGAAACTTGGTCTTGTCCCCTTCTGACAATCTCCATAAAGTGTAAACTGCGAAACTACTAGCACACTACCCAATGCTTCCAAAATATTTTTCTCCATGAAGCTATCAGAACCTGCGTCAGAAAAAAGACGCAACTTGCAAATCTTGTCCACCAAAAAATCAGCTTGGGAATTCGTGTCACCTTTGCCAATAGCCAGTAATAACAAAAAACCATTGGTTATAGCACCAACGGTCTTACCTTCAATTTTAACTTTAGATTCTTTAACTTTTTGAAGTACAATTCTCATAAGTCAGAATAAAAAATATCAAAATCACAAATTTCAAATAATAAACAAATAACAAACTACAAATTTTTTATTATTGTATATTGTAATTTATTTGGAATTTGTTTATTTACTTTTGTATATTTTTAGATAGTCGTAATTTCACGTTCCTTCTCTTCCCCAATTTCTTTCACTTTATCATTGTAATCTTTGACAATTTTTTCCAAATCTTCTTGCTCTATGAATTTATCATCTTCAGAAATAGCTTTGGCTTTTTCTAGTTTGTCTATTTCAGTACGCACATCTTCACGAATCTTGCGTAAAGAAATACGAGATTGTTCAAGTTTTTTGTGAAGAACTTTGATAAGTTCTTGACGACGTTCAGCATTTAACTCTGGAAGTGGCAGACGAATCAATTTACCATCATTTACAGGATTGATACCAATATCAGAATTACGAATAGCTGTTTCTACAGCTAGTGTCAGACTTTTGTCCCAAGGTTCGACATTGATAGTCTTAGCATCAGCGACTGAAATAGAAGCAACAGCTTTCAAAGGTTGACGTGTGCCATACGCTTCGACAGAAATATCTTCTACCAAAGCAGGTGTAGCACGACCTGTACGCAAATTAGAAATATCTTGTTTCAAGAATTCAATTGCTTTGTCAAAAAGATCAATATTTGATTTTACAAAACCCATATAAAAATTTTACTTAATTTATTTTATTATTTATTTTAGTTTTTTGGTGGAATAGTAAAGCCTAGATACAACCAACCATCATTTTCTGGATGAGCAAACAAAACTGTTGGTAATTGTTTACTTGGTAAACGACGTGTTTCCCAATTTTGTCCGCCATCTGTCGTTCTATAAAAATTAGATCTATTGATACTATTGGTTGCAGTATAATACATTTCTTTACTATTCTGTCTATTTACCGTAAAACTATAAATATCTACACTTCCTGGAGGAGTAACTAATTTGATAGCTTCCCAATCTTCACCAGCATTACGAGAAGTCAAAATACCATATTTGGAAATCCAGAAAATTTCTTCACCTTTGCTAGAGTACACCAAAAATCTTTTAAATTCAAGAGCTCCTGAATAGTCTTTTATTTTTTCAGTCAAATCTGTCCAAGTTTCTCCACTATCACGAGAACGGAAAAGACCATTTTTCAAAGTAGTTATGAATACTAATCCATCAGTATTACTATCAAAAGCAATATTTCTAATGTAACCTTTGAATTTGTTCAAAATAGACCAACTAACACCACCATCATTACTCATAAGCAAAGTACCATCACTCTCGGAAACATAAACATTTTCTGGAAAAAATGGATCAAAAGCTACATCAGTAATAGAAACTGTACTTCTTACTTCAATAAATACTTCTTCCCAAGAACGTACACAATCTACTGTCTTGAAAACTTGTCTACCATTAGTTGCATAAATAGCACATCTATCTTCAGGATGAATAGTCACAGCACGTACCAAAGAAACATTCAAAGGATCGCCAGATTGACTCCAAGTTTTACCACTATCAAAAGTATAAAAAAGACCTTTCTCACGTGAAGCCCAAAACAAAGCTTTACTATCATTTCTGTCTTCTACCAAAGAATAAACACTAATATTTTCCAAACTTTGGACACCTTTACTAGTTGGCATATATGAGATAGCTGTCCAATTATCTCCTTTGTCAGTACTAACAAACATACCAGCTGGACCAGAAGTAGCAGCATCGTTACCACCACCAACATCGATACAACCAGCTCCGGTCAAAAATACAGCCGTGAGCAAAAATGTTAAAATTAAAAATTTTTTTTGCATATTCAAATTTTAAAATTTAAAATAAATTAAATGATTTGTAATAAAATATTTTCTATCAAAAGTCTAGGATGAACATTTTTGCCTAGCAATACTTTGGCATTTTCTATACTGTTATAAATATTCAAAAAAGTAGCTTTGTCCAAATTTTCTTTTTCTTGAATATCCAAATGCAAACATGTCTGCCAAATATCCAAAACATCTACCAAATTATTTCTTGCTTGAATATGATCTTTTTTGTCACCAAACAATTCTTCTACTAATTTTAATTTTTCAAAAAATAATTTTCCAAACAAATTTCTAAATCTTTCTATTTCATTTTTGTACATTATCAAATATTCACTATCTGACATTAATTTTACAGCTATTCCCGGTAAACCGCAAGAGTACTTTTGAATAAAATCAATATCTTCTGTAGATAAATTATTTTTTTTCAAAAAAATTCTTAAAATTTCATCAGAGACTGTTGAAAAATTTATAGTCTGACAACGAGACAAAATAGTCGGTAAAATTTTTTTGTCATCATCTGTAATCAAAAAAATAACTGTCTTTTCACTTGGTTCTTCCAAAGTTTTCAAAATAGCATTACTAGCAGAAGTACTGAGCAAATGAGCATTATCAATAATTACAATTTTATAACCACCAAGAAAAGAACGTTTTGAGACAAAATTTACCAATTCACGTACTTGATCAATACTAATATCTTTACCAAGTTTACCAGTCTTTTCTTTGATTATTTGTTCCAAAAGAAAAAAATCTGGTGAAGTAAAAATTTTTTCAGGTTTTACTCCCAAGATTTGAGCTCCCAAATATTTAGCTACTGTCATTTTACCAACATTTTTAGGACCAACAAAACAATAAGCATGACTCATCTTATTATTGGCTTTTACTTTTTCAAAAAAATCTAATATAACATTGTGGCCCAAAATTTCTTCCATAGTGACTATATAATACCACAAAAAAGAGCTTTGAGCAAGGTAAATTAGGTGTTAGATATTAGGTGTTAGGTGATAGGTTTTAGATGTTAGGTTATAGGGGTGACCTAGTTCAAATAAAAACTATAACCTAAAACCTAGCTTACCTATAACCCAGAACCTAATTAACCTATAACCTAAAACCTAGTTCATCTAAAAACTATTTCAACACTCTCCAAGTTTCTCTTCCACACTTTTCCCAAGAAAATTCACTGGCTCTTTGCAAACCAAGTTTTATTTTTTCTTGACGCAAATTTTCGTCTGATAACAATTGTTTAATAGCGTCAGCAATAGCTTGATAATCATCTGATTTTACAAGCATGGCAGCATCTTTGGATATTTCACTCAAACTACTGTCACTAGACGTGACCACAGGTACCGAAGATGCAAAAGCTTGTAATACTGGCAAACCAAAACCTTCATACAAAGACGGAAAAACAAAAACTTGTGCTGCAGACAAAATAATTGGCAAATCATTTTCTGCTACCCAACCTGGCAAAATAATATCTTGACGATATGGACTATTTTCCAAAACTTGTTTTATTTCAGCAAAACCATGTGCTGGTTTGCCTACCAAGACTAACTGTAAATCTTGATAATTTTTTTGCGTTTTCAAAATTTCAAAAGATTTGATAATTCCCACTGTATTTTTTTTGTATTCCAATCTAGATATACTCAATAAAAATTTATTTTTGATTTTGTATTTTTGCAAAATATTATTTTTTTCTTCTAGTGAATATTTTTTTTGATACAAATTATTGAAACCATGATATATCACTTTTATTTTTTCTGGCTGAAAATAATCAGCAAAAAAATGTTGCAATTCATCTTTTGTGAATTTACTTGGTGTGATTATTTTCCAAATTTTTTTTAAAGCAAATCTAGCTGAAAATAATGAATACCAATTTTCAAACCAATTGTAAGAATCTGGAAATCTTTGTGCTGCCACATCATGCACAGTCATCACTGTTTTCTTTGGGTGAATCATCGGAACAACATGCGCTGGGACAAACAGCACATCTACTTTAGAAAATAACATTTCCAAACTTAGTCTAACTTGTGTCCAAAACATTTTTGGTGGCCAAGACAAAACTTTGTTTGACCAATTTTTTGGTAAATCTGCTAAATCCCCTTGCAAATCTTCCCTACTATACAAAATTACTTCTACATTTTCTGGTATAATTTTTTTTAATTCTTGCAACAAAAAATAAGCATACCATTCTACACCAGTTTTTTGTAAATTGTTTGCCCGAGAAGCGTCTATACCTATTTTCATAAATAGTTCAACATCCCAAGTCGGCGAAGCACGACTAGGGATCTTTCTTAAAAATTAATGTCTAATTGCATCATAAATAACAATTGATTCTGCTTACATTTTTCAAAATAAATAAAATTTCTCTTCCATTTACTTAATCACCATAAACGGATTAACAAACACTAAAGTTTCTATCATCTTATACAAAAAATTTGAAATTTGGATTTTTTACCAAGATCCTCCCCCACCACCACCAAAACCACCACCAGAAAATCCTCCACTAGAAAAACCAGAAGAAGCTCCAGAATTTTGAGAAAAACTACTATTGGCAACTACCCCAAAATTATTCAAATCATTTACAAAACTAATAGCTGAAAAAGTAGCCAAGTCAGCTCCAGAATACCAAGTTGGTTGTTGCAAATAAATTCCTTCAAATTGCTTTGCCCATTCTTTTTCCAAACCAAAGACCATAGCATATGGCAAAAATTTTTCAAAAGTAGCCGGATTTTTTTCTGGAGCATTGTGAAATTGTATTCTTGTCTTTTCAGCTACTCTAATATATTCTTTCAAACCCAAAATATAATTTCTAGCCTTTATACCTTTGAGAGTACGCTTCGACATAATAGCCGCAAATAAAATAATTATGACACCAGAAAAACAAAGACCTGTTACAGAAAAAAATGTAAATATAGGAAAAGTCATCATTCCCAAACCAATGAAAACAAAACCCACAATATTATAATGCAATTTTACTTTTGCTGGATTTTTTACAAAATATTCATTATCACCAACAAATTTGTACATTTCTTTGGAAGCTTTTTTGTAATCTACAAATAATTCATACTTTAAATCTGACAATTTGACACTATTACCTTTTTTGAAAAAAGCATTAAATAAAATTTTCTGATACTCTTTCAAATTATCATCAGCCTCTTTCAATTTTTCCAAAGTGTAATCTACTTTTTTACCAATAAATTGTTTGGTCTCAGTACGAACAATTTTGAAATAACCAGCAATAGCCAAATAAATAATTTCTGAACTTATATCTTGTTTGTCGACTTTTTCATCCAAAATAGTACCCACCACCCCTGGCGGCAAATTTTCTGGAGAATCATACTGAGCAATGATTGGATCGTGCAAATTTTCATCACGACCTTTGAAATACCAAAGCAAAATCATGATAATCAAAACAAGAATTGGTAAGCCAACAAAAAGCAAAATAATTAATACAATACCAAGCCACAATGGAAAATCAGACAATTGTTCTGTGGTTTGTGTTTCTACACTATTTTTAGAAGAGCCAACAAAAATAGATATATTTTTTGAAAAATCCAAAATAAAAGATTCTAAATCATTTGTTTCTGATTTTAAAGATGGATTTTTTTCAACTTTGATATCCACAATATTTTTGGCAAATCCCAAAACTACAGACATACCTTGATTTGCCAAAAGATCTTTGGTATGAAAAACAGCACCAGAAATATTTTCAGTACTATTAGCAACAAACTTGAAATCAAAAGAAGTACAAATATCTTTACTTCCATAATCACCCGCATAGCAAGTGACTTGGCTATTCAACAATGGTGAGGAAGTTGGCAACTCTATTGTAGTTTCTACATTTTCAATTGGCACTTCCCAACCATTACCCGTCACATTCCAATACAATTCATCATGATTTTCAAAAGAATTAAGTGCTCTTTCCACATCATAATTTATGATATAAGTTTTTCGTCCACTTACCAAAATGTCAGCATCACCTATTCTAATATTTTTTTCTCCACTACTATCACTTACTACGAAATTGACCTTATTATTTTTTTCATCAGTCACGCTAACACTATCAATATTTATAATATAAATTATATCATTAATATTATATTTATAAACAATATCACGATAAATACCATGTCTCTCACTATTTTCAAAATCATAATCTATTTTTTCTTGTACATGAAAAGAAGAATCTGAATTTATTTTTATATTTGTTACAAAATTATCAATCTTTTCAGCACGAACAGGTGATGCAAATAAAAAAACAGACAATGTAAATGTTACTGCCAAAAAAAGTTTTTTAAACATAATTTTAGGTATTAGGTAAACTAGGTTCTAGGTTATAGGTGACCTAGATTTTAGGTTTCTAGATTTTAGATGTTTAAAACTATCAGTTTAATTTATAAATTAAAGTATTCAACATTTTCATTACTTCTGTTAAATCGAAATTTATTTTTTCAAAATCTTGCATATTAAAGTAATCCAACCTTTTAGAAATTAATAACTGAGTTTCTAATTCAGAACCTGATGCAAAAGAATTTAATAAAAAATGTCTATAATCTTTCCTACTTCCACGAGTTTTACCCTCTGCAATATTTGAAGGTATTGATACAACAGCACGTCTCATTTGTGAAACAAGTCCAAACAATTCCTCCTTTGGAAAATTTTTTGTTATTTGATATATTAACAACACAAGATCCATTGATTTTTGCCAAACTATCAAATCTTTATAAGATATTATTTTTTCTCCCTCCATAAATTAATATTTAAAAAACCTAACACCTAGAACCTAAAACCTTATCTAGTAGTCAAAATAGATCTCTTATAATTATCTAAATTTTCTAGCGCAATACCAGTACCCTTGGCTACACAAAGCAAAGGTTCTTCTGCTACATAAGCTGGTACACCAATTGCCTGAGAAACTAATTCATCGAGATTTCTAAGCTGACTAGATCCGCCAGACATTATCATACCTTTTTCCATCACATCAGCAGACAATTCTGGTGGAGTTTTGTGCAAAACTTCTTTGATAGCCTCAATAAGCCCTTCCAAATCATGTTGCAAAGCTTCAGTAGTATCATCAGAAGTGACCAAAATTGTATGTGGCAAACCAGTTACCATATCACGTCCTTTTACTTCCATAGTCAAAGGATTATCCATATACATAGCTGAACCAATTTCAATTTTTACTTTTTCAGCACTTCTTTCACCAATAGCCAAACCATATTTACGACGAATAAAATCAGCAATTGACTGATCAAATCGATTTCCCCCAATACGCACAGAACCAACAGAAACAATACCACCAAGAGAAATAACCGCGATCTCAGCCGTACCACCACCAATATCGATAATCATATGTCCAGAAGCAGAACCAATCGGAATATCTGCACCAATAGCAGCAACTATTGGCTCTTTGATAATATAAGCAGCTTTGGCTCCAGCTGCCATAGCAGCGTCTACTACTGCACGTCTTTCTGTAGAAGTAATTCCTGCTGGTACAGCTACCATTACTTCTGGACGAAAAATACGTACACCGCCAATTGCTTTGTTGATAAAATATCTAAGCATTGCTTCTGTAGTACGATAACTTGCAATCACACCGTCTTTCAAAGGTCTTTCTGCAATAATAGTATCAGGAGTACGACCAATCATTTCTTTGGCTTCAGCTCCTACAGCCAAAACACGGCGATCATCTTTGGAAATTGCCACAACAGAAGGTTCATTGACCACAATGCCTTTTTTTGGTACATAGACGAGTACATTGGTTGTTCCTAAGTCAATTCCCACTTTTTTCATATTTTTATTTAAAATTTGATGTTAAATATCTGATCTTTCACAAAATCAATTTCAAAAACATAATTACTGTCATACCAATACTTTTCAGCTTCCGCTGGTACTGCAGACACTATACTAGTAGTACCAAATTTTAGCTCAGTCGTCAAACTAGCATTGTTCAAACCAATTTGTTTTTGAATAAGCAAATTGTAATTATTGTTTTTTATATTTTCTGTAATACTAGCTGGTAAAAGATATGAAAAACTAACAGCTTTAGTATCTTTTGGCTCAATAGCAACATAAATTCCAAACCAACTACGATAATTATCAATGCCTTTGTCTACTACAAAATCATTTTTTTCAGAATTTTTTTGCCAAATTTTGTCCCCTATTTTTACTTCAAGCAAGTCTGCTCCTTCTGGTACAAAAATTCTAGCATAACTCAAATATCTAGTCGTACGCCAATCAAAACTACCATTATGAATATATGTCATAGTTGCCTTGGCTAAATAATTTTCATCTTTGTCTTTGCTAATACTATAATTTAATTTTCTCAACATAGCATGATCAGTTTTCAAAGCTGCCAAATTTGCATCAACCCACATAAGATAATCTCCAGAAAAAGATTTCATTCGACCAGACCAATCATTTTTGTCTAAAATATTTTGCAAATCAGAAGACAAAGAATAAACTAAAATATTTTTTTCTTCCAAAAGACTAGTGAACAAATCTTTGTAAATTTTGATATTCTTAAACATATCATATTTTACATGATCTACCAAAGCAAGCATAAAAGGTTTCATGATAGCTTTTCTTTCATCAAACTTTATACCTTTATCATCATAACCATATTCTACTTCATATTCCAATTTTTCTATCACGTTTTCAGCCGTAAATTCAATACCATCAACCACAAAAGGTCCTGTTTTTTTCATCAAATCTTCTAAAACATCAGTAGTTACTGCTATAACAGCTGAAATTTCACCAGCTGCTACATTGTTACCAGCTTGATAAAATTCCAAAGTTTTTTTAGAACTTTCCACAAAATCAGGTGACCAATTACTATCACGAAGATACCATTTATCTACTTTTAATTTGTCTTTTATAATTTGTGGAGGATTTGGATTAGAGGAATCAACACCAATAGATTCTGTACCACCCATTTCCAATATTTCCAAATGTCCTTGTGTCACTTGCAAAGTTGCATAAGAACCAATAAAACCACCGCCCGGTCGCAACTCTGTATTATTCAAAAATAATACTAAATAATTTTTTGGTACATCAAAACCTAAGAAAGTTGGCAACAAACTAATAATATCAGCATTTTCTTCACCCATAGTTTCTATTATTTTTTCCTGTACAAAATCTGATTGTAATATTTTTTCAGGAGTCAAATTATTTAATAAAAAATAAGATAAATAAAAACCTGCACTAAAAAATAAAACAACTAACAAAAAAAACAAAATGAAAACATTAAATTTTTTTTTGTGAAAAATCATAATAAAAAATTATTTTTTCTTTTTTTCTAAAATTTTTATTACACCTTCGTTAGCATTTACTTCTACCAAGTCACCTTCTTGCAATTTATCAAGTACACCTTTGACACCAACTAGACAAGTCACTCCCATTTCACGACTAACGATAGCAGCATGAGAAAGTATACCACCTTCTTGTGTAATCACAGCACCAGCTCTTTTCATAAGAGGCACATAATCTGGACTTGTCATAAGACAAAGCAAAATATCACCATCATTAAATTCTCCAGTACTAATTTTATCAGGATGAATAATTCTGACAATACCTTGTGCTACGCCAGGGCTACCTACTTTGCCAGACAAAGTATCGTTTTCAAAATTTTCAGTGATAGGACTCCAAACATCATCGTACATTTTTCCAAGAACTCTATTCCAATCTATAAACCAAGTACCAAAATCACTAGATTTCACACTTTCAAAATAACCAGGTAAATATTCACCACCCACAAACTCTACTGCAAATTTTTCTGAAATTGCTTGTCTCAAATTTTCATCTGTCACCCTTATATAAGAAAGTAACTCAAGTACATGTTCTTCTGCATTTTCATCCTGTGTGGAAGTCTTCAAAATATTAGTTGCAAAATCATAAGTAAAATTTACAATATCAAAATTTTCATGAAAACCTTGAGTCAAAATATTGTGACTATCAGCAACCATTTCTCCAATAACACCATGTTTATTGACGACGAAAATGCTTGACCAAATATGATCATTTGGATGTGGTACAAAATCTGCTTGATAATTACCGGCTTCAATATTTTGTTCTGGTAGCCAAGAATGGACAGCATCAGCAATTGTCATACCTCGCATACGCAATTTTGGCAATTCTGGCAAAATAGGAATTAGACGCAAAGCACAATATTCATTTCCACGTTCTGACAAAAATTTTTCAAATTCTTCACTTCTATTTACTACATCACTGGCTGAAAAACTAGTAGGTTTATCAAAAGGAAAAGTAATGAATTGTGATAGTTCATCCATTCTTTCTCTTTTCCAATTATCTTCTTCACGAAAATTTTCAGTTTCTTTATGATTGATATTGGCAAACCACTCAGAAAGAGAAATTTGTTTTTGGTATAAACTTGGAAGATCCATAATATAAAATTAGTTATTTATTGTTTTTTTTCTAAAATTCTTACTACGCCATTATCAGCATCTACTTCAACGAGATCGCCGTCTTTTAAAATTTTGGTGGCATTTTTAGTTCCAATAACACAAGGTATATTCAATTCTCTTGAAACAATTGCTGCATGACACGTAATACCTCCTTCATTAGTAACTATTGCTCCAGCAATTTTCATTGCAGGAACATAATCCGGGGTAGTCATTGCCGCGACCAAAACATCATTTTTTTCAACCTTCAAAATATCCATTGATGTTTCACATATTTTTACTATTCCTTTTACTTTTCCAGAAGAGGCTGAGCTCCCTTTTAGTTCAATTATGTTTTCATCAGAAATAATAAGTTTGTATTTTTTTGCAAATTCTATTGCATCTTCTTCAAGAATCCATTTATACTCGTTATTTTCTGAAATAAGAATGGAATTATTTATTCTTCTTGGAAGTTCTAAACTTATTTTTTTTGATACTTCTCCAGAAATCAAGCTATCTCTAATTTCATAAGGATCAAGATGACACATATACTTTATATCAATTTTCAATCTTCTAGCAATTTCTGGTAATACCACTAATTGCAAATGGGGATGACTCCTTGTTTGAAACACCTTCTTTAAATCTTGCAAATAACTTAATTTTTTAGTTGTTTCTATCAAACCCATTAATTGTGGATTTAGGTCTAATTTTTTATTAAGTTCATTTCTTTTCTGTCTTTTTAATTCTAATTCTTTATTTTTTTTAAGTAAAAATTCCGAAGGGTCACCTTCTAAAATTATATCTTTTATTTTTTTGATAAAAAAATTTTTATTCCATAAGACTCCACTAATATAAGCAAATGGAATAGACGAATAACTTTCAACATGTTTATTTAACAATTTATCTACATCTTCTGGAATATTTTCTTCAGAAATATTTTTTATTTTTTTCAACATTACAGCTATTTCAATTATTTCTTTTTCTTCATTATTTAAATCAAAAAAATACTCTAATGGTTCTATAAGAATAGCTAAATCATTTTTTGAAATTTCTCCTTTTTGAACATACTCATCTAGTCTATTTTCTAAAATACTACTTCCAATCCACCAAGATGGTGTATTATTCAAATGGAAATTCCTATATTTTTTATAATATTCGAAATAATTATCTGCTATATTTTTATTAGACAAAGAAAATAAATTATTTATAGGAAAACTATCTTCTATAAAAATTTTTAATTCATTTTTTTGTTTTTCAGACCATTCAATAATACCATTTAACCATTTTTTATCTAAAAGAGATTTATCCACAATTATTTTACCAATTTTTTCAAATTCTTCATTACTATCAGTAGATGTCGTGATATCATCACCTATCCAAGTTAAAACAGTTGCATGCGCTCTAGTCCCATAAATTTTTTCCATATCTAAAGTGCTAACATATTCTTGGGTATAAATAGCAGGAAATGGTGTAATAACTTTCTTTGATCTTGCTCTTGAAGCAACAAGTCTACCAAACGGTATATACACTTCTTTTTTTGTTTTCTTCAATAAAGTCGTAATCGGTCTACTTTGCGTAATAAAAAATTCACCATTTTCAAAAGCCCATTCAATGTCACAAGGAAAACCATAGTGTTTTTCTATTTTTATAATTAGTTTTGACAATTCAATAATTTCCTTTTTTGATAAAACTTGTTTTTTGCCTTCTTCTCCCAAATCTCGCCATTCATTGCCACCATTTTCTTTTTTATAAAGAGCTCTGCCTTGTTCACTAATATTGATATCAATAATTTGCAAATCTTCTTTACTAACAACATAACTATCTGGTGTGACGGAACCTGATACTATTGCTTCACCCAGACCCAAACCAGCTTCAATAATGAGTTGATTTTCATCTTGTGTAACTGGATGAACAGAAAAAGCTATACCAGATTTTTCTGACTGAATCATCTTTTGTATTACCACAGCAACAGAAATATGATCTTCTGTGTTAGCATGCGTTTCATTCTGCATTTTCCCACGTTCCAAAAGCTCAAAACGATAAAAGATAGCTCGTGGAGTAAAAAGTGAAGCCCAACATTTCTGCACATTTTCTAACAAATCTGTTTCTGTGGTATTTAAGAAAGTATCTAGTTGACCAGCCCAAGCAGCCGATGCAGAATCTTCTGAAGTAGCCGAAGAACGTACAGCAACAAATTTGCTACCAAGTTTTTGATAATTTTCCAAAATTTCACTAGCAATATCACTTGGCATGTCTGCAGACAAAATAAGCGCTTGAATTTTTTCTGAAGCATTTTCTATAGTGTGCATTTCTTTTACATTTACTTTACTCAAGATAGAATTAATTTCAATATTTAAATCTGTGTCTACCAAAAATTTTTCAAAAGATTCAGACAAAATTACAAAACCAGGAGGTACAGGAATACCAGCTTGCGTCATTTCACCAAGAGAAGCACCTTTGCCACCAGCAATTGCTACACATTTAGAATCTAAATTTTGAAAATCTTTTAGATAATTCATAACTATTTAAACAAATTATTTTCTCTTTTTTTGTGAAACATTGAAACCTAAATATTTTCCAAACATAAGTCTTGTTACAGCTTCAATGGCTGGAATAGCTGACACAAAAATCATAGAAATAGGCAACAAAACCCACTGTAACAACATAATAACATACAAATGTTTTGGTTGTGCATTTTTTGGCTTTGGTAACAATGGCAAACTAAATACAGCAGAAACAATCAAACCAAGCATTGCCAAAGACATTAATTTTTCCAACATGTGTGGCGCATTCAAAAAAATAGCACTCTGTCTAATATCTTCACTAGCCAACCACAAAGGTAAACGACCTAAAATAGTAATAATGATAGCAGCCAAAGCCCAAGACCATTTGCCTTCCCATTCAATAAAAATCCATTTGAATTTTTTCCACAACGGAATATTTTTTTTCTTTTTGAATTCCCAAAGCAAATATGGTACATGCTCTATACCCCAAGCCCAACGACGTTGTTGTTTATACAAATTAGTAATACTTTTCCACCAATTATCATCTCGCACAGTGTCCATAGAAACTGGTACATACATTGGCGTCACCCGATAATCTCCATCATAAGCCAACAAACATTGATAAAATATACGAGAATCTTCACTAACTATTCTTTTTTCATGAAAACCAGCATCCACAATAGCTCTAAAACTCATAGAATGAGAAGAAAATGTTACCAAGGCATCTTGGCGAGCAAGAGACGTCATTGACCAAAAAGTAGTACCAAAAGCCATAATACGCAAAATAGATGGAGATTCCCACATATTATTATTGTACAAAGCTACAGGCTGAAAAGAAGTTCTAGTTGGTTTTTCTACGGTACAATACAAATATGTAAGATAAGCAAAATACTGACTATGACAAATAGTATCAATATCAAAGACAGTAACAATAACATTGTCATAATCCCAATCTTGTTTGTCTATGAATTTTTTTACTTCTTGTTCTGAATAATGTAAATTGGAACCTTTGCCAGGAGTCTCATCTGACAAATTGGCAGGATGCAAAGTAAACATCAAATGTCCAAAAGATTTTTCAAATTTATTTTTGGTACGAGAAAATATATCTTCACAATGTTCTTTTTTTCTTTCTTCTCCCGCAATTACTACTGTGAATTTACTTTTATCATAGATAGCTTCTTCCAAACTTTTCAAAGCATCTTCAACTACGACCCATTCTTCATTATATACTGTTAAAAAAACAACATGCTGTTTGTCATGATAATTGCTAATTTCATGTTGCAAAGCTTGTTTCCAATCTACTTTTTTTATTTTATGATAACGAAGCCAAGCAACATTCAAATAAAAAACAAAATTGATTACTTTCAATACCCAATAAACATCAAAAACTATAATAAAATAAATCATCCATAAAGGTTTGAAAATAGAAAATATAATACTCAAAAACAAAGTAAGCCAAATAGACAAACCTGGCAAAATTTCATAAATTCTATATTTTTGATAATCTGTGAGCATATGAATAAAATTCACCTAATTTCTAATATCTAATTTCTAATAAAATTTTAAATTTTGTAATTTTATTAAAAATTAGATATTAGGTGAATTAGAAATTTTTACGTATTTAATAAAAATAAATTGAAAATCAATAAAAAAATATTATAAATTTATTTTTTACTTTCTCCTATATTCGGCTCTCCACTATAAGTCGCGGAAATATATTGTCCTTTTGGTTGCTCTAATAATTTAGGAATCAAACTTTGAACATTAGAAATATCTTCTACTCCAATAGCTAATAAAGGAATTTGCAAAACAAAAGCAAAAGTATTAGCAACAACACAAGCGATTCTAGTACTGGTAAACGATCCTGTACCGACTACTATCATTATACCTTTGATATTTTCTTTCTCAAAATCATTTTCAGTCAACAAATTATCAATACACAAAAGCAGTTCGCGATTTTGTCCTTCATACTTTTTTTCTACAAATTTTTTTTCATCAAAAAGAGCCAAATGTATATTGGAATTTTCTGACATGTCAATCAACAAATAATACATAAAATAAATCTGGTTCAAATATAAAAGTAAACATTTACTAAAAATTTTAATAAATTGAGATAAAATTGAGATAATTTAGACATTTATTATAAACAATATTATCTCTAGTTTATCTCAATTTTATCTCTAATGTATAGTTACATTGACAAAAAACATCATCATTATTAAATTAAAAATCAATTTCTAAAAGGCAGAATTAAACTCCCAATTTATTAATAACCTTCAAATGGTCAGCTTCAAATAAAGAATACAAAAATTTGTCCATAACATATCTTCTATCCAAAAATTCTTCTTCTGTCATAATAGTATAACGTATGTTGAAACCAAAATCTTTTTCATACTCTTCTATAATATTAGCCAAAACTCTTGGTTTAATTTTACCCACAATCAACAAATCTGTTGGGGCTCTTTTGTCAGAAGTAAACTCTCCAGACAAAATCAAAAGTTTGGTTTCAGACATTTTGTCTTCAAACTCTTTGATAAACTCTTTTTGACCAATAAATTTGTCTTTTAGAAGTAATGCTTGTAACTCTGAGTAAATAATTGATTCAGGATTCAATATATAATACTTGCGTAATTTCTCCCCTACTTCTATTTCATTAATTTTGTCTTTTTCATCTACCAATTTTTCTTTGATGATATCCATAGAATGCAAAATTTCTATTTCTCTTCTAATAGCATTGATTTGCACCCCTACATGCCTAGATAACTCACGTACAAAAAAAGGCCTATTTTGTTCTGAAAAAAATAACCTTAGCAATTTAAGTCTGGTTTTTGAACCAAAAAGTTGTTCAAGCATAATATTATAAAATAAAAACTAATTTACTAGGCAAATTAGCTATCCTAAAAACTGGCATTATATTTACAAATATAGTATAATAACTTATGACAATAAAGTCAAAGGTCAACTCAAATATAAAAAAATAGTATAGTTATGAAAAATGGCTTAGAAATACAAGAGTTTTTTGTAGAAGGTAGTAATCAAAAACTATCACACGTCTTATTACACATAGCAGAACCTATTACCCAACAAGAAAAAAACAAAGGGCATTTTTTTGCTATCATAGAAATAAATGGTAGCTACTCAGAACAAATAAGTCAACTACAACAAATCATAGATGATATTGAAATAAAATATTATGACGAAGAAAATAACAATATAGAAAATTATTTTGAAAGTATTTTGCAAGAAATAAATCAACAAAGTCATAATGTTTTACAATACAAAGATAGTAAAATAAATTTGTTAGTAGGTATTTTACAAAAACGTCATCTTACAATAGCTTATCACGGCAAACCAAATGCCTATTTATTTTATAATACCAAAGATGAACTAAAAAGTACTGAGATTATAGATCCAAATGAACCAGAAAATCATGAACAATTTTTTTCTTCTGTAATAGAAGGAGACATGAAAGATGATGATTATTTGTACATCTCAACACCTAGTGTGACTAGTCATTTTTCTGTAGATAGAGTCCGTAAAATAATCCAAAATAAAGCTACCAAACAAGGTGCCTTGCATATCCAAAAAGTTTTAGACAATCTAAAAGAAGAATATTCTTTTGGAGGTATAATTTTTCAAACACCAAAACCACAATTAATTGAAGCAAAAAGATATAGAAATGTACAAGCAGATGCAATAGGTTCACAAGCCTCAATGGATGATTTAGTAAAAAATAGAAAAAATACAGCAGAAACACTATCTCCTTCTGTCATCAAAAATATTAAAGAAAATTTATCCAGTCTATTTATAAAAAATAAAGCTACCAATACTAATTTAGCAAACAAAAAGAATGAAAGAATTGCTACCAATCATGGACAAATAGAAACCAACGTTAGAAGTAGAAGAAAAGAAAATGGACAAAAATTTTCTGAAAAAATATTAATTTTAATAGGTAGATCTATAGTAATTATAGCTAGTAGCATTTTTTTTGTCATAAAAAAAATTATTCAAATTATACTATCATTTTTCATCAATTCATTTTACTTGATTACAAACAAATCAGGTCAAAGGACTATTATTATGGATCGTTTCCATAATGTAATAAATGAAAAAAAAGAAAAAGTAAAAAATGTAAGTTTAATCAGTAAAATACTTTTTATTGCACTTATTTTATTAGCTATAATTTTTTTAAGTAGTATTATCTATATAAAAATAAAAGAAAATAAAGAAGCTCAAAATGCCCAATATTTGAGTCTTATTGACTCCATAAATGAAAAAAGTGATGAAGTTGAAGCCAAAATATTATATGGTGAAGAAGAAAAAGCCTTAGAAATATTAGAAGAAACAAAAAAACTTATAGAAAATTTACCACAAGATACAGAAGAAGCAAAAACCAAATTTCAAGAATTAAAAAATGCTAATGATGAAATTTTAAATAAACTACAAAAAATGAATTCTGTTACTTTAGAATTAATAGCTGATCTAAATAATAGTAAACCTTCCAATGACTTAGAAAAAATAGCTAAATTAGACACCAATATTTTTGCCTATTCAGAAAAAGACAAAAATATGTACAAAGTAAATTTGATATCAAAAGAAATAGAAATAAAAAATCATGACAATCAAAAAGATATTATCCATGATGATACACCAAAAGAAAATGACAAAATAATATTTTTGGGATTAGGTAACAAACTTTTTGAATATAATAAAGATACTCAATCTTATTCTACCAAAGACATTGTTTATCCAGCAGACAATGCCAATGCTAATGCTTTGACTGTTTACAATAGAAAATTATATATTGTTAGTGCCAAGAATGAACAAATTTACAAACACAACCAAACTCAAACAGGATATGACAAAGGTACTGTCTGGATTACCAAAAAATCTTCTTCACTTAGCAAAGCCATAGATATTGCGGTAGACGGTAATGTTTTTGTACTTACTTCTGATGCCAAAATTTTACGTTTTTATGGTGGAGAAGAAGAAAATTTCAATATAGAAGGCGTTCATCCAGTACTTACTAATCCAACCAAAATTTGGACTTATGCTGACTCAGACTATTTGTATATTTTAGAACCAGAACAAAAACGTATTGTAAGATTAGACAAAGATGGTAAATTTATTGAACAATTTACTTCTTATGAATGGAAAAAACCAAGTGATATGATAATAGATGAAGACAACAAAGTAATCTATGTTTTGGATGAAAACAAAATTTACAAATTTTCAACAAAATAAAAAATAATATGCAAGAAACAATTAGCACAAAAAAAATATTCTTTTTGTCAATTCCACTCTTTTTTTTAATTATAGTATTATCAACTCTCCTAATATTTAGCTCCAACAAAAATAAAACACCTAATCAAATTACACAAGAAACAAACACTAATGAAAACAATAAAAATGAAATTATTGAAAAATGGAAACAAGAATTGGATAAAATACCCACTGAATGTTTAGAAGAAAATTTTGAAAAAACAAAAAAAAAATATGTTGAAGATACACATCTATCATATTTTAATCAAGATATAAAAAAACCAGAACAACTATTACCAACAGATGACTGGAAAGAATTCTCAAATGATATATTAACTATAAAATATCCACCAAATTATATAGTAAATGAACCTTATTATAGAGAAACAGAAGGATTTAATTGGACAGAAGAAGAAAAATCAAACATAATCACTATTACAGAAAAACCAGATGACTACATTTTAGCAGGTGAAGCATACACGCCAGGTGCAAATGCTGGAATAATAATTTATCCTATAACAAAATTATATTGCCCTCTATACGCTAATAGCGAATGTAAATCTATATCTGGTAAAGACTATACAAAAGAATTATATTTCTTTTTGACAACAAATTGGCAACAAGAATTAATTTCCCCAGTAGATGGAAACTCACCCATAGAAGCAGGCACAAATTATGCCAAGATAGACAATAAATTCGCTATACAATATTGGTTTAAAAATGCAAGTGGTATAGAAGGACCTATACACAGTGCAAATAATTTATATATAAATTATACAGGTAAATATTCTTACGCAAACTGTAATGAGATATTACCAATAAAAGGTTTTTCTCATAATAATTATACATATGAGCTAAAAATAATAGACACTATGTATTCAACAATAAAATTCAAATAAAAAATAATTTAAAATTTATACTGATTAGTCGGGACTAAATTTAAAATTAAAAAAGACGTATCTCTTCGACACGTCTTTTTTAATTTTTCTTTCAATGAAAGTATTATTTCAAAGTTACTGTAGCACCAGCTTCTTCTAATTGTTTTTTCAATTCTTCAGCTTCAGCTTTTTTGATATTTTCTTTGATTGTTTTTGGAGCTCCGTCTACCAAAGCTTTAGCTTCAGCTAGACCAAGACCTGTAGCATTTTTTACAGCTTTAATAACATTGATTTTGTTATCACCAAAAGCTGTAAGTTCTACTGTGAATTCAGTTTTTTCTTCAGCAGCAGGTGCAGCAGCTCCAGGAGCAGCCATCATCATTGCAGGTGCAGCAGCACTAACACCGAATTTATCTTCAAGAACTTTTACAAGTTCAGCAAGATCTAATACTGACATTTTTTCTACCATCTCTACTAGAGATTTGAATTTTTCAGGAACGATTACGTCCTTTTTTGTTTCTTCTGACATAATAATATAATTAATTAGTTTATTATTTTTTTAAAAATAATTTTGGATATATTATAAAGATAATATTTTACATCCGTAAATCTGAATTATCCGTATATCCGAATTGTTTTATGATTTACTTTCTTTAATAGCATTCATTACGTTGACAAGTCCACGTAAATTTCCAGCTAAGACATTTACAAATCCAGAAATTGGAGCATTCAAAGTACCTACCAATTGACCAAGCAATTGTTGTTTGTTTGGTAGTTTTGAAAGTTCTTTTACTTTTTCACCAGAGATGAAATTACCTTCCAAAATACCTCCAAATAAAGTTACTCTTTCATGTTTTTTTGCAAATTCTGCTACAATTTGTGCAGGAGCTACTTCGTCTTCTTTTCCTAAGAAAACAGCCACACTACCTTCAAATTGTTTTGTATCTACGTCCAAGTTCATTTCTTTCAAAGCACGCTTCAAAAGAGTTTTTTTACTAGCAGTAACAGAAATGTTTTGTTCACGACATTTGTTACGCAAAATTTCTGAATCAGAAACTTTTAGACCTTGATAGTTTGCAAACACAGCTGATGAAGAATTCTTCAAATCATTTACTAAATCCTCTATCGCTTGTTCTTTTACTAATCTTGTTTTTGCCATAAAATTTTATTCATTTTTATTGGTTAAACCAATAAAAAAAGTGGTTTTTAAACCACAGACTACCTAGAAAATCGACCTTTTTATTACAAAAGTGTAAAAGTTTTTTCCTCGGCAGGATGTTTAATCAACCAAATAATGGTCAAACCTGCTGTCTATGGGTAGTGCTATATTACAATAAGTTGAGTAATTTGTCAAGAATTAACTGTTAAAAACTATTTTAAATAAAAATTTGACAAAAACACCAAAAATATGTTAGAATATTTTCATCAAAAATATTCTTAAAAGCTTTGGAAAAATCCAAAATTTGTAAAAATATTTTTCTTCTAAAAATTAGACTAAAAAATACCCCAAACCAAGGGATAATTATAAAAAATATTAATTATTCTGAGGTTAAAACTGGGTATTTTTTATTTATATACACATATATGAACCAAACAGCCAAACAAATCTATTTTAAGCTCGCTCAAGAGCAACTGAAGCGTTCTCTTGAGGTAATAAGACAAACATTACAAAAAACCACAGATAATGTTAGCAAGCTCAAAAAAAGTCTACATACTTTCAATGAAGATGACAAAATCGTCCAGAGTAAATTATTAGAAATGAACACAGAAAAACAAGAAGAACTAGAGCTGATGCAAGATTCACCCTATTTCAATAAATGCGAAATAAACAATGAAAATATTTACATTGGTAAATTTTCTTTGAGCGAAGAACATATTTATTCTTGGGTTAGTCCTATCTCCAAAATACGTTTTGAACATCCTGGTAATATCAATTACACTTTGCCAGATAAAACTGAAAAACAAGGAATAATGACAAAAAAAGATCAATACATGATTGTCGGTGGTAAAATCATTTATCTTTCTACCGAAACTCTAGATAATCCGCGAGAACTAATTTACCAAGATTATTTTTCTAATCAAAAAAAATCTTTTGTCTTACCAGAGATTGTCGCACAAATGGAAAAAGCTCAAGATGCAGTTATTCGTGCTAGTTACAAAAATGCTTTATTGATTTCTGGTCCGGCTGGCTCTGGCAAAACGACTTTGGCTCTTCATCGTGTCGCTTATCTACTTCAATCACCAGACGTCGCTGACAAATTTCACACCAGTAAAATTTTGATACTTGTCCAAGATATTGGTACCAAAGAATATTTTTCTCACCTCTTGCCAGAACTTGGCATAAAAAACGTCACTATTCGTACTTTTGCTGATTGGGCGATGAGTGTCCTAGATTTGCAAAATTACAATTACCAAAATCATGTTGATATAGTTGAAGAAGATAGAGATTATCTCGAATATTACAAATTACAATCTTTGCAAAATTTTTCTGAACAAAAATATAGTTCAAATATCTTCACCCTGCTTGAAAAAGTTTATCAAAATTTACCAAGCAAATATTTGGAAATAATAAAATACCAAAAAGAAAACAAAATCTTAGACAGAATTGATTTAACAATATTACTACAAATATTCAAAAAAACTCATGGTAATATCACGATAATTCAAGAATATTACCAACTAAAAAAACGTGGTGCGAGTCTAAAAAAAATCGGACGCTTCCCTGCTTTCTACGACCTTATAATCTTTGATGAATTTCAAAACTATTTACCAACACAAATCAAAATAATAAAAAGCTGTCTGAATCCAGAAAATAATGCAGTGATGTATGTAGGAGACATGAACCAAAAAACTCAGTTAGGAACAATTGCTGACTGGTCTGAAATTAATGAAAGTCTAAAAGAAGAACGTAAAATATTTTTAAACAAAGTCTATCGTAATAGTAAACAAATTTTGGAATATATCCAGAAACTTGGCTACAAAATAATTATTCCAGATAATATCAAAGAAGGTACGCAAGTGATTGAAAAAAATTTTGAAAATATTGATGAAGAAATAAAATATGTCAAAGAAAACTTGCAAACAAAAGTTGTCACAGGTATTTTAGCTAGAAATAAAAAATACTTACAACAATACAAAATAGAATTCAAAAAAGAAAAAAACATCCATATTTTATCTATGGATGAAATTCAAGGTCTAGAATTTGATACAGTCTTTTTGGTAGGTATAAACAAACAAGATATCTTGAGTGCAAGTAAAATTGAACTAGTTAATTTGAAAAAAGAAAAAGAAAAAATAGATAGAGATTTGCTCTATGTCGCCCTGACCAGAGCCACCAACAATTTGTTTGTTTTGGGAAAAGATAAATTGTCTGATATATTTTAAATTTTTCTTCTCAACAAAATAGGATTTTCCTTCTCAGTCGGAGGTTCAAATCTAGGCACCCAAATATCAAACCATTTTTCAGTGATATAAAATGTACCACGTGGAAGTTTTTTATTTCTAATTTTAATTTGTTTTCGTAATTGATCAAGTGGTACATCTATAAAATAAAGTTCAAAATCAACTCCCAATTGACTGGCTCTTTTTCGAAAAAGTGTTCTCTCTTTCCAAGACCAAAAACCAAAATCTAAAATAACATTCACACCAGATTCCAAAATAGACTTGGCAATACGCCAAATAAATTCTTTGACAATTCTTTTCTTAGCCTTATATTCTTCACCAAAATCTCCATCAAAACCAAAAAATTCTATCATCCAATCGTCAGTAGTAAATCTAATAGCTTTGTATTGTTTTTCTAGTTTTTTGGCGAGAGTAGTCTTCCCTGCTCCCACAAAACCGGAAACTAAGATGAGTTTTGCTCTTTGTTTTATCATATTGAATATATTATACTACAAAAGTATGAAAATAAAAAATTCCAATTTCTTGGAATCCCGCCTGCAAGAAGGTTGTTAATTGTCAACTATTAAAAGTCAAACAAATCAACTAATTTTAAATACTCTTGCAACTAAATCTAAAGTGTATTTCTTTCTTTATTTTGAATTACAAACTCAGTTGTTTGTTTTTGCCACAATGAATAATAACGACCATGCAAATTTATTAATTCTTCATGTTTTCCAGATTCAACAACTTTGCCTTCGTGCATAACAATTATTCTATCAAGACCAGCGATAGTACTAAGACGATGTGCCACAATAATCGCAGTTTGCTTGCCTAAAATTTCTGGCAAAGCACGTTGTATTATTTGTTCACTTTCACTATCAAGTGCACTTGTTGCCTCGTCAAAAATTATAATTGGAGCTTTTTTAAGTACAGCGCGAGCAATCGCAACCCGTTGCTTTTGTCCTCCACTTAATTTTATTCCACGTTCGCCTACAATTGTATTGTAACCATCAGGTAATTTCTCTATAAATTCATGAGCGTGAGCAGCTTTGGCTGCACGAATAATTTCTACCTCATCAACATTTTCATTATAATAAGCAATATTTTCTCTTATACTTCGATGAAATAACAATGGTTCTTGTGGTACATAAGCTATTTTCTTTCGTAACTCACTTTGTTTTATATCACGAATATCAATATTATCAATTTTGATTGAACCACTAGTTACCTCATCAAAACGCAATAATAAATTAGCAAGAGTGCTTTTACCAGCTCCACTCAACCCAACAATTCCGATTTGTTCGCCACCTTCTATTTTTATCGTTAAATCATTAAAAACCGGTATGCTTGTGGCATTAGTTGAATGTGATGGATAGCTAAAATTAACATTATTAATATTTATTACACCTTTTTCAATTGAAAATTCTACAGGATTTAGAGAATCACGTATTTCTTCATACTCTTCACCTAAATATTTCAAAGTTGGATAAACTTTAGTAACTAGATCATCATGAGTCGAAACCAATTCTGGCAAAGAACTCACATTTCTCACGATTTGATACATGTACGTTAAAGTCAAAACGATTAATCCCAGAGATTGAGGATTTACTCCAGAAGAATTAACAATGATAAAATAAATAGCTAACGTAATACCACAGGCTGTTATGATATTTCTTGGCAAATCAAGCAATACGGTTGTTTTGCGTCGTTGCATGAATGAAGATAATTCCTCTTTAACAAGTCCTTTCATTTTACTTTGAGCTTGATCTTCTACCCCACCTGATTTAAAAGCAACAATATTAGTTATTGTGTCAGAAACCTCTCCAGTAATTTTTCTATATATTTCATGTGATATTTGTCTGTATTTATTTGCTTTTGATGATGACCATTTTACATAAATAATTTGAATCAAAACAACAACAGTTGCTAATAATCCTATTTGTGGTGAAGCAAAAAACAATACTATCGGTGGGACAACCATTGAAATAAACGCAGCCAATGCTTCTCCACGAAAGAAGCGAAGCAAAAGTAATGCACCATCTAAATATTGTCTATATATACTAGCCAGATAACCAGTTTGGTTATCTCGATAAAATGAAAGATCTTTACCAACTAACTTATTATAATAAATCAACATAAGTTCACCGTATTTTTTGTTTTCGGTATGTAAGGATAATAATTCGCCAAAAGTTCCAATCAATGAACCTACAATATAAGCAACAAAAAAATATAATGTATATTTTTTGGCTGATTCAATATCTCCTGAGGCTAGATTTGCTGTGACCTGTGCCATAGCAATAGTTATGTACACTCTCATAATAACGGTACGAAATATTTCAGCAACAAAACCAACCCATTGTCTAGGATTACGTCCGTAAGTGTTCAATATGTGTTTGTAAACTTCCTTATTCATATTATTTGTTTAATTTACTTAAATATTTTACTCCAACATCATTCTTCTTACAATAGTCAGATTTACCAACTGATTGCTCCAACATTAAAACAAAACAAACTCCATTTTTTGGAATTTGTTAATTGTTAACTGTCAAAATTGTAGCGCCACGGGGAATCGAACCCCGATTACCAGGATGAAAACCTGGTGTCCTAACCATTAGACGATGGCGCCATTTAAATTGTCTAACTAAAGACGAAAAAATTATACACAAAAATAAAAATATTGTCAATGTTTTTGTGTGAATACATTAGTTAAAAGTTTATAAAGTTCATAAAGTTTATAAAGTTAAAAGTCTGGACTTTTCGTATTTTTTTTGTTAAAATGTTTAAACTAACAAATACAAAAAGCTTTTTAAGCCTTTCAAGCATTTTATGAAAATCCTCGGAATCGAAAGCTCCTGCGACGATACATCTATCTGTCTCATGGAGATCACAGACGAAAAAATAGAAATACTAGCCGAAAAAACAGCTAGTCAAATTGATATACACAAAAAATATGGTGGTGTGATTCCTGAAATAGCTGGACGCAAACATGCTGAAATAATTACTCCTGTAGTAGAGGAAATAATGAAAGACTTTGCCAAGCCTGACGCTATTGCGGTTACAGCTGGTCCTGGTCTTATTACAGGACTGATTGTAGGCGTCGAAACTGCCAAAACTCTGTCTTACCTATGGAATACCCCACTTGTGGCTGTAAACCACATAGACGGGCATATAAACAGCGTTAAGCTACATCTAGAAGCTGACAGTACCAACCAAAAGCTCGACTTCCCTATCTTGTCCTTAGTCGTCTCTGGTGGACACACTGAACTTATCTTATCTAGAGAAAAAGGCCACTATGAAAAAATTGGTGGCACTCGTGATGATGCTGCTGGTGAAGCTTTTGATAAGATTGCCAAAATTGTTGGACTGGAATATCCAGGTGGACCAAAAATTTCCAAACACGCCCAAGATGGCAATCCCAAAGCTATAAAATTTCCTCGCCCAATGATAGACAGCGACGATTATGACATGAGTTTTTCTGGACTTAAGACTGCGGCTCTTTATTGGCTTCAAGATAATGCTCCAAAAACAGAATCTAATACCTATTACCTAGAACCTAAAAACTTGTCAGACTTTTGTGCCAGTTTCGAACAAGCTATTGTCGATGTCTTGGTTGAAAAAACTGTCAAAGCAATAAAACAATACAAACCAAAAAATGTCTTGCTAGTCGGCGGAGTTTCTGCCAATGCCAAACTTCGTGAAACTTTGGAAAATACTATTGAACACATTTCTGGTACAGACTTTCATCTTTCTGCTCTCAAATATTCCATGGACAATGCAGCAATGATTGCGGCGGCTGGTTACAACTATGCAAAAGAAGGAAAGTTTACCAAGTGGCAAGATGTACAAGCTGATCCGAATTGGAAAGTATACCAAAGTAAGAGTTTGTAAAGTTATAAAGTTCATAAAGTTATAAAGTTAAAAGAACGCTTAAAAGCGTTTTTTTATTTTTTACAAATGTGTTTTATTATGCTAGAATTCAAAATAATATAACCTCTAAAAATGGAATGACAAGCGCCAGCTTATCACGTGTTCAACAGGACAAGCTGGCGCTTGTCATTCTTTACACCATCATTTCTAAAAATATATTTTAAAATATGAAAAAACAAATCATCGCTATCTTAGCCGTAACACTTTTTTTGACAGGCTGTACCCAGAACATAACTTCTAATAAAAAAACAAAACCAGGAATTTATCATGAAATTGAAACAACTCTGACAAGTAGGGTTGTTGATGATATTGTGAATTTTTCAGACTTAGTAACCAAAGAAATAACTAAACTTCAAAAAACTGGACAAGATTTTTGGTTTGACCAAAATCAAAAAATAAAAATGAAAGAACCAATGTATAATTTACATGAAAAAATTGAATGCAAAGATAATAGTAAAAATGATTGTTCAATAGTTGGTTTACAAGCTTTCAAATATAATTTACCTCCTGATTTCAAAATTGGAGAATGTGATAGTATTGATTGGTGCGATATAATAGAACCTAAATTTTCTAAAAACATCATAGAAAACACAAAACAAATATCTGGTATTTATGGCTTTGGTAAAGACATTTACACAGTTGGAAATAAAGATAATAATGATGATACTTATTATATTTACAAAAATGAAAAAGAAATTTTTTTACACTCAATGTTTTTTGGAACAGAAAGTACAATAATAGACGCAAGTATGATTTTGGATTCTCCAGCTTTTAATTTTTACGATCCAATAAAAATAACTGACGAAAACAATCCCATAACAACACATAATATTTGGTACCAAGATGAAACTATCAATGAAAAATATGAAGTAGATTCAAGTTCCTATTTATTTTCTTATCAAAATAAAACTGGTTTTGTCGGAGAAAAAGATGGACAAAAATTTGTTTTCTTCAACGGACAAAAAATTTCAGAAGACTTCGATGAAATAAGAACCTCAAGTTGTTGTGCTATTTTTTCCTATCCAATAGAATTGGACAAAAATGGCATCATGTTTTTCCTAGCTAAACGCGGAGAAAAATATTTTTTTGTAGAAATAAATTTGAATGAATACTTAAAATAATTTTTTAATTATGACTCAAGCAATCAAAGAAAAACTAATGAGACTAGCAATGTCGGAAGCTGACCAAGCAGTGCAAGAAGGCAATTCCCATTTTGGAGCTGTTTTAGCTGACCTGGACGGAAATGTCATTGCCAGTGCACACAACAATACCAAATCTACCCAAGATCCAGTAGCACATGCCGAAGTAAATCTAATCCGTAAAATTGTGAGACAAACACAGAGCAAAGATTTGAGTAATTATTACATGATAATAAACGCCTTACCTTGCCCAATGTGCGCGGCAGTTTGTATCAAATATAAAATAAGAAATTATATTTTAGGTGCTGATAATGAAAAACATATGAATCCTTATATAAAAATCTTTGATATAGCCAGATATTCTCATGAAATAATAAATATAGAGACTGGTATTCTAAAAGAAGAATGCCAAAAACAAATTGAAGAAGCAAGAAAAATTGTGAAATAAATTTTTTTAACTAAATAATGATTTGTATGAATCAAGAAACAAAAGAAAAAATAGAAACTTTCAAAATAGCTTTTCTAAATCCAGCTTCAGAAAAAACAAAATTAGGTTTTTTTATATTTTCTATTTTAATAACTACATTATATTATATACTACAATTTTCCAACCCTGAGCAAAAAAACCAAAGTATCAATCAATGGATAAACAAAAATATAGAATCAACAGAAATCATGAATCTTTTGTTTATAATCTTATTTTTTGTATCTATAAATATTATTTATATTATATATGAGCAAAAAAAACATTCCTTATATCTTAAATTAAATAATAATGAGATAATAATACTACATAAATTTAAAAACAAAATTATAGAGCAAAATAAAATTAATAAAGATAACATAATTAACACAAATTTCTATATAAAAAATATAGGAAATAATAAAAACCCAAACAGAATTATTGTACTTGAAATACAAACAAAAAAAACAGAAAAACAAGAATTCAGAATACCAATAAAAATTTCTCAAAATTTATTAGAAAAAATGAAAAAATATAATTATCCAATTTCCGAAGAATCACAAAAAATAATAAAACAAGAAAAATCAGATGATAATCTTGATAAATTTATTTTAAAAGCCAGTATTATAGGATTTTCAATACTTTTTATATTTGGTATTTCTCTTACAATTTTATTAGTTTATTTAGAACAAAAATAAAATTAAAAACTGAACACTTATAAAAAAACACTGTCATCTCGACAGTGTTTTTTTGTTTTTCAGCGAAGACTGATCCGCCTAGGGCGGATATGTTTTTAGGCTTTCATGTATCTACATTCCCATTTTTTTTCTAATGAAAGCTGGTATTTCCAAATCTTCAGCATCTTCTTTTTTTGGTTTGTTCATTGTTTGATTTAGAGTACTGCTTCCTGAATTCATTCTTGAATTGTTATTAATGTTTTGATTGGAAACATTGTTATTACGTGAAGAATTATCAATGTCCATATCCATATCTACATCTATAGATGAACCCACAGCCCTTTTGCTAAAACCAGAATTTCTTCTTGTTTCAATCTCTTCTTCTACTACTTCTTCTTTATAATCATCTTCTTCATATCTGTTGTACTTTGAAGGAGTTTGTACTTGAGGATTTTCTCTCACTGTTTCTACTTTTCTATTAAAAATATCAGATTTAAACAAAGGACGTTTGGCTGTAAAAACTTCCATACCAGGATTGTTGGAATCTGCTTTTACCATTTTTGCATTATCTAAATCTCTATCGTCAAAACCAGTAGCTACAACAGTGATTCTAATATCTTCTCCCATAGATTCATCTATCACCGCACCAAATATAACTTTGACATCATCATCAGCTGAACTAGTAATAATTTTGGCAGCTTCCGCTACTTCTTGCATACCAAGACTAGTACCACCAGTAATAGAAAATAAAATACCTTTGGCACCATCAATAGACACTTCTAAAAGAGGACTAGATATTGCAGATTTGGCAGCATCAACCGCACGATTTTCACCACTACCAACACCGATACCCATCAAAGCCGATCCAGTATTACTCATAATTGTCTTTACATCAGCAAAGTCAACATTGATAAGACCTGGTACTGTAATTAATTCTGAAATACCTTGTACACCTTGTCTCAAAACATCATCAACAATTTTGAAAGCTTCGAGCAGACTAGTTTTTTTGTCAATAATTTGTAATATTCTATCATTTGGAATAGTGATAATAGTGTCCACATAACGAGCCAATTCTTCGAAACCATTATCAGCAATTTTTTTTCTTTGAGGTCCTTCAAAAGTAAATGGTTTTGTTACTACAGCAACAGTCAAAATACCCATATCATGAGCAATTTCTGCTACCACAGGTGCTGCACCTGTACCAGTACCACCTCCAAGACCACAGGTAATAAAAAGCATATCTGTGTCTTTTAAGGCTTCACGAATTTCATTTTGTGATTCTTCAGCACTACGTTTACCAACTTCAGGATTCATACCTGCACCTAGACCACGTGTTACTGTTTTTCCAATATGTAATTTTTTTTGTGCAGAATTATGATGCAAAGCTTGTACATCGGTATTCAACGCCAAAAAATCTACACCACGAATTTTGCTATCTATCATTCTTTGAATAGCAGAATTGCCAGATCCCCCGACTCCGACTACTTTTATTTTTGCAAATGTTTCTATATCTGGTTTTACTTGAGGCATAAAATTTATTTCCACTCAAGGCGGAATTATGAACTTAAATACTCAGAAAAATCTATTTAAACAACTAATCTTTTCTAAACAAATACAATGATTATTCATCTGAGTACTTTTTGTATTCAAATAACAACAAATGAATACAAAATTTATTAACTTATCTATATTTTACTAGTTTTTGTATATAGTGTCAAGAAAAACACAATAAGCAAAATTACTAAATAAGCTAAAAGAAAAAATAAAATAAAAAAGATACCTTTCGCAAGGCATCTAATAATACGCAAAATAATGACTTTTATGGCAACAGATTTTTGAAAACATTTCTAAATGTGTCCCCTACTTTGGAACCAATATTGATAGATTTTTTACGACCTCTGACACTTTGAAGCAAAGTACTTCCCCACTTTACCAAACCAATAGCCGAGACAAAAGAAACATCATTTACTTTATTACTAATACTATCCATACCCAAAGGATAACCAAGTTGTGCCGGTAAAGACAATACCTCTTTCGCAGTATCCACTAACCCCTCTATTTTGGCACCACCACCAATAAAGATTATACCAGCAGGCAACATACCACTTCTTTCTATAGAAGATAACTCATCATCTATTTTTTCTAATATTTCAGAAACGCGAGCTTCAATAATTTGATTGACATAATATCTACTAACAACATCAGATTTATCACTACCGAAATCTCTCAAATCAATCATTTCTTTTTTACTAATACCTTTACTAACACAAGCTCCATATTCTACTTTTACTCTTTCGGCAATATCTATTGAAGTTTTTAATCCCAAAGCCAAATCATTGGTAATATGAGAAGAGCCTATCGGCACAACAGACGTATGAATAACATCGCCATCTTCATATACAACCAAACTAGTTGTTGGACCACCAATATTTACTACCACACAACCTAATTCTTTTTGTCGACTATTAGTGACAACTTCTCCTGCAGCTAATATAGACAATACAAAATCATCAACATCAACACCTGTACGATATACAACTTTTGTTAAATTTTTTATATGAGAACTTACACTATGAATAATTTTTGTATCCACTTCCAATCTAATGCCTGTCATACCAACTGGATCTTTGATACCAGTCTGTCCATCAACTGCAAAACTACGAGGTAAAACATGCAAAATATCATAATTAAGAGGTGTGGCAACGGCTTTGGCAGCATCAACAGCACGCTCAATATCATCTTCAGAAATTTCACCATCAGTACGCGAAACAGCAATCACGCCTTTACTTTCTTGTGAAATGATTTGTGTTCCAGAAACACCCACCCAAATATGAGACACAGGTAAGCCAATAATTTTTTCTACTTGTTCAAGAGCATTGGAAACCGAAGAAACAGTATCTTCAATACTAATAATTTGTCCTTTTTGTACACCTTCAGAAGGAACATCTAACGCTGCAATAATTTGCAAAGTAGGATTATCCTCATCACGCATAATAGAAAACTGTCCAACAGCGACACGAACACTATTAGAACCTATATCTAAACCGGTAATAATATCTGACATGTGTTTGTTTTTTGCCATAGTATTTTTTGTAATATGAGATATTATAACATTATTTGAAAATTATCTCAAATATATATGGGTAAAAAATCATAAAACCAATTATAAGAGAACCCAACGAAGCCAACAAAACAGCTCCGGCCATAATATCTTTTAAAACTTTAACTTGATCATCCAAACGAGGTTTTAATAAATCCAAGAATCTTTCAATAATAGTATTAAACATTTCCAAAGCCAATATGAATGTAATAAGTAACATAACTACTACTTTTTCAGAATTTCTAAGACCGAAAAAAAACATAGCTGCTACCATTAATAAAGCTATAAAAATTTCTATTCTAAAATTTTGTTCACGCCTAAAAGTATAATTCAAACCTTTAAGAGCATAGACAAAACTTTTTTTACATTTAGTTAATTTTAACATAACATTTTTTTACAAATTTTTCTTGCAAAGCAAACATCTTTTTTGCATCTACTTCTTGCAAATGATCATAACCCAAAATATGCAAGATACCATGAACCAACATTCTAATCATTTCTTCTTTTTCAGAAATATTATTTTCTTTTGCCTGACGTCTTATTTGATTGGCACAAATAAAAATGTCACCTAAATCTTTTTCATCAATAAAATCAAAAATATTTTCACCTTCTTCTATAGCAAAAGAAATTACATCAGTTACTTTGTCTTTATCTCTATAAATTTTATTTATATCTCTAATTTTTTTATCACCTACTATATGAACACTTATATTACCTTTTCTTTTTTGTTGTGACAAAACATCTGAAACAATTTTTTGTATTTCTGTTTCTTTCAAAATTTTGTTTTTTACACTAAAAAAAACATTACAATCCATAAAACTAAAAGCTAGTGTTAGTAACAAAATTCACAGTATTTGAAACATTAGTTGTAGAACTTGTAGTACTTGGATAAATAATTTGTTCAGGCAATACAGTATCTGTTTTTGGCATTCTAAAACTTTGATACATCATTTGCATCACATGTCTATAAGCTACGGGTCCTCTATCTTTTGGATGATAAACCATCACAAAAATATAATTACTATCTTCAAAATAAGAAACAAGACTATCTTTTCTTAACCAAGATGACTCAGAAAAACGATTTTTAAAAGATTGCAAATCACTATAATTTTGTCCTTCAGCATAACGACTAAACCAACTTATAAATTGTTGACCTACATCTTTTTTGAATACTCTTACTTCAATATAATCACCATTTGCAGAACTAAACAAAACTTGTGTTTCAACTGCATCTACAGCACCTTTTTGCCAAGTGTTTGGATAATATAATCTATAACCAGAATAATTATTTTTGTATTCATTCACCAAACCAGAATCTATTATTTTGACCGGAGCCAACCCTTTTGGATTATACAAATTGTATACTTCTTGACCATCATAATAATTGTCTTTATCACTATCCCAAGTACCACTATCTGTACCAAAAACTTCTTCTTCTAAATCAGTCAAACTATCCGCATCAATATCCGCTGTGTCTAAAGTCAAAATAGCTGGAAATTGTAAAAATACATTTTGTAAAGAAGGAGTACTACTAACTAATTCTTCCAAAGTAGAAGTTGTAGAAACAATATCTTCTGTCGTTGTAACAGTCTTAATTGGTAAAACATCAATATTAATAATTTCAGTATTATTATTTTGAGAGTTATTAGTATTTTCCAAAGAAATTTTTCTTGCTTTATAATAAGGAGCCAAATAATACCAAGTAATACCCGATACTACTATTATAAAACTTACAATAGAAACTATCCAAAATAACTTTTTATCTTTTTGATTGTTTTTTTGCTGAGCAACTTTCAGTTTATGATCAATTTTTTCTGTTTTTTTGGATACATTATTATTTGATATCTGTTCATTATCAACTTTATAAATATAAGGATCTTGCCCACCATAAAAAACCTCTGGTATTACAGTGACATTCAAATTTGGTTCTTCTTTTTTAACAGTATTTTTTTTCTTACCAAACATAAATTAGATTTAATCAAATACCATGCAATCCCAATGAAATCAGAATACAAGGTATAAAAAATAATATTATAATCCGCTTTGTACTATGAGCGAACTAATCCAAATAAGTAATTATAAAAAAATTATACAAAAAAATAACTTAATTAAAATACTACTATTTTTGTGTTGTAGTAGATATAGTACTACTAGTAGAAGTAACTGTAGTAGTAGAAATAATCATATTATTTGTAGTACTCACAGTTTCAATCAAATTATTTGCATTATTTTCCAAAGGAATTTCAAATAATTTACCAGGTCCTGTTGGACTATAACCATTTTTTATTTCAACACCGTCAGTATAACCATCACCATCTGTATCAGCTACCATTGGTTGTGTTTTCCAAATATTTACTTCATCAGCATCACTAAGACCATCACCATCTGTATCCCAATTTAAAGGATCTGTTCCAATAGATGTTTCCCTCACATCTGTCAATCCATCACCATCTGTATCTAAAGGTTCACCTACCACAATTTGTTCATTTAAATTTGTAGAAGAAGTAGTATTATTATTAACATTGTTCTCTACAGGTATAGTAGGTTCATCTATTACAGTAACATCTTTTTCAAAAACATTAGTATTATTTTTTTCTTTAATAAAAGAAAAATAAATCCAAGCACTGCCAGAACCTAATACAAATATAACTACCAATACAATAATCCAAACAATTACTTTTTTGTTACCTACTGGTTCAGAAATCTCTGAATTATTTTCATAAGCAGGTGTCATACCTTGTGGAGGTAAAATAGTATTTGCATTATTATTTTGATTGCTCTGATTGTTAGGGTTATAATAATTTTGATTATTATTTTCAGCAAAATTATTATTTGCACCAGAGTTTGCTACAGGTACATTGGTATTTGCGCCAGTATAATCACTTTTGAAACCATTATCAAATTCACCAAACATATCATCAGGTTTTTTATTTTGTACAGGTACATTTTCTTCTACCTTTGGTTTCAAAATACCAGCATCCAAAGCAGAAGTTTTTAATTTGCTTGGTTCTTCTACATTATTAGCAGTAGCAAAAGAATTACTATCAGAAGAAGAATCATTGAAAATATCTTCTGGTTCTCCTATCGGCAAGTTACTAGGTACTTGACCACTACTATTTTGTGAATTGTGATCATCAAACATAAAAAATTTAAATTATAATTATATTATTTCAAAGGATCGTAATTATTCAAAATTTCTAAACCATCTGAATATGTATCTCCATCTGTATCAGCTTTCAGTGGATCTGTCTTATATTGTTCTATTTCTAATTTATCAGACAATCCATCAAAATCAGAATCTGATTCCCATTTATTAGTACCTATTTTATCTTCTTCATCATCAGTTAAACCATCACCATCTTTATCAGTCAAATACCATTCTGGCATATTAACTAATTCATTTGGTAATTTTACCAAATCAACTTCTTTTTCTGATTCTGAATTATTATTTGACTGAGTATTGACTGTTTGTGTCTCAACATTATTATTTTCAACCTTGTTCTTATTATAAACTAAAATTGATAAAGAAACAATGATGATTAGAAAAATCAAAGACAAAATTATAATTTTTTTTTTATTCATAAAGTTTATTGATTACACGGAGTAGTATTTGGCATAGCTTTTCTTACTTCACACTCTCCATTTATAATAGCACCACCATAATCCACAACAAAAGGATTATAACTCCAATAATTTTCTGAATTCATAGGTACAAAAACATTGTCTTTACCAACAGGTAATAAAGCAATACGATTTTCATTCATATAAATATTAAATACATGCCAATAACTAGCCAAAGAATATGCTGAAGACTTAGCATTACTTAATTTGAAAGTTAAATCTGGTTTATAAATAGAAAAAGAAGGAACTTGATTTGGATGATACCTATATACTTCTACCCAAACATCATTATTTTTCAATTGATTAATTGGTCCATTTGGAGAACTTACATAAAATCCCAAAGTACTACTGACAGTTGAATTCAAATTTTTTGCACTAAATGTCATTGCCTGTGTACCTGAATATTCAGTATTAATCAAAGGATGGAAATAAAATCTAGCTACAGAATCAGTATAAACACTATGATTATTTGAGTATTCTGGTACGACATATTCATTTGGTGTTGTTGTACTACCAACAATAGTCATTGCATCATATGTTTTATCATCATTTTCTACATATCTAAAACTAGTAGATTGAACATTTTCTGATTCAATTTTGTCAGAATAAAAATTACCAACAAAATTGATATTACCATTTTTCTTCCATCTAATTACAACACGAATACTATCTTCAGGTACAGCTGGTGACATTATGACTTCATTATCAACATAAGAAACTTCACTATTTACAGGATAATCAAACAAATCACCAAGACCAGCCACTACTTTTGCATCCACAGTAGTACTTCCTCCCATGAAATCATTGGTAAACGGATTGAAAAATAATTTGTAAGTACACTGACTATTTGTCTCAAGACCCATACCATTCACAACAGGGATACCTACACCATCCACTATCAAACTATTTGGTTCAGCTGAATTTATACGAGCATTACCAGCAAAATTTATCTTACGCCAAACACTTGCCACAAAAGAATTAGTAAGATTAACATTTTGTTTTAATAAAGCTACATATGGTTGAGTAGTATAATTTGCGTTACCACCAGCAACCATAGGATTGATAATTGCCAATCTAGCCAAAGGTAAATTAATACCAAGACCACAATTTATACAATTATTTTCTACTAATTGACAAGAATTGTTACAAGAATAACTACCCTTTTGCTCGGAAGTACAACGCAAAACATTAGATTCAAGATCATTATGTGAAAAAACTTGATTACCCTCTGCAGTTAACTTATAATCACAAGCCTCCAACCAATTTCCATTTTCATCTTTATCCACAATACCATTACCACAACGCATAGCTGACTCTTTTGTTTGGACAACACAAGCAGAATTACAATATGTACAAGATTGTCCATATGTAGGATTACATTCTACTCCATTTTGATTTCCTACATCACATTGTTCTGTCCAATTTTCGCCGTCATCTCTTATACTATTATTATTTTTATCAATAAAATCTCTTACGCCATTACCACAAGAAGGAGAAACAACATTATTTTCTTGAGATTGTTCTGGAACAACATATTCAGCTGATTTTGGCAAACACTGTGCATTATCATTGTCTCCAAAACCACCAATAATATCAATAGAACGACAAGTTAAAGAATTAAAAACTAAATCAGCAGTTGCTATATTATTTATATAAGTCACTCTTGATAAATAAGTATCTTGATCACGACAATATTCATCACTCTCACAATAAAAAGGTTCTACAACATCTGAATTATTTATAGGAGTATAAACCAAATCTTTTTCATTAAACAAACAAACTTTTCTATTTGAATTTGATAATATAAATTTCTGATTTCCAGCAATATCAATTTTTGACATTGGACAATTATTATCTTCATTACAAGATAATGTATTTTGAACATAAGGATATGTACAAAATTTCTCAAAATTACAATTACTGTCGCAAGCATCACCATTGTTATTATTACTATCATCACATTGTTCATATTGAGACTGTCTAATACCATCGCCACAATAACCAGCTCTACTACGACAATCATAAGAACAAGTATTATCTTTTTTGAAATCGTAAGTAGTTTCATTTTCCGAAAGACAAGAACCAAAATTATTAGTATAAGATTCATCAACCACATTTACACCCACCTGTTCTTGATAAGTCAATTTGTTACCATCACTATCTATACAATCATTATCAACCACACAACTAATAGATTGAACTGCTCTACCACTACAAACTTTATTTCCATCTTGTTCTATACAAGTAGAATTAGAATCATAAGTACGACAAATATCATCTTCAGGACCACCACAACTAACTTGTTTTGTTACACCACCCGAACAAATAGGTAATCCAGTATTTCTATCTCTACTACTACACAAACTTTGTTTTGTTTCATAAATAGGTGTTTCTACTCTTCCTGAAAAATTTTCTTTACAATCATTATCATTTGAACAAACTTTGTTTTTATTCAACTCACAATAACCTGTTAAATATCTATTTTCATTTATATCACATAATTCTTGACTACTTTGCCAAATTTTATCACCACAAGATCCAGCACCTGTATAATTAGTACTTAATGGTAATTTACAGTTACTACCACAATGACCATAGGTTCCATTTAAAACACCCTCATCACATTCTTCATCTGTTTCAACTGTTCTATTACCACATACAGCTATCTTTTCTGTACAAGATGATGAAACATTCCAAGTACAATTATTTGGATTACAAGTAGCTAAATATCTAGTACCCGGAACAGTACAGCTATTACCTCTGTAAGAAGATAATAATTTAGTACTATTTGGAGGTTCACATTCTTCACCAGCTGAAGTACTTATCAAATTATCACCACAGACACTCATCAAAGATGTCAAATTACCAACTTCACAAAATCTACCAAAATTAATTTTATTAGTATCTATATACCTTTTTACAAAGTCAGCATCTTGTCCACTTTGCAAATATTCAAAAGGAGCATAAAGATTGTAACTTTGTGTAGAAGTTACAAATCTATATTCATAAATTTGTGCAAAATTAGGACAAGCATAAGTAGAACTAGCAGCATTCCAACAAGTCAAAGGATCATGATCGGTACAACCAGCCCATTGATTTACAGGGTCTAGAGCTAATTTACCAGCATAACTATTTAAAAGTCCCCAAGAATTTTGCCATTTAGAATTACTATAACCATAAACAAACGAGCCACTCTTCAAATCCCCCACAAAATCACTTTTGCCTAAATCCGCAGAAAAATATTTATCTAGATTAGCTTGTGAAACACTCAAACTACTCAATCTATTCAAATCTCTAAAAAATTTACTAATTTCATTATGACAAAAACCTGCAGTTCCCGTTAAAGGCAAACCACTAGTATCACGACAATCAAAATCAGTCGTACAATCTATTTCAGAAATTTCTCCTGTACCAGTACGAACTTCTTCTTCAAGATTTCCTGCCAACAAACATTTACCAAAATCAGTCATTTTTGTATTGAATTTTACATTTTCAATTATTTGAGAAAATACTTTGCTACTATCTTGAGAAGAATTATTAGTAAGACTAAACAATATTACATAATTATAAACAGTACCCAAATTGCCATTTCTATCTTTATCAACATCATAAACACTTACATAGTAATTACTACCATTGGACAAAGCTTCATAACCTGCAACAGTACTAGGTTTCATATCACCAAGACTATCAAATTTGTCCATATACCATTGTGTCAAACTACGAGGAGTACCATTACTACTTGGAACATTTTCAAAAATTTGAATACCCAAAGCATCATTAGTTGTAGAAGAAAATAATAAATATCTACCTAAAGCTGTGTCACCTACACCATATTCATCTAAATTATTATTAGATAAAATAATATTATCAAACAAAGGTAAATCATCCTCTGTTAGCAAAGGATTATTATTATCAGCACAATAAAGAAAAGAAAAATTAAATTTGTTGTCACTAAATAAATTATCTGAGTAACTAACTTGAGAAGCAGATGAACCAGAAACGCTCGTCAAATTTGATGGCCAAATATTAGAACAAAAGAATGATTGCAAATAAAAATTTGCTGAAAATGTTCTGCCTTCATCTGAATTTTCAGCACTAATATCTTTTGTAATTTTTACTTGAGCCAAACCATCCATTTGACCTTCCACATTTTTAGAACTAATAATATTGGTAGAACTATCTATATTTGGAATATTGAATATTGGGTTATTGGTAGGATGCCAAGAATATTGCCAATCATAAACATTTGGTATTCTAGTAATCTTTTGTGAAGTATTTTTACTAAAAACATTTATTTTGAAATCTTTTGAATCATTTTGTTTATCAAAAACCGCAGTAACAGGATCCACTTCTATTTTATCTACTTTACAAAGATCATTACCTGTTTTGAATAACCAAAAATCTTCTCTTATATTTGAATAAACATTTTTTATACCAACATTATTGAAATCTTTTATACCATCTTTATCTCCATTCAAAACAACCAAAACATAAACATTTGAATCTAATAAATTTGATAATAAAAGACCTGCAATCGTAGTAGTTACTGAATTATTATTTTCATAAGTAACATTTGGAGCAACTTTTAAATTAGAAGAAGCACACCAAACAATATTTCTACCAGATAAATCATTATTTTCTCTCACAACTTCTGAAGCAAAAGCTTTTCCAGTAAATAATTTTACAAAAAAATCTTTTATAGTCAACCATACTTTTTGCCAAAAACCTTTTGCAATATTATCAGTGTCACTAACACCTAAATATTGATTTACTTCTGTTGTTACATCTATTTGTTGATGTTGAGAACACTCATAATTAGCATAATTTTCACCTTTATCATAACCTTGTACAATAGAAACATTATTTTCAAAAGACAATTTGTTCATTAATTTTGGAAACTGCACTTCTATATAAGTGTTTCTACAAACTCCTTCTGCATTTACAGCTGGATATTGTGCAGTACGTACAGGTCTATTATAACAACAACTATTACTAGCTACACCTAAATTATTTTCTACATTATTAGGACAATCATTATATTTTGAATCATCATTCTCTTCACTATATTCTTCATAACCACACATCAAACTATAATCAGCCTCACCTTTTATAGTAGTAATATTGATAGATTTTTCTATATTATTCTGATCTCTAAAATAATATTTAACTGGTTTAGCAAAAATTTTAGTATTCATCGCACTAACAATCTCTAAATCATTAGCACTAGCAGGAGCATCACCTTTTGCTGTAATTATTTGTACTGGACTACTAATAAGATTTTCATTTGCTTCTAAAACTACTTCACATCTATTTGATTCACCTGTACCAAGAACACCATCCCCACATAAAGAAGGTGTATTATAAGACAAAGCAGAACCTTTCAAAGTACAATCATCATTACAACCTTCGTCCCCTTTTTCACACTGTTCTAAAATATGACCACAAACATTGGTAAGTAAACATCTACTATTACAATTATTTTCACTCGCACCATTATTACCTGCTTCACACTCTTCACCAGATTCTATATCACCATTACCACAAATACTTATAGCATTTTGACAAGCAATTTCGTCACTTGAACTCATAGAAGCACCTCTGGAATCACACCAAACTTGTGCTAATTTTGTACCAGAATTTAGACAATTATTTGAACAACCTTGACTAGAATTTGGATCTTTTATATCACAATCTTCACCATATGTTATATTACCACTACCACAAATAGGAGCACTGGAAACATTGGAAACTTCTTGTTTAGATCCAATACGCAAACAATTGTTTGAACAATAGCCACCTTCTCTTTCAGAAGCATTTTCTGCATTAGGATCACATTCTTCACCTAAGTTTTCATCAACAATACCATTTCCACAAGTAGTTGTATTTGTATTACCTGGACGTAAACAATTATAAGTACAACTTACACCAACGATCTCTCCACTCATACCAATATCACAATCTTCACCAGAGTCAACAATACTATCTCCACAAACAGGATAAGTTTGATCAGCTCTAATAGATACATCACTACCTGCAGGTAAACAATTTAATGAACAAAAATTTATATTAAAATTATTAGATATACTAAAATTAGTAGTATCTGCAATATTAATATCTCTGACAGACCATTCCCAACCATAATTCCAAGGATTCAACAATTGACCTTTTGGACTACAATTGTCCACAGCGCCTCTAGCTTGCGCACTATATTGAGTTTTTTGACCAACATAATAAGCAAAAAATGGATTTGGTATAACACTAACATTATCTACAATACAAGGCTCTGAAGAATCTTTTGTTTTGAATTTCCAAGTTGTTCTTGGCAAAGGTTTACCTGGCTTTAAGGAAATACCGCCAGCTTGTGTAATTTGTCTAGCATCACCAACAGAATAAATACCATCAGTAAGCTCAACTAAATACCAAGTACTAGTTGCTAAATCAGTACTATTATAAAATCTTAAATTTTGATAATCACTATTTGATGAAATATTTATAGATTGTTCTACTTTATTATTATCACAATTTTCATCTGTACATTTATACAAATGAACATTACCATCATAAGAATCTTTTATCATCAATTGATTAAATTGTGCACCTATTTCCGCATTGATACAAGCCTCCAAACATACTGGCCAAGTAGAAACAACACTAGGATTTGATAATTCTACTTTGATAGTACTTGTAGCTACAATAGATTTAGTACTACTAGTTAATGTCGCAAAAATTTCACTACCATCTACTGGTGTACCAGACCAAGCAATAGCCACACCACGTGAATCAACATATCTAGAATTTGCAGTATATTTTTTTGAAGTTACAGGAGGAGAAGTTGCATCATCTGGACTCCATACCCAACCCAAACCATCTACATCCATTGCGATACACTCTTGATTACCAATACCATAAATATCAAAAAATTGAGGATGTAAATTAGGATTTCCAATAGTAAAAATATCTGTTAAATTACTACTCAAAGGCCAACGTACATCTTGTAAAACTCCCAAAAATCTACTTTCATACAATGAAGGATAAATACCAGCTCTTACTAATGTACACAAATTTTCAGAATTACCAGTTTTGAAATCAAAACAATAAGCAAAATTATTATTGCCTATTCTACATTCTTTGGTTTTTTGTAATTTTTCATTTTTAGTAACATTGTTAGAAGATAATTCTGTAACTACTTTTTGTGAAATTAAATTTTCTGACAAAGCTATATTATACCAAGTATTTGCTGACAAATTTTGATCAGCTTTTAATTTAAAATTTACTAAACCAGAATTTATAAAAATCTCAAATTTTGTAGCTGTCACATCATTACAATTACTCAAAGAAATTTCAGATGAAGTACCACATTCATAAATATGAAAATTATTTCTATTTTGAGTATCATCTTTTACAGGTAAACTAAATGCCACCTGAATAGCAGCATTCACACAAACATTTTTACCTTCATTTCTAGCACTCCAAGGTGTTGGTGATGGTACTGGCGGTACTACACCTTTTGTACATTGTTCTAAAACATAAAATTTTTCTGGTATTTTACCAGTAGTAAATCTCCAAGAATATCCTGACTCACGCACAGAATCAGCACATACTTCACTTTTTGTCTTCAAAATACCAGTTTCAGAACCAACAGTACAACATTGAAAACCTGAAGGAATATCATTACCAAGCAAACGACAATCAATAACTTCATAATTTATACTATTACTAAATTTACCTGCAGCACCAACCACTATTGGACCACTAGTCATAGATTTTCCATCTTCACTATCTACAGGAATAGAAATTTTTACTTCTTTACCAGGAACAACATTATTATGAGCAGATGACTGTAACCAAGTTTCTTTGTTATTTTCTTGTATATTCAACTTATCCGCTTTCCAAAAATAAAAATTAGGTGTAATAGAAAAATTTTCACCTTTTAAAATTAATTTTTTATTTTCTTCTAATGGTGCAGAACCTTTGGCTGGTTCAATTTTACACAAACTAGGTTGAGCTGAACCACTTACAATATTTACAAAATTATCACCTACCGTACTTTTTTTATTAGATGTCTCTACCACTACACTTGCTTTGCCAATATCAATATTCAAAGGAACTTTTACAATGATTTGTTTATCTGACCAAGTATTACCACAATAAATTGGTAATTCACCTGATTCTACACCATTAATTAAAACGTTACCATAAGCTGAACCAAAATCATTTCCTATAATAGTAATATAACTACCTGGAGTCGTTGTCACGGGATCAATTTTTAAAATTAAAGGTAATTTATCAGCACCTGTTTCTACAACAGAAAAAGGAACCGCATTACTTTTTTCACCATTTACTTGTACAAAAACACCATATTTACCTTTACTTACAAAAGGAACTACAGCTTGTACAGAATTATCTGACCAACTTTTTATAGCTACATCATTTATACCAAAAAACATTTTACCAGTAGTTCCAAAAGCTTTGCCAGTAGCTTCAATATCTTTTTTTGGCTCAGCCATCGTTTGTTCTGAACCAGAAACTGTCACAGCACAAAGACCTGGTCTTTTTATATTATTATAAGTAAAAACTCCCACATTAGGACCAAAATCATCATTGCCAAAGTCAGTAAATTTATAATTAGGAGATACAGTATTATACAAAGAAGTTATTTCATCTGAAGACAAAACTCTATTCCAAACATTTAGTTCATCAATAAAACCTGTATAAAAATTAGCAGTACCATTATTATTGGCACCTACCACAAAATCACCAGCATAACCAGCAAAAAATTGTGTAGTTGTAGTTAATACCAAATTACCATCAACATACAATTTTGTACCATTTGTTACACCTTTATCAAAAACTAAACCAACTTGATGCCACTTTCCGTCGACAACATTAGTATTAGAAGGTATTACTCTTCCACCACCACTTGGATACCATTCACCAACAGCCAATTTATTATCTACTAAAAATAAACCATAAGACGAATTTTTGCTCACTATTGTATCCTGTCCAACTGTATTATTAGTTTTCTTTATCCAAGCAAAAATACTACCTTTTGCTAAGTCTAAAGGATCACCAGCATTTACATATAATTTCAAAATCTCTTTATCATTTATATTAAAACTTGGACTATCAGGATCCTTGTCAAAAGCGATAGCTTTACCAAATTTACCGTCATTACCAAAAGCCACATTACCAATTACTTGCAAATTATTATTAGCATTAATACTATTAGTAATTGTAGTTCCTGAAATTTCATCAAGATGTAAATTTAAAACATGTCCAGGATTCATAGAACTAGGATAGTTTGGTGTAGAAATTGAATCAGAAACAGAACCTGCTAATTCCAAATTTTTGACAGAAATTACAGGATTCACGGTAACACCAGTAGGTTTGTTTGGAACTTCTACAATAATCCAATTATCATTCCATACATCTTTTCCACGACATTGAGCTAGACTCACGATATTAGCAAAATCAAATACATTATCATTATTAGTATCATAATTAAAATGTATTTCACCATTACTATTACCAAAATTTCTACCAGAAATTGTAATCCAGTTACCAGAAGCACCATTATTTTGTTCTATATTTTCAATATAAGGCCATTTTTTACATAAACAATCATCAGTACCCACACACAAATTATCTACAGCATTTAAACATTTATAAGAAAGAGAACAATCATTTTGTTTTTTACATGAAGACCCTAAATCTGTTCCACAAATACCACCAACATCAATACCTTCTTCATCTGCATCTTGTACATCATTAAAACAACTTTCAGGAACAACTCTAAATTCTAATTTTTCATTAGAAAAATTACTATCTATATCATAAGATGTAACATCTATTATATAATCAACATTTTTTTCAAAATTATTTTTTACTAATAAAGCATAGTTGAAACTAAATTCAGCACTAGAACCAAAAGAAACCATTGGTGCATGTAAATATTTTTTCAAAACATTTTGTTCTGAACCTTTTTTATATACTTTTATCAAAACATAAGCGTTACCACCATAACCTACAAATGATCTATCATTTACAGAAACCGAAATAGGATAATACTTATTTGGGGCTACACGTACATTACCACCTGATAAATTATTGAATTTTAAATTTGTGATTACAGGCGAATTATTATCCAAAATATTAGTTTCATTACCTACTTTAAAACTAGCATCTTTAGGATAAGTATCACAATTTTCTACATCTACTTCCAAAGAATTACCATTTTTATCTTTTATATCAAGGAGTCTTACAACATAATCACCTTTAGAAATACACTTACCATTTTGTGAAGAATCACAACCATCATTAGTTATAGAATTAGCTTCAATTACTTGATTATTTTCTTTAAAAGAAAAATTAAACTCACCAGTAATATCTACACCATCTTTTTCTATTTTTATAGCCTCATTCAAAGAACTACCCACTTCCCTACTAAAAACAGCTCTAATAATAACATTATTCATACCAACAACATCATCTAATTTGGTACTTGGAGTAATACTTTTAGCTATAAAATGTTTTTCTGTACAACTTTGATCAGGAAAATCATCAACAACATCTTGACAATGTACAGTATTTGAATATTTTTCGTAATAAGGAGTACCAGGAGTAAAACAATCTCCTTCTAATGAAGTATCCACAACATTTTGCAAACCAGTAGCTTGTCCTAATTTGTTTAAAACAAATCTAGTAATAGCCCAAGCTGATAAAATGATTGCTAAGCCAATTATACCATTTATAATAATTTTTCTAGCTTTACTTACTTTATCATCTTCACCACCAGCAGTCATATAAACAAAACCACCATACAAAATGATAACTACAACAACAATACCCAACAAAGTTAAAATAGTATTAATTATTTTTACAACAATTACTCTAAAATCACCGCCACCCAAAGCAACATTATCAGCAACAACATCTACACCCAAAGTATCAGTAGCAGTTTGAGCCAAAACAGGCAATGATAAAAATAATCCAAAAATAAATAATGGAAAAAATAAACCTAATACTAAAAATTTAAATTTTTGTTGTGTAAAAAATTTCATAAGCTATCTTAAATTGGTGTAAGTTGAAATACTGTTAGTCTTTAAAAGATTTAAACATTCTTTTAAATTTGCTGTTGTTGTAGGTATCGAAGATGCATTCAACTTAAAACCGCAAGCAGTATCAGTATCATTATTATAATCAAAACCAACTATACAATTTTGTACAGAAGTAATATTATTGTCTGTATCATAATTTAAAGTACATTTTTCAGCGTTTGTAGTATCAGGACCAAAACCAGGATAAAAACAATTTTGGTGATTGTCTTGAAGTGTATTTGGAACTGTTGGAAAATAATACAAATCTAAACCATTTGGTCCAAATTCACGATGATCAATAGCAACTATAGTTTTGTTACCAGTATTGTCAGCCCAAACTCTATACCAAATATTATCTAAACGTTCTCTAGTTGTAGAACAAGGTGTAGTAGTTGACGCAGCATCAATACAAACGTCCTCTGGATATTCATTTAATCCTATTTTATCAATAGTACCCATACGTAAAACTTTACTAAAAACCATTGATACTACTGCGTTATCTATTATGTCTTCTTCATCAATATTAGGCTTAATATACTCAATATATGGTATTTTTTTATCTATTTTGTTTTGGATACCAAAACCCCAAAAATAATTATCAGGTTTCTTTTCATCTTCATAAATTATTTTTCCAGGAACAATTTGCGGTTTAACTAAAGAATAAACACCCGTAAGTGGATTATTACTTAAATTATCCAAAGCATTAAAAGCTAAATCATAAACACCAGAAAAAGGAACAGCTTCAAAAGGAGCTTCATTATTCATTTTTGATTGAGCTGTACGAACTAAAACTTCAAAAGGTTTGGTACATTGAGGATCACTTTCAGTACAAACAACAGGCAAACAATATCTTGTTTGACCACAACTATTTTGTCCACAAATATCAACTGGCACAAATTCTACAGTTTTATAAGCATTACTCATTTGCCAAGTACCTGTCACAGCTTTGCCTAAAGTATTTACCAAAATATTATCAAATTCACCAGTACTATTTAATAAACCTTGAACTGTTGTAGGGTCAATAGGCTCATTAAAATTTATTTGTATAATAATATCTTTAGTAGTTGTAGTATTATTATTTGGATAAACACTAGTAATATAAGGAGGATTCAAATCAAGATTAGTACCTGTTTCAAAATTCCAAATATATTTTCTGTTAGAAAGACCAATAAAAATACTATCATTACTACCAGATTTTTTTATACCCTCTAATAATTGAACGGTATAAGGAACATTTTCAGTAGCACTACCTAAATATGACAAAGGTTTAAATACTAAAGTATACAAATTTTTATCATTATCATAACTAGCCATAACATTGGCTGCAATACCAGAATTTGCATTTACAATATTAACAGATGTATCAATTTTTACAGTAGAAGTATTCAAAGTATCACACTTCATACTTGTACCATCCAAATAACAATCACCATAGTAAGAATCTTTTATCTTACCATTTTCAGTAATACAAGTAGAAGTAGGACCAGTAAAATCATTATTCCAACAAGTATTGTTTGTATTTGACATAACACTCGCAGGATCAATAGGAAAATTAAAAGTTACTACTACAGAGCTATTACGTGCTACATTTTTTTGATTTCTAAAAGGATAATGATCTTTAACAATTCTACCAAGAGAAGCAGAACCACTAAATGAATTCAAACCATTAGGTGTTTGCACAGATGAATTATTACCAGAATTTATTCCTGTAGCCTGACCTAATCTACTTAAAGCAAATTTTACGATAGCCCAAGCTGAAAAAATAATCACTAAACCAATCACCGCATTGATAATAATTTTTCTACCATTAGCAACTTTTGATTCATCTCCACCTGAAGTCATAATTACAAAACCAGCATAAATAATCAATGACACAGCAATAATACCAAGTAATCCTAAAATTGTGTTTATAATTTTGACAACTATTGTTCTAATATCTGTACTCGCCAAAGCTAACTGTGAGTCATCGACAGAATCAATACCCAAAGTGTCTGTAGCTGTCTGTGCAAAAGTGCTTTGAGCAAAACCCAAAAATAAAAAAACAGCCAAAATAGTGAAAATTATTCGGTATTTATTTTTCATATAATTTTTACGTGTCCAAGGTAGCATGGGAAAATCCTTAGAAACGAAATTTAATAAATAAACAGATTTTTTAAATTCGCGTTAAAAAATCTGATACTATTTGTGTTTGTTTTTATTTTGTAAGTTGTTCTTTTAAAATTTTTCCAACCAAATTACCATCAGCTTTACCTTTCATTTTTGACATAGCTTGCCCCATCACTTTTCCAAAATCATTTGGTTTTATTTCTCCAAAATTTGCAATGATATTATTGACTTCTGCCAAAATTTCTTCTTCAGTCATTTGTGCTGGCAAAAATTCAGATATTATAGAAATTTCATTTTTTGTTTGATCAATCAAATCTTGACGATTTCCTGCAACAAAATCTTTCATTGCATCGTTTAGTTGTTTTACTTGTTTTTGTAAAACTTCTATTACTTCTTCATCAGATAATTCTTTCTGTTTTGCTATGCTTTCATTCTTTAAAACAGAAAGAACCACCTGCATTACAGATAGTCTTTCTTTTTTTTGATTTTTACGTGCTTCTAATTGATTTTGACGAATTGTCTCAATTAATGACATAAAAATTATCTTCTTTTATATTCCTCAACAGGAAGTTTACCATTTTTTCTAAGTAAATCTAGTTTAGCACCTTTCTTTACTTTTGAAACAGCTAATTTACGTTGAACATTTTTACTTTGCTTACCTGTAAAATATTGAATTTTACGAGCTTGTAAAATTGTGCCAGAACGTTGCCATTGTTGTTTTACTCTACGCATGAATGACTCAAAAGATTCATTCTTTTTACGTTTCAAATCTGACATATTTTTTATTCACCTCCCAAGTGAATTTAATTTAATAAATATATTGTTATCTTACACTAAAAAAGGCTTTTAGTCAAACTAATTTTGCAACAACTTGCGGATAACATTTGCCACCTTTTTTTGATCTACTACCTCTTGAATACCTGAATCCATATTACGCAATAAAATACTACCATCTTGCACTTCTTTTTGTCCTAAAATCAAAGTATGAGTTGTACCTATTTTATTAGCTAATTCCATTTGTACTTTCAAAGAAGATTTGGCTAAATTATGATAAACTGTCAAACCTTCTCTACGTAAATTTTCTAAGATATTCAAAGCTTTTTTATTAGCTTGTTCACCAAGCTGAGCAAAGAAAACTTTGTTAGTTCTTGTCTCTTCTTTTGGTTTTTGACTATTTTCTTTATCTAGTTTATCTTGTTTGTGTTTCAATACTGTTACTACCCTATCCAAACCAAGAGCAAAACCAGCAGCAGGTGTAGATTGTCCTCCCAATTGTTCTATCAAACCATCGTATCTACCACCACCACCAAGAGCAATACTAGCTAATTCTTCATCTTCTGTAAAAATTTCAAATACAGTATTAGTATAATAATCCAAACCTCTAACTAAATTTGGATCCAAAACATAAGGAATTTCAGCTTCATCTAAATATTCTAAAACATTTGTAAAAAACTTTTTTGATTCAGGACTCAACCAATCAACTATTTGAGGAGCTTCTTCCATTACAGCAATATCTTGTTCTTCTTTTGAATCTAAAATACGTAAAGGATTTTTGTTGATACGTTTTTTTGATTCTTCACTTAGATAACTGCGTTTACTACGTAAATAACCAACTAATTCTACTATATAATTTTCTCTATCTTGCAAAGTACCAATACTATTGATATGAATAACAGAATCAATACCTAAATCACGTAAAGTATTATAAGCAACTGAAATTAATTCTGCATCAATTATTGGATTAGCATCACCCATTGTCTCACAACCAAATTGATAAAATTGACGGAAACGACCAGCTTGAGGTCTATCATGTCTAAACATTTGTCCGTGGTACCACATTTTGACAGGTTGTGGCAAAGTTTGCATGCCATTTTCTACATAAGAACGTACCAAAGATGCTGTCATTTCTGGTCTCAAACATACTTTAGTACCATCTTTATCTTCAAAAACATACATTTCTTTGTCTACAACATCTGTACCTTTACCAATAGAACGAATAAATAAACTTGATTGTTCCAAAACAGGAGTTTCTACATAAGAAAAACCATAAGCTGTTGAAATGTTTTTTATAATATCATAAACTTTTTGCCAAGTAGCACCATCTTTTGGTAATACATCTCTCATGCCTCTTAAAGTAGTATAAGTAACTTTCTTTTCATTACTAGCTTTAGCAACAACAGTTTTTTTAGCAACAACCGGTGTATTTTTTTTAACTTCTTTTTTGACGACAACAGACTTTTTGATGTTTTTTTTGTCATTAATCTTTTTTGTCATAATAAATTATTACTATTATTTTTTTAATTTAAATTATATACAGGTAAATCAAAGGTAGCTATTTTGTTTACAGGCCAACCTCTAAACCACACACGACCAACCAATTCATCTTTGGAAATCGCACCAAAACGTCGAGAATCAAAACTAGCTGATCTATTATCACCCAAAACAAAATATTGTTCGCTGCCCAAAGTCAAACTGATAGAACCAGTGGTTTCTACTTCTAAATATTCTTCATTTAAAACTAAACCTTTTGGACTTTGTTCATTATAGATTATTACTTTACCTTCTTCTATTTTTATTCTTTCACCAGGCAAAGCAACAATACGTTTTAAATAAAAATCAGTACTAACAGGTGATTTCAAAACAACAACTTCTCCTCTAACAGGTTCTCTAAACCTATAAGTAATTTCATCAATAATCAAATAATCCCTTTCATGAAAATTTGGTTCCATAGATTGACCTTTGACATAAAAAGGTTTAAATAAGAAATAACGTATTACAAAAATAGTAATACCTGCCAAAAAAATTATTTTGATAAGTTCACCAAAAAAAAGACCAAATCTACTTAAAAAACCTTTATTATACAAATCATCATTAATAATTTCTTCTACTTCTTTTTCTTCTAAATTGTTTTTTGTTGGTTCCATGGACATAAGCTATTATAATTTATAGAGTATTTCAAATGAAATTATATACTAAAATTAGAGAAAATGCAAGTCTTAGCAAATTTTATAATACTAACCCAAAAAATACAAAATACACAGCTTTATCTTAATAATCCATAAAAAACATTGACTTTTCTACCTAAATATTATATAGTAATCCACATAAATTTTAAGATCATCTAGCTCAGTTGGTTATCTACCTGCCGGCAAGCAGGAAGCGCTACATTGATCACTATAAAATTTTGATATGACTGCATAGCTCAGTTGGCTAGAGCGCCACATTGATCCCGACTAGTCGGGATAGAGGTCAGAAATAAATCAAGAATCCGTAGCTCAGTTGGTTAGAGCGCTACATTGACATTGTAGAGGTCCCCAGTTCGAATCTGGGCGGGTTTACAAAGCCTAAAAAATATAAAAACAGGCTCTGGATAAAACACTTGAAAAAAATATCAAAATAGTTTATAATGATAAAGCTTTTTTATAAGGGCGTGTAGCTCAGTTGGTTAGAGCGCAACACTGATAATGTTGAGGTCCTCGGTTCGATTCCAAGCACGCCCACAAAAAATGACTTAGGTCATCTCATGTTAAAGAAAAAAACTCCTAATTTTAGGAGTTTTTTATTTAAAAATTTTTTTATTCTTTATTTTTTTGGCAAATTTTTCCACTGAGATTTTACAACTTTTTCAATCATATCACGCATACTATCTAACAAATCATTTTCTACTGCATATTTATTGACAGCTTGTTCTACAAATTTATAATATTTAGTTTTTGTCATTTTGTCAAAACCTTCTGATGCCATGATTTTTTCTTTTACTTCCAAATATACTACAGACGCTTTATCCATAAGTTCTTCACGAACTTGTTTACCTTTTTTGGTAGCATTGAGCCAAACTAAACCAGCCCCCAAGAGTCCTCCTAAAAAAAGACCGTGTTTAAATTTACCCATAAAAATTAGATTATATATATTAACTTATATAGTTATTATAACAAATTTACTTCTTATTCACAAGCTCAAGATAAATATTGTTTAAATTTTCTACTATTTTTGACCAAGCATATTTTTTTAAGACCACTTCTCTAACTTGATTTTTCCAAATAGGAATATCTTTTGGTTGAGAAAAATATTCAAAAATTAAACTAGTTAACTCTTGATAATCTTTTACTTTGAAAACTTCTCCACCATCTTTGGCTACAGTTCTCACACCAGGTAAATCACTAGCAATCACAGGCACACCACTAGACATTGCTTCCAAAAGAACTACACCAAAAGCTTCAGCACTATTGATAGAAGGTAAAACGAACAAGTCAGCTAAATTGTAATATAATGGTAATTCTTCATTAGAAACTTTACCAACAAAAAAAGTATTTTTTTCAAGTCCCAAACCTTTAGCTTTCATAACATATTGTTCTTTCAAATTTCCATCTCCTACCAAAATAGTCTGAAAAACAAATTTATTTTTTTTCAAAAGGTACAATGATTTTAACAAAACATCAACACCTTTGAAATAATGAGCACTATCCATACCACCGACAAATAAAATTGTTGGGATATTTTCTTGCAAACCATTTTCCTTGATTATTTCTATTGTTTTAGCACGTGGTGCAAAATTTTCTATATCTACACCAAAAGGTAATTCTACAAATTTTTCTTTATTTTGTAAGTAAAAATTTCTAGCATCACTGTGTTCAATATAATCAAAAGAACTAACCAAAATTTTATCAGCAACACTCAAAATTTTTGGCATCCAAAATTTGGCATATATCTTAAAAATAAAACCTTTGAGACCGTCCCCTCTTGTATCCATATGATAAGTCAAAACCAAAGGTTTTTGAGGATTTTTTAATTTCCATTTTCTTACCAAATTAGCTGTACCAAAAAAAGGATAATGCAAATGAACTAGATCAAAATCATCCAAAATATTTTTTATTTCAGGCAAATATGCAGCATTGCCGTAAGTAATAGGCGCTGCCAATCTTTTGGCATAATCTTGTTTATCCACAAATTTTTCTTTTTCTTCAGGTAAACCACCATACTGCGGTGTCAAAACTTCTACTTGATGATCAAAAAAAGACAAATAGCTAGCCATCTGAAAAGCTGTATTTCCCATGCCACCATAGTATGGTGGATATGTACAAACAATATGCGCGATTTTCATAAAATTATTTTTCTTTTAAACTCTCTTTTCTCACTACATCTGTCAAATCTCTCTTTAGTCCTTCAATTTTCAAATTCATTTTAAAAACCAAATAAAAAAGACAAGCCATAGACAAATAAATAACAAGATCAACACCACGACCAATACCAATATACTCTGCTAAAATTTGGGTACTATTAGGCCAAAAAGCAACGATTGATAAAGTAATCCAAAATAATATCCAAAAAAAAGTAGCTTTTTGTCCTAACAAATTTTTTTCTTTTTTGTTCCAAATAGTCAAAATAGACAAGATAGACAAAATAACAAATAAAATTTTGAAAAATAATAGTAACATAAGATTTTATAAAGTTAAAAGTTATTTAATTTGCTTCATAAATTATTTCAAAAATTTTCCCCAGATCAAATCTCTAACAATCTTGAATCCTCCACTAACACCTTGACCAAACTCATGATAAATAACTTTGATAGGAAATTCTATATATTTTAAATTATTTTTTTTGGTCAAACCCATAATTTCTGTCGCATGAGCCATACGATTTTGAGTGATAACAATTTTTTCTAAAGCTTTTTTATTCAAAATTCTAAAACCAATCTGAGAATCCTTCAAAGGCACAACACCAAAAATTTTATTCACAATTCTACCTATTGGTAAAATAAAATATTTTTTTGAAAAAGGTAAATTGCTTCTATTATCCAAAAATCTAGAACCAAACAAAATATCGTACTCAGTCTCTTTTAACTTATTTAAAGCTGGTAAAATATCATCGACGACAAATTGTCCATCACCATCAAAATGCAATACATAATCAGCTCCAATTTTTCTAGCATAAGCATGCCCGGTTTCTAGAGCAGCACCTTGACCTAAATTTATTTTATGTTGCAAAACAATAGCTTTAGTCTTATTAGCTTCTAAATAAGTATTATCAGCAGAAAAATCATCAACCACAACTACTAAATCAACAAAATTTTGTAATTCTTCTATTACTTTATAAATTCTTTTTTCTTCATTATAAGCAGGCACTATTGCAACAAACATAAAAAATTAATTTAAAAACCATAACTTTCTTTGTTGGCCAAAGTATACTCAATAGTACGCTTCAAACCTTCTTCAAGACGAACCAAAGGTATCCAATCCAAAGTTGTTTTTGCCAATCTTAAATCTGGTAAACCTTTTTTACTCAAATAAACCAAAGGCTGTTCAAATACAACTTGTGATTTAGAATTTGTCATTGCAATAATTTTTTCAGCTACATCAACCATTCTATAAGGTTCATCCAAACCTAAATTCACTATTGGCATATCTGGACCAGTCGACATCAAACGGACCAAACCATCAACAATGTCTGACACATAACAAAGTGACTCATAATTAGCACCATCACCATAAATTACCAAATTTTTACCTTCCAAAGCATTCAAAATAAAATCTGGAATAAATAAACCATCACGTAGTTTCATTCTTGGACCATAAGTAGAAAAAATACGAGCTATTTTTACATCCAAACCATAAACTTGTCTATAAGTTTCCACACAAGTTTCAGCAAACCTTTTACCTTCATTATAACAAGCTCTAGGAGATAAATGATCGACAACACCTTGATCACTTTCAGAAAATATATTTTTATTTTCACTTATAGAACCATAAACTACTGAACTAGAACCAAAAACATATTTGGCCCGATATTCTACTGCCAAATCCAAAGTATTCAACATTGCCTTAGAGTTAGACCACAAAGAATGTAACTTTAATTTTTCAAAGTTTTTTTGACTTGTTGGACAAGCCATATGATAAATCTCTTGAATACCTTGAAAACGAACTTTAAATTTATCTAATTCAGGAAAATTATTCAAATCTATTTTTTCATTAACATCATACTTAATAAACTCAAAATCTGGATATTGCAATAAATGTTGAATATTAGAAATATTTGAATTTGATAAATCATCCATACAAATCACATTGGCATCACGCAAAAGTCTCTCACACAAATGAGAGCCAATAAAACCGGCACCACCCGTAACCAAGACATTTTTCTTTTCAAAAATAGGAGTGTTTCTGTTCATAAAATTAAAGTTATTTAGCTAAAAATAAAGTAAATATTTGACTATGTTGAGAATTTGAAAAAACAAATTTTTCAGTTATCAAATTACCAAACTTGTCTATAATTTTCATTGGTGTAGTTTCTTCGTAAGGTGTAAAAATAAAATCTTTGTTACCATCATTATTATAATCAAAAACTAAAGTAGAAAAACCTTTTTTGTAAGAAGAAAAAAATACTCTAAAAGATTTACTTTCTACTCCTAAATTATTTATAATTTTTACAAAAGAAGAAGTCCCCTCTTTTGGAGTCAAAAGATATTCATTTTTGCTATCATTTTCCAAATCATTTACACTGATTTGTGAAGCAATATAATTTTTTATTACAAAACTATTACTAAATTCTAAATTTTTATAAATATCTAAAATAGTATTACGCTCTAAAATATAAGTCAAAACCAATTCTTGATTATAAATATCAACACTTACACCATTATGTAAAATATCTTTTTCTATTTTTTTTACTAAATTACCAGAAAAATCATAAACATACAGATAAATATTACTACTAAACTTTGGAGTTAACAACAGATACAAATCATTGGAGTTATTAAACACTTTTCCAATTGCTAAATCAAAATTACCTTGTAAATTTAAGTTTATTTCTTGAGTAAAATTAAAATTTTTGTTATAGATTTTAATACTCTTATTTTTATCTAAATTAGTAGTTAATAAAGCATTTTGCAATTGAGAAGTATTATCATAATAAATATAAGTATCTTCAATATTAGCAAAATTAAAATCTAGATTTTCTTTGTTACTAGCAAATTCTGTTTTGCCAGTTTTTTTGTCTAATAAAACTAAATCAAAATCATTTATAACATCATTGGAAATAATATTTGGTATAGAAACATCTTTAGCTAATGATTTCACAGCTTTATCTATTTGTAATAATCCAGCACCAAACAAATTAGCATAAACAACTTCATCTTGTCCAGGAGTATGATGCACTGTAGTTATCAAAGTTTTTATTATTTCATCAACTGTTAAATTTTTGTCCATACTTTTTAACAAAGCAGCTGCACCTGAAACAAAAGGAGCTGCAAAAGAGGTACCACTCCAAGATTTATTTATACTATAATAATCATCCAAACCATTTGAAGGAGAAAAACGAATAGTAGAATTGATATCAACACCAGGGGCTGTAATATCTATACACCTCGAACCAACATTAGAAAAAACAGCTAAATGATGATCTTTGGAAATAGCAGTCACACCAAAAACAGCATTTTTGTCCAAAAATTCATCAGAACAAACAGGATACATACTACTAATATTTAAATCAAACATATTATTTCCTGCAGCAGCAACCACTAAAACATTTTTTTGATAAGCATATTCAATAGCTTTTTTTATTTCTAATTCTTGACCACTACCTACCATACTAATATTGATAATATCTGCTCCATTGTTAATAGCATAATAAATAGCTCTCACTAAAGGCTCAAAATCACCAACACCCTCATTGCCTATAACTTTCAAATTCATCAAACTAACATCCCAATTCAAACCTGTTCCAGCATAATTGTTGTTACCTTTTGCCCCAATAATACCAGCAACAATAGTGCCATGATTAAAAATACCCTCTTTTTTTTGAGCTTCATTTAAATTGTCTACATTAGGTCTAGGATCATTATTATTATCTAAAAAATTCCAACCATAAATATCATCAATATAACCATTATTATCATCATCTAGACCATTATTTTCAATTTCATATTTATTTTTCCAAAGATTATCTACCAAATCATGATGAAAAGTATCAAAACCATTGTCAATTATAGCTACCACGATATCTTTGGAACCAACTGTATAATCCCAAGCACTATAAACACCAGTATGTTCATAAGACCATTGTGCAAAATATGGATCATTAGGAGTTTTGGCAAAAACAAAAATTGGACTAAATAAAAAGGCCAAAATTATAAAAAATACTGAAAAAAATCTCATAACTTGTTTTTTGCACTAAAATATGCTAAATTAACAAAGTAATTATAACAAAAATAGTATATAATGACAACTATGAAATTTTTATACCGTTTAAAACAAATCTTACTTTTATTTGGGGATATTTTACTATTTATTTTATCACTTTTTTTGTCCTTGGGTTTACGTAATTTAGAATTACCAGAAACAAGCAAATTACAAGAAAACTTGTCTGTTTTTTTCTACATATTCCCTCTTTGGCTAATACTTAACTACATCAATGGTTTGTATGATTTCAAAAAAATTAGTCAAAAAAAATCCATCAAAACACTCTTGCAAACAGCTCTAACATCTTTTTTACTAAGTATAGCTATCTTTTATGTTTTTCCATTCCCCAATGTTGCTCCAAAAACCATTTTAATCTTTACTGTAATAATTTCTTATACTCTTATTTTTATCTGGAGAAAAATTTATTTAACCATAATAAGTAGTACAAAATTAAAAAATAATTTATTATTTTTGGAATACAACAAAGAAGTTGACGAAATGATTAATATTTTAAATAAACAAAAACACTTAGGTTTTGAAATCAAAGCTGTTATAGATGAAACAAACACTTTACAAGATACAAACAATCTAAAAATTTATAATTCCCTTGATGATTTAGAAAAAATTGTAGCTGAAAATAACATACATATTATAGTCACCGACAGCAACTTTCAAAAAGATGAAAAATACGTACAAGAATTATACAAATTATTATTTAAACAAATAAAAATTTTTAATATATCAAATTTTTATGAAAACATTACTGGACGTATTCCACCTTCTGTTTTCAACAAATCTTGGTTTTTACAAAATTTATCAGAAATAGATAAACCTATTTATAATAAATTTATTAGACTACTTGATATTGTTACAATTTTTATATTTAGTATCTTTTTTGTAATCTTCCTACCTTTGATAGCCTTAGCTATCAAATCAACGTCCAAAGGTAAAATTTTTTTCAAACAACAACGTCTTGGCAAAAATGGTCAAGTATTTTGGATTTATAAATTCCGCACAATGTATTCTCTTGCCAAAGATGGTAGTGCTGAAATGAATGGCGCTGAATTTGCTCAAAAAAATGATAAAAGAGTCACTTCCATAGGAAAATTTTTACGAAAAACAAGATTGGATGAATTACCACAAATAATAAATTTGATAAAAGGAGAAATTACTCTAATCGGACCAAGACCTGAAAGACCTGAAATTTGTAATAATTTACAAGCCGAAATGCCTTATTACAATTTGAGACACATTTTGAAACCAGGTATTACAGGTTGGGCACAAGTACAACAAAATTACACAGATAATTTAGAAACATCCATACAAAAATTTCAATATGATTTGTTTTATATTAAAAACAGATCAATTTTTCTTGACCTGTCTATTCTGCTAAAAACTGTAAATGTAATTTTACGTGCCATGGGACAATAAAGTAAGAAAAAAATTATTTCTTTTCGCTATTATCTTCTTCCAAAAATTCATCCCGAACTAAGATTCCACCATTTTCTTTACTAACTGTCTGAGAAAAGTCCAAAAGAGGACTTTTTTTCTTTTGGTAATTTTCCTTTTCATAGGTTACATAATATTTGTTTGGACCAAGCAATACTGCATAACGACCTTTTCTGTCAGAGACTGTAGTTTCAATAAGTTTGTTGAAAGTAGCATCAAAAATACGTACAGCCACGTTTGCTAATGGTTTGGTGTTATGATGATCAGAAATTATACCAAAAGATGATGATAATTTTTTATAAGAAAAATGATGAATAATCAAATACAAAACTAATTGAAACACTACCAAAAGACCAATCCACCATACAGGTGTAATAATATATGAAACAATACTAAATACAAAGCCCACAGTACTTACAAAAATTCTTATTATTCTATAAGTCTTGTCTCTAATAATTTGAAAATAACTCTTACTATTTTCTATAGGATCAAGTGGTATATTGTAATTGATATCAGCATCTTCTTTTACTTCCACATCTTCACCATGATACAAATTTATAAAAACACTATCTTCTTTGACATTTTTTAAATATTGAGAAAAACCAGAATAAGCATCTTTTTTAATTTCTATACGGTATTTACCCACAGGAGCTGACAAAACATAACGACCTTCAGTATCAGTAACAACTGATCTAACAATCTTGTTTGTTGCAATATCTATCAAACGAACCAAGGCCAAATCTACAGGTTTTTTGGTAAAAGAATTGTAAACAATCCCCCATTTTTTTTGTTTTTTTCTTCTAAAAACTAAGAAAAATTGACCAAAGAAAACACGTAAAAAATTAACAGATTGAGCTAAACCCAAACCTGAAGAAGCCACATTGACTACTGCCACAGTAGTAATCACTGGTGTTAAAATAGTTTTATTGACAATTTGTACTTCCTTAGTAGCTACAATTTCAGTAATATTATCTTTTACTTCTGTAAATTTTTGTGTAACTACTTTGACATTTTCTGTAAATTTTTCATTGCTAAAATCAAAATTTTCTGATATTGAATTGACAGTTTCTTTAAAATTTTCTACGACATTTTCAACATTTTTGATAATTATTTCTGGCAAAGTACTACTTGCAAAATCATTTGATGAAATATCACTACTACTACCACCTATCACATCAACATCATCACCACTAGAACCACTTGAATTTTCTGTATTATCATCAACATTATCTTCTGGTTGCTCTTCTGGTGTTTCTTCTGGTACTTCAGTTTCTTCAGGTATTTCTTCTGGCGGTTCTTCTACTACATCTGAATCTTCTGGCACTTCTTCTACAACATCTGAAGGTATAACCAAATTAAAAAAATTAGAACTGACACTAATATTACCTGCTAAATCTTGAGATTGAGCAGAAATAACATAAGTAGCCGGTGCCAGTAAATTAGCAAAAGTAAAAACCCAATCGCCATTACTATCAGTCATAGCATAATAAGTTGTAGCGGGTACTTCAGAACCTTGAGTTTCTTTACTAATAATTATTTGAGAATTAGCTTCTGCTCTACCAATAATTTTTGGTGGTCTTACTCGCACATTATTTTCTATACCTTTTTCTACACTTACAATACTCGGTTTATTTGGAACAACAGTATCCAAAATAATTGTATCAGAAACATCTATAGTAGCATATTGATTTTTGAAACGCACATAGACTGTCTTATTGCCTTCACCACTACTCAAAGTAAATTGCGTAGAATCAACAATACTTACAAAATTAGCATTACTAAAATCATTAGTATTATTTATAGCATAACTATCTACATAATCAGTGATGAATCCCAAAGTTACAACTCTATTGTTAGTATAAATAGCATCACTATTTATAACCACAGCGCCTGTTGGCAAATTTTCTTCAGGTATTTCTTCTGGAACTTCAGGTTCCTCTGGAGGTGGATTACCTCCGCCACCACCAGATTGTGTCGTTGGACGCCAATCTGTGACAACATCACAATTAGTACAATCAAACGTCAAAGTACCAACTAAATCACCAGATGCATTTCCTATGAAATTACCATTGCCATCAATACTAACTCCTGAAAAATTTATCCAGCCCAAATTTTCTCCCCAAGCATAGCCTGACAAAACACCTTGTCCATTATTTATCACCCCACTTTGCGTTGGATCAAATTTTATCCAACCCTTATTGCTAGACCAAGCATAACCTGTCAAACTATTGTCATTTACAATAGTACTCTTAAAATTAATCCAGCCAACTTTATTACTCCAAGCATAATAATGTGGTGACAAAACAGTACCACTAACAGCCAAGATATTTTTTGGCAAAAAAAAGGCAACTAACAAAAGAAAGCCAAATATTGTTAGATACCTCTTCATAAATAATTTTATTTAACAGAAATTATTAAAATATCAGCATCAGGTTTTTTTTCACCTTCTCTCAAAGGTACAATTTGAGCAGAAAACAGAGACGCTAATTTTGATACTTCTGCTTCATTTTGACCTGACAAATTTATAATGTAATTATCTTTATAGTCTGTCAATGTTGAAGTTGTAATCACACTAGAAACAAATTCTGGAAAAAAATTTTTTACTTTTTGTTCTGCTTGTCTAGCCAAACCTTCGGTACTACTAGCATTGTAATAAGCAATTTTCAAATCTTTTATTTTTTCTACTTTTGCTTCAGTATTATTTTCTGGCAAATTTTCTTGATTAATATAAATTGGTCCAACTTTTATTATTTTATTAGTAGAAGGACGATAAATAATAGCTTGCATAGAACTTGTAAAAGCCAAAAGTTTATCACCATTTTCTACCTCTGCAAAAAAAGATTGACCAACTAATTTACTTTTGTCCAAGACTGTTGCCATAGTAGGAACTTCATCAGTAGGCAAAACCATCAATTTTGAGACTGATTTTAAAACTTTGTTTAATTCATTTTCAGAAACTAAATTAGGATTTTTTTGTAAAGAATCATATTTATTATAAAAATAATAAGTACCAGTAGCTCCAATTATAGACAAAATAAAAAATAAAATAATAAAAAAATTTTTAATATCTTTTTTCTTTTTTACAATATTATTTTTTACAGGCAAATTTTCAAATAATTCCATAATGTTTTTTAATTTTACTACTAAATAAATTATTGACTCTAATTATATTATAAATAAAGATTACTTTATTCTTCAGTACTAGTACTAGAATTTAAATAAACTGGACCAACATTGATAAGTTTGTGAATTTCAGGCCTATAAATAATAGCTTTGTTTTGATAAATCAAAACTCTATCACCATTTTTAGAACTAATAAAAAACTTTTGTTCTTTGGCAAGAGTTTCAGCATCTTGGACTGTACCAATTACAGGCTCTTCTCCTACTGGTAAATCTATCAACTCCCCTACTTTACTTATCAATTTATCATTTTCTTTTTTTAAAATTTCTTCTTGTGCTGTTGGATCTTTTAACATTCTTAATTCTTTTTGTGTTTTGACATAACTAAACACAAAATAAACAATCGCAGCCAATACTACTACACCCAATAAAAAAATAAATAAATTTTTATTATTTTTTCCTCCTTCTTTTTTTAAATCTTGTATGTTTTCCATAATTTTTATAATAAATAATTTATAAAATGTTATATATTTTCTTCTGTTGAAGATACACTAACTTCTGTTGTTGGTATTTCTTCTATTATCACGTCTTCCACTGTTTCTACTACCACATCTTCAGTAGTTGTATTAGTATTATCTAACGTATCTTCCAAAATCAAACCATTGTCTTCTAAATAACTATTTGCCAAATCTGTCAAATTATCAGATGGTGCAATGTCACCACTCTCTGGTATTTCTTCATCTACAAAACTATTATCATTGTTTACAGCATTAGAAACTTGACCAAAGGCATGCCAATTGATAACAACATCTTGACCTTGCACAGGACGAATACGAATAGTAAATCCTGTAGTGTCTACACTCTCTACAAAATAAGTATCTAAAGTTACATCACTAGCTAAAGTAAGATTAACAATAGGAGATGTTACAAATTCTTTGACAAACTCTATTCTTACTGCGTTTTCACCTGACAAAATCACAGCAGAACCAACATTATCTACACTAAAATAAACTTGGTCTGAAAAATTAACAATTCTAGAGAATGACAAAGTATTACTTTGTGTAGTTTGAGAAACAAATTCATTCAAACCTCCGGTCAATAACAAGGCATTATACACGTCTAATTGTTGTTTCAACTCTTTGACACCCTGAAGTGCAAGTGCACCAAGTTTATCATACTGAATACCCCAAGCACCTCTATTACCTTCTCTTATTTCATCACTACCTACTGTCACAGCTTCTGGAAAAACCTCATAAAGTTCTTGAGCAATAGCACCTATATCATGTTCACCATTGGACTTCCAATCAAAAGAAACAGCACGATAATTATCTATCCTATTCAATACATTTAAATCCATAACGTTTTCTTTTAATCTAACATCAGAAATTCCTGTCCAACTTGTATCACCTTGATCCATAAAAACACCAAATCCTAAAGTATTATCGGCTATATACATTTTGTTATCAGATTTATCCAAATAAAATGTCCACTGCGTAGTACTTGCATTATTGAATTTTAGATCAACAGTTGTGGCGGTAGTAGATGTTGCATCTGTAAGAGTAAGACCACCAGCAATAGATAGAGCTCCATTAAATAATGATTTACCACCAACATTCAATCCACTACCTATGTAAGCATTGTTTCCTATTGATATATTTTCACTTACGTTTAATTTATTTGAAAAAATAGAAGCAATATTGGCAGAAGGTGCTTTTATTCCAGTTATATCAATTACTTTTAATACCCCATTAGCCACTTGATACAAAGTTTTTCCTGATAAAAATATTTTTCCACTTCCTACATTCGTAGTATTTATCAAAGTAGGTACAGCACGATCTAAAACATCTACAATATGTAAATTATTTCCTTCTTTAATATAAGAATAATCCCCAGAAACTAAAACTGATGAGACGGCAGAAGAAAAAGATAAACTACCAGCCAACAAAATATTAGTGACATCTTTCAAATCATAAATATAAAAATCATTAAGAGAAGTACCAATATAAGCGTATCTACCAGAAACATATATAGAATTTACAGTAGAAAAAGGCATACCCGTACTACCAACAACAACAGGATTATAATCATCAGACACATCTATTATACTAAACTCTGTTCCCATACCACCATAATCAGTACCAACATAAACATAATTACCTGAAGCATAAATAGTTTGTGGCAAAGTAGAGCCAAAATATGAACTAGTTACAGCTCCCAAAAGTATAGGATTTATAGGATTAGAGATATCAATAATTCTCATAGAATAATTTATAGCATTTACTACGTAAGCTCTATTACCAGAGATAGCTACTTTAGATATATAATTTAAATTAGTATTATCTTTAATACCTCCGACAATAGAAGGTACAAAAGGATTAGATATATCAATAACACGTAAAGACTTATCTTCCATACTTGCTACATAAGCATATTTTCCTGAAACAACCACACCATTTGCACCATTTAATTCTGTAGAAGCCAACAAAGAAATTATTTCTGGATTAGCAGGATCAGACACATCTGTAATAGAAAAAGAATCACCAACTTGATTGACAGTATAAACATAATTATCCGATACATAAATATCACTAGCACCACTATAAGCAGTACTAGAAGAAAGTGTAGAAATAACTACAGGATTACTTCCTACATTCTGTACAAAATTACCATTCATAGACAAGCCTCCTCCAAACAAAGAATTTCCACCAACAATTAATCCTCCATTTAAATATGAATCATTTCCGACACTAAAATTGTCTGTCACATTTATACTGTTTGATTGAATATTGCCAATATTTGCAGTAGGTGCTTCAACACCTGTAAGATCTACTATACTAAGAGCACTACCAGAAAGATTACCATATCTATTTAAAATATAAGCTCTCTTTCCAGAAACATCTAAAGAAATAGGAGTATTTAATAATAAATCATCTTTAATATCAGCTACTATACTAGGAAATGCTGGATTTGATATATCTATTATAGACATTGAATTATTAATTTTACTTAATATATAAGCATAATTGCCATAAACCTTAATAGAAGAAGGATCATTTAAATTCACACTATCTTGAATGCCACCTACAATGCTAGGAGCTACTGGATTTGATATATCTATTATACGAAATGAATCACCCATATAATTAATTACATAGGCATACCTTCCTGACACATAAACTGACCTAGGGCTATCTAAATTAACGACATCTTCAATACCACCTACAATACTAAGATTTGTTGGATTTGATATATCTATTATATTTAATGACCTATCTACATAATTAGTTACATAAGCATATTTTCCTGACACATACGCTGAAGTAGCTCCACTCGTACTTACACTAGATTTAATACTACTTACTATAATAGGATTTAAGGGATTTGATATGTCTATTATACTAAATAAATTAGAAGCAGAATCAACAACATAAGCATAATTACCAGAAATATGAATTGACCTAATATCAGATAATTCATCAGTACTTTTGATAACACTTACCATAATAGGACTTGCTGGATTTGATATATTTATTATAGCCATTGAATAATTCAAAGAACTTGCTACATAAGCATAATCACCAGACACAAAAACAAATGAAGCTGCATTTAAATTTGTAGTATCTTTTATATACCCAGTTGTTGTCACATTATTATAATCAGAAATATTCAATATAGACAAAGAATCGTCATATTCACTAGTAATATAAGCATAATCACCAGACACAAAAACAGAAGTAGTTTCATACAACTTCATATCACCAACAATACCACCAACAATTGTCGGATCACTACCAACAGTCTGTGTAAAATTTCCACTCGCTAAATGAAATGCTGATTGTGGTGTTGTTGTACCTACACCAATATTGCCATCTTTACTAATAAAAAATCTACTAGTACTACTCGCACTATCTTTGATATAAAAATCTTTTGAACCATTTGCATTATAATCTTGGCCTACTTCCCAATTGTCCAATGTTAAAGAAGCACGTTCAGAAGTGCCGTCTGTAGATGGTGATATATAAATAGAACTAGCTGTTGCACTACTAACACCAGCAATAGTCAAAGCATAACCAGGTGTAGAAGTGTTGATACCAATCGAACCTACTAAGAGTGCACCACTATAATTTCCAATTGCTCCTGTTCCAATACCTACTTTTCCAGCAGCTATACGAGAAATTGAGGTGTCTTTTGCTGCATACCATTGACCAGCACTTGCCCAAGCAATACCACTTGATGTATTTAAATTAAAACCAGGTGAATATCCTACTCCTGCTTGAGATATAGCAGCACTAACAGAATCTGCCGTAGAAAAAATTTTTGCAGCACTATAACCATCAATACGTATTCCACCCAACCTACCTCCAGTTGTATCGAGAACTTCAAATACATACGGCGTGGTAGACAAATTTTGAAGAGCACCAGCTCTTACAACAAGAGTCGTGGTAGAGGCGCTTTCCCAGAGTCTCATACTTCCACTTACTTCCACATCATATCCAGGAGTTGTGGTTCCAATTCCCAATCTATTGGTAGCTGAATCAAAATAGAGTCCGCTATTGTTTTCACTCAAAACACCGTTTGCACCAGCAAACAATACCGAACCTTGAGTAAAAGGAGTATCAAGTTCTCCACTATATGATAAATTAGTCGACGTCGCATTGGTAAACACTGCAGTAGACGGAGTAGAAGCTCCAATAGTTGTATTATTAATCGAACCACCTGTAATAGCTACACCATCAAGATTTTGTAAAGCGAGTGTTCCCAAACCAAGATTTGTTCTTGCTGTGCTAGTATTTGTCAGTTCTGATAAATTACTATTTGCTACCAAATATCCAACACTAGCATGATTCCCCCAAGAAAATGCTGTCTGCCAATTGGTGGTACTTGATGTAAGAGGAATTTCATATCCTGTATTTGTTTGAATTGTATTATTATTCCAAGCCAAACCTGTACCAAGTGAAATAGTTGTTGATGGTGTTGTTACAAAATTATTCCAAGCAGTTGTACTTGCATTTGTTGGAATATTATAAGTACTAGCTACACTAATTACACCATCATCATAATTCAAAGCCAAACCTGATGTAGAAATTGCAGCTTTTGCGAGGCTTGTTGCTTGAGTAGTTGTAACGTAATTTGCAATAGCATGATTGCCCCAAGAAAAAGCTGTTTGCCAATCTGTAGTACTTACTGTAAGTGGAATTACATATGAACCATCAAGAATTATATTATCATTAGAAAGTTGAAGTCCTGTCGCAGTTACAGCAAGATTTGTTGTATCAGATATATCTATACTGTTTGCAGGTAAAGTAATATTATTCAAGACCACAAAATTACTTGTCGTTGCTGTTGCAAATAAAGCATTTGTACTCGAAACACTCGTACCAGATGCATTTGTAAAGTTTAGACCAGCTAAATTACTAGTACCTGTTATATTCAAGTTCCCTTTAGCCATAACATAACCTGCCCTTGAAACAGAAAATACTGAATTACCATCATACCAATCAGTAACAAGATTAATACCAGTCGGAGCGCTTAAATCTAAATATTCTAAAGAACCATTTTCTTGAATAGTGACACCAGTAGCTGAAGAATGAATATTAGTCATGGCTAAATACGTCGAAGCTGCTGTTGTAGTAGTTAAGTAACTAGAACTTGCTGCCATCCAAATTGGATCTGTTTCTGTTGTCAGATAATTAGCATCTGCATGATTGCCCCAAGAAAAAGCAGATTGCCAATTTGTAGTACTTGCTATAAGTGGAATTTCATAACCAGTATTTGTTTGAATTGTATTATTATTCCAAGCAAGCCCTGTACCAAGTGCAATAGTTGTTGATGGTATTGTCACAAAATTATTCCAAGCAGTTGTACTTACCGTAGTTGGAATATTATAAGTACTAGAAACACTCAAAACACCTGTTCCACTATTGTACGTTAAACCTAATCCTGAAAACGACAAAGCATTCCTTGCTAAAGTATCTGAATAATATTTATTTACATCTCCTTCTGTCAAAGCATCAGTTGTCGTAGTGTTCCAATCAGCAAGTGAAAGATATGTAGACACTGCATTCGCTTGGGTCAAATATGTCGATGCTGCATTTACTTGTGAAAGATAAGTCGAAGCTGCTGTTGTTGTTGCAAGATACGTAGAACTTGCTGCTGTCCAGATAGGATCGGATTCAGTATAACTTGTCAAATATCCAGCACCAGCATGATTGCCCCAAGAAAAAGCAGATTGCCAATCACTTGATGAAGCTGTTACTGTATTATAGATATTATTCCAATTTGTAGTACTTGCTATAAGTGGAATTTCATAACCAGTATTTGCTTGAATTGTATTACTATTCCAAACTAAACCTGTACCAAGTGAAATAGTTGTTGATGGTGTTGTTGTAAAATTATTCCAAGCAGTTGTACTTGCCGTTGTTGGAATATTATAACTTCCATCTAAACTTAATATCCCACTCACATTGTCGTAAGTCAATCCTAATACATTTTCAGAAATAGAAGTTCTTGCTGTAGAGCTTGTAATGAAATTACTATCATTAGTTAGTGATGAAATATTTTCTCCTGACAACATTACAGAAGAATTTAAGTATAGAGTATCAATTGGACTACCTTGCCAAGTACCACTAGTAACTGTACCTACAGTAGAAATATTCACACTTCCTCCCCATGTAGATAAAGCTGTATTTTCAACATTACCTAAACCTAAAGATGACCTCACAGTAGCTCCTGATTCAACCGTCCATCCACTACCATTACCAACTATAAAATTACCATCAACAAAAGAAAGACCTGCTATTTCAGTAAGTCTTGCACTATTAGCTTGAACATTGGTACCAATTACCAGACCTAAATTAGCACGGGCAGTAGAAACATTTGTCAATTCTGACAAATTATTTGAAGCCAACATATCGCCACCACCAGGGATACTATCCCAAACAATTGAAGTACCGGTTGATTTCAAAAACTGTCCAGCTAGACCAATACTTAACAAAGAAAAACTATCAGTAGTACTAGCAAACAAAATATCACCCGCAGCATAAGTAGAAGTGGTTAGTGTAACTGAAGGATTAATTCCACAATTCAAATCTGTTGGCAAACAAGCAGGATCCAGTGTTTCACCAGGTTCATACATGATAGCATTTGTAATGTTAGCAAAAAACAAAAATCCGGTTATTATCAAACCTGAGACAAATTTTGTAAATTTTCTCTTATTTTTTTGGGCTTTGCCAAGCATAAATACCACAAAATATTCTATTGTTTCATTATAACATTTTTTCGTTTATTTTACTATAAAACTGTGTATAAAAAACATTAAAAAAAATCCTTTGTTTAAAGGATTTTTTATTTTTATTTTTTATTCAAAAATTTAATTTTTTTGCAAAAGTTTTTGTAACTGAGCAGCATCCAAATTAGGGGTATTACTATTGTTTATCAAATCAAGCAAATTCAATTTTGTGCCACCTACATCAATATTTAAATATTGTCCAAAATATTCATTTGTTTTTGCTATAATCTCTGGGAAATACAAAATACCCAAAATAATAGGAGCCAAAATCAAAAATAAACGTAAATAATTACCAATAACAAGCATTGTCAAACGACGTTTTATTTTTTTATTTTGATTATAAATAACTTGAGACCATTTGATATTTTTTTCAATAAGATCTTGTAAACTCTGATTGGAAGAAATAGACTGGTCCTCTGCACTTTTACGAGGATGTTCTGTACCATAAAACTTTGGACCTACATATTCTGGTACTTCTTGTTTAATATCATCTTTTTTCCCCAAATTTTCTTTAGTTTCTTTGGGCTGTTCTTCTACTTTTTTAGTTTTTTCTTTGTCCATAATAAAATTGTTATTTTCTTAATTTGACACTATTTATTATTTGAGAAACAGTTGATTTGTGAGGAGTCCAGACATCTTCAAAATCAATAATTGTGCAATCATGTGCTGTAAAGATTTCACCACCACCTGAATAAACCACATAGGCTACTTGTTTATTACCAAATCTATTTGTAGCTTCATATCTAAGCAATCTGCTATCGGCAGATGTATCTACCAAAGTAGAAGTCATACCTGACCAATTGCGAGATGTCATCAAATCACAATTAGCAATATTATCATATGCCGTTACATAACGAACAGTCACAACACTATGTTCATCATCTGGAGGTAAAATAGCTGTTAAACCACCTGATTCATTTAGTTGTTTTATCCAGCCACTTGGATAATCTATAGTAAAAAGTCTATTAACATGCGTCTCTGACAATGACACAGTGCTGTATTCAGCAATTTCTGGAACAATTATGTTTTCTTCTTTGCTAATTTGTTTTTCTAACAAAGCTTGTTCTAATTTTTCAGACAATTGTAGATTTTTTTGTTCCATCAAAGAAAACACTTTTTGATTTTGTTCACTTTGCCAAAAATAAAAACCTATCCCCAAAATAACAGACGTCAATAAAACAGAAGCAACTATAGTGAAAACAATTTTTTTCATATCCATAAAAAATTTTAAATTAAAATTAAAGAGAATTGACTTCTTTTTTGAAATTGCTTACATCTTCAAAGGCTCGATAAATAGAGGCAAAACGTATATAAGCTATTTTATCAAATTTTTTCAAATGTTTCATTACTATCTCCCCTATTTCTTTGCTAGCTATTTCACGTTTATTTCTTTTTTGAATATCACGTTCAATATTATGAATCATTCTATCAAAACCTTCTTGCAAAAAAGGACGTTTGGACAATGAATGCATTATACCTTTTTCTATTTTGTTACGTGAATAAGTTTCACGCTTACCATCATTTTTTACCACGACAATATCCAACAATTCCATTTCTTCTACAGTAGAAAATCTATATTGACAATTGACACACTCACGACGACGACGTACAGCAAAACCATCTTGTGTCATACGAGAATCAACTACTTTTGTTTCTTGTGAATTACAAACTGGACAATGCATAAAGTTAAGTTAAAAGTCTATTCCGCCCAAGGCGGATCCGCCTTGGGCGGAAAAGTTTATAAAGTCATATGGAATTTTGAATGTTTATCAATTATACCGCAAAATCATAATAAATGGAATCAATCAGACAAAAATACTCTTAATCTAGCGATTTTTTGCCTAATTTACAAATACAACACGAAACAAAATAAAAAAAATAATATTGACAAAAAAATATAACTAAAATAAAAAATAGCTCTATCAAAAGCTATTTTTTACAAAAAATTTTTATTTATTTTTTGAATGGTAATTTGCTTGGAAGAGAAAAAGGATTATTTGAATATCTAGTATTAGTTGCAGTTGTCTGAACACAAAGCAAACTAGGACCATGAGTAGAAAGACCAAAATCTAAATGACATTCATCATCAACAATAGACAAAGAAAATTTTTGTTCCCCATCTTCAAAAGCATTCATTACCGTATAAATTGATACCTCAAAAACTTCAGGATATTCTTTGAGAGTATCATTTATAGCCCTAATATCAAATAAAGCATTTTTAGAATAAGCTGGAATTACAATATAATCTTTTTTTGTATAATCTATACCTGGGGTAGCCACACTTTGATAAACACCTGCTGTTCCTGCATAAGAAAATATCACATTAGTTTCAAAAGCTGTAGCTGGAAAAATAGCAATATTAAAATGTGCTATATTACTACCATTATCAGGATTTTCATAAAGAACATTTTTATCTACTTTCATTGTTACTTTTGGAATAGTAAATCCAAAAAGATTACTTGAAATATCCACACTTTGTAAATTCAAATAAATTTCTTTTGCTGTTGTCAAACCATAAATTCTATTACTATTTATAGGATCTTTTTTTAAAGATGCAGAGGCATCATTGACAACAACCAGGTAACTTCCACTTACTAAATTAGAAAAAACATAACTACCTTCATTGTCTGAAAAAGTAGAACTAAGAAATTGATCAGCACTGGTATAACTATATGAATTATCACTATCTATATACAATTTTATTTCTACATTTTTTAGTATTTCAACTTCTGTAATTTGTCTTAATGAGTCTTTATTTGAATCATACCAGACAGTTCCTGAAATACTCAAATTAGAAGTAGAATGACTACTATCAATAGCTAACACAGGATTCACAACCAAAGAAAAAGCTGTGACAAATAAAAATACTTTTTTAAACATAAAATTTTAAACTTTGAATTAATAAATTCCTAACATTATATACTCTTTTTGTATCACATTTTAGCCAAAAAGTCAATAGCTGAGCCTAAAAACCTTCAAATAAAAAACTCGTATCTTCATCAAAATCCGAGTTACTTTAATGTTTTTATGCTTCGATAAGTCGAGATAAAATAGAGATAAATTGAAATAATTTCAAATTTTACTTAACGTCAACATTAATACTTGAAACAATTTTCTTCAACTCAGTCTCAAAAATTTCTGAATAATCAACTTTAAAATTTGTTTTCATTTTTTCAGTACCAATTTGAAAATATACGATATATTCTCCCCCATTTTTTTCTTGCAAATAACTTTTTATTTTATCCAAATTAGAAGTCAAATCTTCTTTGTTAATATTGATCATTACATATTTTTCTTCTTTTGTACTAATTTTTTCGTCAAATTCAGATCCACTTTGGATGGATTTTTCTTTTTGTCTGGTTACAGGAACTAAATAGCTACTAATTTCAGCAATGTTTTGTTTGGTTAAAACATAAGTTTTTTCTACAAAAATTTTATTGTCCCCTTCTTCTTGAGGTGTCTTGCCAACAATACAAACAACATTGCCTTCAACCCAAGAATCTTTTGTTTCTTCATAAGTTTTTGGGAAAACCAAAAGCTCTATCCTACTAGTTTCATCTTGAATGGTAGCAAACATCATGGTCGTACCTTTTTTGGTAATCATTTTTTTCAAAGTATCAATCACACCACCAACTACAACCCAAGAATCACGAGGATAAGATTCTACTTCAGAAATATTCAAAATCTTATTTTGTAAAAATTTTTCATAATAAGTAAACGGATGTGAAGAAACATAAATACTCAACAATTTTTTTTCCCAAATAAGTTTTTGTTCCATTGTTGCAGGATTAGCTTTTTTCAAACTAACTCTACAATCAATTTCAATATTAGTACCAGAAAAAAGAGAATTCTGATTTGTACCTTTTTTTTCTCTAGCTTGTCTAACATAAGACAAAATATTTTCCATACTTTCCATGAGTACAGCTCTATCAATACCAAAACAATCAAGAGCTCCCGCTTGAGTCAAACTTTCTACAGATTTTTTATTCAAATCTTTGTCATCTACTCTTTCCAAAAAATCTTCTAAATTTTTGTAAGAACCATTTTCTTTTCTTTCACGATAAATCACTTCACAAATATGTTCACCAACATTTTTGATACCATTCAAACCAAAACGAATACGTCCTTTTTCACCAGGTTTTGAAACCATAGCAAAAGATTTGAAACTTTCATTGACATCTGGTGGTAAAACATCAATTCCCATACGACGACATTCACCCACAATAGCTGAAACTTTTTCAGCATCACCTGACTCAGCTTGCAAAACAGAAGTCATATATTGCACAGGATAATGCGCTTTCATGTATGATGTTTGATAAGCCACAATACCATAACTAGCAGCATGTGCTTTGTTGAAACCATAGGCAGCAAAAGGTTCTATAGCATGCCAAAGTTCATCAATAGTTCCTTTTTTTAATTTACCAATATTTTCACAACCTTCATAAAATTTTATTTTTTGTTTTGCCATTTCTTCGGGAATTTTTTTACCCATCGCTTTACGAAATTTGTCAGCTTCCATCCAATCATAACCAGCCAAATGAATAGCAGTTAACATCACATCATCTTGATAAACCAACAGACCATAAGAAGCACTTAAATATTTTTCCATTCTTGGATCCAAATATTTTACAGCTTCTGGATTATATTTTCTTTTGATATATTCTGGAATAGATTCCATTGGACCAGGACGATATAAAGCCACCATAGCCATAATATCGTTTATATTACTTGGCTTCAATTCTTTGAGCCAGCGTGTCATACCCGAACCACCAAGCTGAAAAGTACCCATTGTTTCACCACGTGCGAGCATTTCAAAAGTTTGTTTATCATCTAATGGCAAATTATAAATATCTATTTTGTCCCCTGTAGTTTTTTCGACAATTAACATAGCATTACCCAAAATAGACAAATTGCGAATACCCAAAAAATCGTTTTTCAAAACACCAGCTGTTTCTACTGCATGCATTTCATATTGAGTAATTAATTTTTCTCCACCAGTTTCACGTTGTACTGGTGTAAAATCTGTCAAAGGTGTTGGTGAGACTACAACACCAGCCGCATGAATGGAAGTGTGACGGTTACAACCTTCTACTTTTCTAGCCAAATCAATCAAACGCTTTACTTCAGAATTCGTATCATACAACTTTTTCAAATCCGGTTCCTCTAACAAAGCTCTGTCTATTGTCATATGAAAGCCCTGTGAACCTGGTGGAATAAGTTTGGATACTTGATCACAAAAACTATAAGACATACCCAAAGCACGTCCTACATCACGAATACTAGCACGTGCAGCCATTGTTCCAAAAGTAATAATTTGGGCCACTTTGTCAGCACCATATTTTTTGGTAATATATTCAATCATTTCCCCTCTTCTATCGTCAGCAAAGTCTGTATCAATATCAGGTGGACTTGGACGAAAAGGATTCAAAAAACGTTCAAATGGTAAATGAAAACGCATAGGATCCACAGTTGTTATACCCAAAACATAAGAAACAAGTGAACCTGCTGCCGAACCTCTAGTTGACTCAACAATACCATTTTTCTTGGCATAACCCACATAATCGCCCACGCACAAAAAGTAAGGTGAATAACCTTTAGTTTTGATAATATCAAGTTCATAATCAAGTCTGTCTATAATTTCTTGATTAACTTCTGGATAAAATTTTGGTGCAGCAGCAAAAGCTTCTTCACGCAAAACATCATCATAAGTTTTATCTTTGGGAATTTCTACTGGCGCAAAATGCCAATTATTCAATGGTATTTGAATATCAATTCTATCTGCAATTTTTACAGTATTTTCAATAGATTCTGGTACATGACGAAAACGTGAAATAATATCTTCTGCTGAATTGAATGATCTATCTACATGACGATAATCTTCTCTATTCGTTTGACCTACTTTCCAACCATTGGCAATACAACGCAAGATATCTTGAGCTTCTGCTTCTGAATAATCCAAATAATGAACATCACGAGTTACTACTAAAGGTATATTTAATTCTTTGGAGATTTGAATCAATTTGGTATTCACATCCAATTGACCAGAAATAGCAGGATGATCTTGCAATTCCAAATAAAAATTTCCAACCCCAAAAACTTGTTGTAATTCCAAAGCTACACGCTTAGCTTCATCTATCTTTTCTGCTTTCAACAATTGAGGTACTTCACCTTCTATTGGACCTGACAAAGCTATCATACCTTTTGCATATTCTTGTAAAAGTTCTTTATCCACACAAGGTTTGTCATGATAAAAACCTTCCAAATGTCCTTTTGAAGAAAGACGCATTAAATTCTGATAACCTTCAAAATTTTCAGCCAACAAAATCAATCTATAAATATTTTTTTCTTCATCCAAATTTTTGCGACTACCACTCATCACATAAGCTTCAAAACCAATAATTGGCTTGATACCCTCTTCCAAACAAATCTGATAAAACTCAATCGCACCATACATAGAGCCATAATCAGTCAAAGCCAAAGCTTTGAATCCCTTGGCTTTAGCAGCCTTAATCAACGGTTTGACTTTGGTAAGACCGTTTAGGAGTGAATAGTGAGAATGGACATGCAAATGGACGAAATCCATAGGTTTATTGATTTAAACACTTAGTTCTAATATAATACGAAAAAATGAGACAAAAAGCAAATTGCCTAGATATACTAAAAAATGATATACTATTATAAAATTAAAATAAAAAATAACATGAAAAATACAATCAAACTTTGGCTAATAGATTTAGTGTCTTTTACTACTTTTTTTCTACTGTTTGGAATTTTTAATCCCTTTACAGTTTTACTTATTGGCTTTATTTTTATTACACCATATTTTTTAATTACCAATAGAAAAAATTATTTAAAATATTTTCTCATTTCTATTTTGTTTGGTATAATTTGGTCTTTGATATCCAAAGGAAATTATAGTTATAATACTAATTTTCCAGATTTTCTAGGTATAAATTTTTATTTATTATTAGCTTGGTCAGCAGGATTATTTGTTTTTTATATTTTATTTTTAAATATAAAAAAAATACAAAAATATAATTTTGTAATAAAATTTTTGATATTTTTTATTATTTATTCATCAACACTTTTACTTGTAGAAAGTATTGCTTACCATGTTTTTGGAATACACAATGAACTAGCAAAAAATTATCCACCTATAAAATTTTGTGAGTGTATACACGCTCCAAGATGGACTCAAATAAGTTATTTTATTTTAGGACCTGCTTATTTTATAATATCAGAATCAATAAATAAACTAACAAAAAACAAAAACTCTTGAGATACCCAAGAGTTTTTAAATTTCAAAAAATAAATATATTATTTTTTAGTTTTCTTTGTTGTTTTTTTCTTAGTCATTCTATTTTCCAAATTTTCAGAAAACTTATTCACAATAAATTTTTCTACTAAACCTGACAACATACTGCTAACAATTCCCATTTTACTAGATAAATGATCTACTCTATCACGCATAAAGGTAACAGCTTCACTAATGAGTTCCAACTTTTCAGTCAAAATCTCAGCGATTCTATTGATATTACGCAAAGTTCTACCAGCTTGATAAAGCAACCAACAAAGAAATATCGTAAACCAAAATATAGAAAGAGATAGAACTACAAAAAGTAGATCTTTACTTGTTTCAAACATAGGACAGGCAATTAAGTTTTAAAGTTTGTTCCGCCCAAGGCGGACAAGAAAGTTATAAAATTTGTAAAGTTGTGATAAAAATTCTTTATGAACTAATATTAGTATAACACTTTTTTTATTTTTTGACAAAATTATTTCTTTTTTGCAAGTATCTTATTGACTTCATCATCACTATAAATTGCTCTAGCTAAAGCTATATGAACTTCTGTGTTTTGAGTAGGATCACCCTCAATACCAAAAATTCTAGACAAGGCAACTAGACCTTTAATATCCCTATTATAGATTATTTTAAATTTATTTCTTTGTTGTTTTTTCATACCACAAAAATCTTCAACACTAATCTGTTTTTTCACGATTTGACGATATGTCTCTGGAGAATTATTCTTTTCTAATACTCTTGCAACTTGATCCTCACCATAAATTGCTCTAGCCAAAGCAAGAAGAACTTCAGTGTAACCCCTAGGATCACCCTCAATACCAAAAATTCTAGAAAGAACTATTAAACTAATGCTATCATTATTATAGGTTATTTTAAATTTATTTCTTTCTGATCCTCCTGATTTCATACCACAAAAATCTTCAACACTAATCTGTTCTTTCACGATTTGACGATATGTCTCTGGAGAATTATTCTTTTCTAATACTCTTGCAACT